>NZ_CP019420.1:1830817-2135953 GCF_001984215.1 Mycobacterium sp. MS1601
GCACCGCGCTCACCGACCCGGACGGCATCCGCTCGAAGGCTTCGTTGCCGTAGCGGCTCACCAGGAACGCGCCCAGCACCACCAGCGCGCAGAGACAGGCAGCACACTGCGCCAGAAACGACGGCCGCGCCTGCGAGCTGGGGAAGAATGCAAGCGCAACAAGAACGCTCAGCGGTGCGAGGGCGAAAAGGTATACCCGCAAGGCGATCTCGCCACCGTAACTCTGCATGAACGCGAGCCCCACCGGCCCGGCTGTAAGCACCAGGAGCACCCGGTCCTCGAACCCCCGCCGCCGTCTCCGCAACAGTCCCCAGGCCGCCACCAGGAACACCAACACCGTGGTGACCATCCGGACCTGCACCACGAACTGGTGCCCGGGGTCACCCAGCGCCGCACGATCGGCGACACTGGACGTCACCGTGCCGCTGACGTCGCCGACACCACCCATGACCTCGCCGAGATTGGCTCCCCAGTAAGCCTGGGTCATATAGCTGATCCAGGCCAACAGCAGAACGACGAGCAGCGCTGGGAGCCCCTTCAGTTCGCATCGGCGTGCGATGACCAACCCCGCGACACCGATGATCATGGCAAACGGGGTGAGTTGGTGGCTGATGGTCGTGGTGATGAACACCCCCACCAGCACAGCGAAGACGACCGTCTTCTCCGCAGCTCCGGCAGCACCCGGCGGTAGTTCACCGGGGACGGTGCCTCGCCAGAACCACTGCCAGATACGTCGCATCCAGCGTGGCCGCAGTCGGGAGTCCGGCGCCGTCGCGACCGGCGGGCGGAACCAGGCCATCAGGAATCCCAGGAACAACAGATACAGCAGAAGTGTCCAGCCCTGCGGGGAGAAGTAGTCCTGTCCAACCCAGTTCAGTAGACAGAACAGCAAGGCAGCTAACCATTTTGCCTGCCAGGAGATCCGCAGTGAACTCATCAGCAGCCCGAGCGCGGCCAGGTACAGGAGATTGTTGAACACCGGTACCAGCAGCAGTACCGGACTGAACGACGCGGGGTCACCCGAACCCGCCCAGAGCGTCGCCAGAGCGAAGAAGCCCGGCCAGGACCACCTGGTGTCCAGTCCGGGCGCAGTGGTGCCCGTGCGATCGATGAACTCCATGAAGCCCAGGTGCACCCAGGTGATGGGGAACCGCGGTTCGGATTCGAGCAGAGCCGTGATGCCGTGCACCATGAACACCATCAACACCAGGTGAGTGGCGAGAATCGAGAAGCGCTGGCGGGGAAGCGACAAAGCTCCGAAGAACGAGACCACGAGTAACCCGAGGCCGGCCAGGGTGGCAGCCGGGAGGACAGAGATCAGGCCGTAGCCGTTCATCGCATCCATGTCGACGCGGTGCAACTCACCCAGGTACAGCCCTGTGGCCACGGCCACCAGAAGCCACAGCAGGACAACAAGAAAGACTTCGCCGACACCGGATTTGTCGGCCGGCGTGGAGGCGGGGGCCTGTTCCGGCAGTTCGATGATGTCATGCTGCATCTGCTGGGTCATTGCGCACGACCACCCACCTGGTCGACAGGCCGCTCGTCCAGCATCGGCAGTGGTTCGGCAGGCGGGTCACCGAACCAACCCAGCAGCCTGCCCAGACCCGGCAGAACCATCACAAGGGTGATCAACTGTCCGAGAAGGAAAGCGACACCAACTGCGGTGAGACGCCCGTCGCCGTAGGACATGAAAAGTGAACCGTGGCTGAGGAACTGATGCACCAGGCCTAGGACAGTCACACCCCGCACAAACTGCACCGCGACGATCTGCAAGCGCAAGGCACGGGCTCGGAGGGTGCCGAGGTAGATCTCGACCACCGCGGCCGGAAGGCTCGCGAACGCCACCAGCTGGAGCAGCGGCGCTGCATCGAGATAACCCTTGCCCACCAGTCCCAACGCATAGGGGGCAGCCAGTCCGATGGTGACTGCGGCGAAGAGCAGCAGAATCAACGCGCGGCGCAGAGCGGAACGGCAGTTGTCCGCCAGCGTGCTCTCGTCGTAGACCCCCTCGACCGCCATCGAGGTCGCGAGATTGGCCGCGACGAGGTTCATCGAGGTCGCGATGGACCAAGCGAAGAAGAAGTACGCATAAGAGTGCGGATCTACCCTGGTGGCCACCACCACAGGCACCACGAAGATCGTCGTCATCAGAAACAGCGATCCCAGGTAGTCAGCCGCGAAGAAGCCACCTATCTGACCGCGGTCCAGTTCAGCCGCGTCGTCAGCCGCGGCTGCCATGTGCCGAGGCAGCAACCGCAAGAAGATCAGCAGGTTGGCCGGAAATATCACGATGATCATCGGCACGATCCACGAGAAGAACACCCCGGCGTGGGGAACCGTATCGGCCAACATCACGAGCAGCACGATCTTCCCGGTGGCGAACAAACCGTTGAAAAGCGGCACCCACACCGCCGAGCGCAACCCGGTCATCACGCTGTCCTGCACCGTGATGACGCTGGCGCCGATGGCGGCCACAACGAACCAGACCTTGTATTCCGGCTCGCGCAGCAGGTCGAATGCAGGCCCACCGACCCAGTGCAGGAGTACCACCAGGGCCAAGGCCAACAACCCGACCATCAACGACGTCAGCGCATAGATCCACGCAACGACAACACGGGTCCTGCGGCCGGCCTTGGGGATGAACCGGTTGAGCGTGCCAGCGGCGTTGACCGACACCATCCCGGTCAACAACATCAAGGACGAAATCGCCGCCGAATTCCGGCCCACGTCCGCGTCGGTGTAGTTGCGCGCAGCCAACACCCAGTACAGCAGCCCCAGGCCCCCGGACAGAACGGTGTTCAGTACCAACGCGTAGCCATTGCGGACGAACAGGCGGCCGCTAGCCATCTCGTAGCACCCGACCGCCGGCCCGACGGGCCAGCCGCAGTGACGCCATCGCGGCAGTCAGAGCACGATCCGTTCGAAATGGCCGCTCGGATCCACCGACGGCCGCAGCGAACGCGGCAAGGCTGGTGTTCCGTCGGATGGTCAGCCTCGGCACTCTGAACCGGTCGCTGGACGGATTCGAGCACCGGTTGCCGACCACGGCAGCGTACTCGTATCCGGTGGTCGCGGCAGCCGCCCGGACACGCGGTGTCGAGTAGCCGAAAGGGTACGACATGGTTGTGACCGGAGTCTCCAGGTGAGCCTCCAACAACACCCTGCTGGTCCAGAGTTCGTGTTGCAGAGCAACATCCGAGAGCTGGTCCAACTGCGGATGACTGTGACTGTGCGCCCCGACTTCCAGCCCCGACTCGGCCAGGGCACGCAGTTGCTTCCAATCCAGCGTGCGGTCCAGGGGAATCCCGGCCGCGCACGGCCCGTTACCGGCCACCCATCCCGTGGTGACGAACAACGTCGCCGGAAATCCGTGCCGCCGCAGTATCGGCCATGCCTCACGGCCGAAGTCGGCGTATCCGTCGTCGAAGGTGAGAACCACCGGCCGGGTGGGCAACGGCGTTCCGTGCCGGAACGACTCCGCGACTTCTCCGAAGGTCAACCCCGTGTACCCGTGCTCCAGTAGGTACACGAGCTGCTCGGCCAGCATCCGCGGCGAAACCGAAAGCCGTCGAGTCGCTGCCGACGGAGCGTCGGCAATGGCGTGGTACATCAGGATGGGTACGGTGTCGCTCATCGTCGGACCACAGCCCCCGGGAGCACGCCGCCGCGGACATAACCCGCCGCAGCCGAGAAGAATCCGACCGAGATCGCTCCTGATCGCTCGATCCCGGCCCGGTCCCCGTGCAGCGCTTCAGCGACGCCCTTGACGACTCCGCGGGTGAGTGTGCGCGCGGTGTAGGAACGCTCGGCCGCGAGCCCGTCGGTGACGCCGACGCTGCGGGTGACGGCCGCCTTGGACAGGCCCTCCGCGTAGCAGCGGGACCTGAAGTAGGAGAAGCGCTCCCGCTCGGCGGGAACATGATGCCAGATCACCGCCAGAGGCTCGAACATGAACCGCCAGTGCGGCCTGTGCTGGCGGACTCTGATACAGAACTCGGTCTCCTCACAGCCCAGGGGACGCCGCTGAGCCGACGTCCTACCGATGTGACTTGGGAACCCACCGGCGACAGAGAACACCTCCCTGCGAAACGATGCGTTGCCGCCCAGTAGATTCCGGACCTCGCCGGGTTCGCGTCCGACGAAGGTGCAGCCGAGAACCCAGTCGAACTCCTCGGGGAACCAACGCGGCCGTCCGGTCTCCCACAACGGCAGCGTGGTTCCTCCCACCCCGGCGATGTCACTGTCTGTGTAGGCATCTCGAAAGCGCGCAAGCCAGTTGCGGTGTGCAACCGCGTCGTCGTCGAGAAACGCGATCACGTCGCTGTGTGTGATCGCCACCCCGGTGTCCTTCCCGCCGGAAAGCCCCTTCTGATTCATGTTCTCGACGACGGTGATATCCGGGAGCGCCTCGTGTAATGCGCGGTAGAGATCCCGGTTGTGGTCGACCACCAGCACAATCTCGTCTGCGGCCAACGACTGCTCCCGCACCGACGCCACCGCGGCCAGCACCTGGTCCCAACGGTTCTGCGTGTACGCACAGATCACCACCGCGAAACTCGGGTCGCGTCGTAGCGGTTCCCTTGTCATGCTTCTCCCCCTCTGAGCACAGAACTCCCCGATGTGACCGGCGGTATCAGCCACAGCAGTGCAGCGATGAAGCCGATGACAACCACGGCCGCCTCCGGCGACCAGTGGTTGACCGAGAGCATCGTCTGCGCCACCACGGCATTGATGGAAATGGCACCCGCGGCCGATACCAGGACCATCGGCGCACTGTCGGCCCGCGGCAGCAGCCCGCTGATGGCGATCGCCGGTATCACGACGATGAACGCAACCGCGGCCAGATGCCCGAGCCCCGAGATCGATTCGCCCGCTATCACGAATCCACTGGCTGCCGTCGCCACGGCCGCGACACAACGACTGAGCCGAGGTGCCATCGAAGTCCCCTCACACACCCAGGGCCGCAGGGCGGTCCGAGTCGACGACCTCGCGAAGCCAGCCGACGGTTCGTTCGATGCCGTCGACCAAGTCCACTGTGGGGGTCCAACCCAACTCCCGGAAAGCCTTTCGTGAGTCCAGTGCGCTGTCGTGAACCTCACCGGTCCGCCCGGGCGCATAGAACGGCGGAGGAGCGCCGTCGAACATCAACGAGATCAACCTGTGCAGGTCCGCGACGGCGGTCTGCCGGCCGGTGCCTATGTTGAAAATCCCGGTGACCTCGAGGGGTGCTTCGGCTGCGGCGGTGAAAGCCCTCACCACATCATCGACGAAAACGTAATCCCTTGTCGCGCTGCCGTCCCCGAACACCGTACCGCTGCCTCCCGCAGCGAGCGCACTGGCGAACGCCGCGATCACGCCGGCTTCGCCCAACACGCTCTGACGCGGGCCGTAGACGTTGGACAACGCCAGACAGATGGGGGCGATGCCGAACATACTCGCGTACGCCTGGAGGTACAGCTCCCCCGCGATCTTGCTGACCGCGTACGGCGATTCCGGAGCAACGGGGCACTGCTCGTCCGCCGGCAGTTGCTCCGGCGCACCGTAACGGGAACCACCCGAGGCGGCGTAGACAATTCGACGCACACCCGCAGCTCGAGCGGACTCGCAGAGGTTGATGGTGCCCATGACATTGTTGCGGGCATCGAACATCGGCTCGGCGACCGAGCGGCGCACGTCGATGTGCGCCGCCAGGTGAAAGATGACCTCGGGATTGTTTCCCAGCACGATGTCCTTGATTTCCGGCGCCTGGACATCAAGTCGATGGAACACGAACCGTCCCGGTGTCGACCTGTTCACCCGGATGGCGTGGTCGAGATTGGCCATGTTGCCGGTGCTGAGATTGTCGATACCGACCACGTGGTGACCCTTGAGGAGCAACCGGTCCACCAGGGTCGAGCCGATGAATCCCGCTGCGCCGGTGACGATTGTGCGACTCATGATGAGATCTCCTCGCGGCCTCGGAGTGTTTCCGTCTCGAGAGTGGGGTCCGGCGTGGTGATCTCCACCAGCGTTGGTGTCGGGCGCGATCGGATCGGCTCCGGGCGGGCACCAGGCCTTCGGCGCCGGCCGCCGATGACGGTGGACAGCACCCGCCACCCGTCACGGACGGCATGGAGATTGGATTTCCCCGCCCGTCTGGGCATCTCGAGGCTCGGAACTTCGGCGATGCGCAGGCCGGCCTGCATGGCACGGACGGTCATCTCCGCCTCGATCTCGAATCCCGTGGCCGTCAGCTCCAGATGATGCAGATACCGCCGGTGGAAGGCGCAGAAGCCGTAACAGAGATCGGTCAGCTCGCCGCCGTACAGCATGTTGAAGACGTCGAGCAGGAACCGATTGCCGAGCCGGCGGAATCTGGTGATGTCCAAAGACCCTCCGCCGCAGATGAAACGAGAGCCCTTCACGAAGTCGTAGCCGTTGGCCAGGAAATGCAGGTAGTGCCGGATCTCCTGCGGCGACATACTGCCGTCGGCGTCCATCATCACGATGACGTCCCCGGTGGCCGCCATGAACCCCGTACGCAGGGCGCTGCCCTTGCCCAACCCTTGCTGGGGTACTACCACGAGATCCGACCGGTAACTCAACGCCGTCGTCACGGTGGCGTCCGTGGAGTCACCGTCGACGAGAATGATCTCGTGAACATCGTCGACGATCTGTTCGAGAACCCAAGCGATGTTGCGCGCCTCGTTGCGCACCGGGATCACCAGGCTCACTGTCAGCTTCGGGTCTCTGGACGACCGGGCAATTGTGACCATGTGTGGACTCCAATCAGAGGGAACTACGAGGGCGAAGTGGCTGAAAGTCAGTCCACAGTCACCGATTTGGCAAGGTTGCGTGGCTTGTCCACGTCCCAGCCCAACGACAGCCCAATTGTTCGGGCGAGTATCTGCATGGGCACCACACTCTCCAGTGGTCCCCACGGCCCAACCGGACCCTGCAGTACGGGGACAGTGTTGCCCGCCGCTCCGATCCGGACCACCCGTCCGCCGCGGGCGGCAACTTCGGCAACATTGGTGTTCAATCTGGGATCGAGATCGTCCACCACCACCACCGGGGTTCCGCTGTCGATCAGCGCCAGCGGCCCGTGTTTCAGTTCCCCCGCGGGGTAGTGGTCGGCCCAGCGGTAGGTGAGCTCCTTCAACTTCAGCGCACCCTCCGCCGCGTACGGCACACCGGTGCCTCTGCCAATGAAGATGAATCCGCCTGCAGTGCCGAGTTCCTCGGCAATGGACGGGATGATGCATTTGGACACTGCGCCGGCCTCTGCCAATCGTTCGGGAATGCGGCTCAGCTCGTCGATCAGTGCACTGGCCTCCACAGCGGTGACTCGGCCGCTTGCGACGAGCGCTGACAACATCAGACTCGTCCCCGCCATCACCTGACACACGAAGGTTTTGGTTGCCGCAACACCGATCTCCGGGCCAGCGAAGCATTCGAGGAAAGCGTCGGCGCGCCGCGCCAACGTCGAGTGCGCATTGTTGGTGAGCGCGATGACGGCACTGTCAGAGCGCCGGTCCGCAAGCGCATTGAGGACATCGGCGGTCTCACCGGACTGGCTGATGGCCAGACACAGAGTGTTCGGCTCGACGATGCTGTCGGCGGCCTCGCTGGCCGCTTCAACCGTCACCGGCACTCGTCCGACCCGACGCAGGAAGTTGGCGAGTACATGTCCGGCATTCAGTGACGTACCGCAGCCGATGATCTGCATCCGCTCGAAATCACCGAGGTTCAGGTCTTTCCACAGAGATCCGTCTGTGACTGCCCCACCGACTTCGGCGAGAACCCGAGCAGCGGCAGCCGGCTGCTCATCCACTTCCTTGGCCATGTAGTCGATGTAGCCGTCGAGCCCCGTCTGGTGGCTACGCCACCCACAGGACATCAACCGTGGCGCGTGATTACCGAGGTCACCGGTGAGCTCGATGATCTCACCGTCGTCGAGCGCCCGGAATTCATCAACCCAGTCGGCGATGGCCGCGATATCGCTACTTGCGAACACACCGTGTTCGGTCTCGGCGATCAGCAGGGGCGACCGTTGCGCCGCCACCACGATGCTGCCGGTCCCCTGGTCCATCGCAGCAAGCGCCCACGAGCCAACCAGCGGTGTCAGTGCCATCTGTACTGCATCCCGCAGGTCACCTGTGATGGCGAGTTGATCCTCGATCAGGTGGCACAGGATCTCACTGTCGACCTCGGAGCTGAAGTCGTGCCCGGTGAGCGCCAGGGCGTGTCGCAACCGTTCACAATCGGCGATGATTCCGTTGTGGACCAGGCTGATCCGACCGCTGCAGTCGCAGTGCGGATGGGTGTTCTGTTCACTGACCGCCCCGTGCGTGGCCCAGCGGGTGTGCCCGATTCCGGCGTGCCCGGACACCGGGCCACCCCACTCTTGCACGGCGTGGTCGAGTGCGGCGACGCGGCCGACGGCGCGTAACCGGGTCACGTCACCGGTCACAGAGCGTACGGCCAGGCCCGCAGAGTCATAACCGCGGTACTCGAGACGGCGAAGTCCGGCCAACAGATAGTCGACGGCAGGTCCGTGTGTCCGACAAGCGATGATTCCACACATCAAACGTCTCCCAACGGACAGGTTTATTCGGAAGGTAAAGGGGGAAGACACCTTTGACGCCCCCGACCTTGGCTCCGCCCCGAGTTAACCAGCGAAACACACTCTCACTATCGGGCTCCGCAACCTTCGCGTACATGGATCAAGGGAGCCCATTTTCGGTAGCTCCCGGTCTAGTTCGTGCGGCCCGACCCGGCCTCGAACCGGATGGTGCGCGACAGAGCGGCAGCTTCGGCGCGAGTGCTGACTCCCAGCTTGGTCAGGAGATTGTGCACGTGGTTCTTCACGGTGTGTACGGCGATGTCGAGATCGTCGGCGATGTCGCGGTTCGACCGACCCATCTCGATCATCCGCAGGATCTGAATCTCTCGCGCGGTGAGGACTAGTTCTCTTTCGCTTGTCTTCGATTGCGCGGCAAGAGAAGAGAGCCTCCTGAGCAACATCGCAGACACCACGGGCGGGCAGGACGAAATGCCGGCAGCTACATCGTGTATCAACACAATGAGATCTCCCAACGAGTCCGACCTCATGTGATACCCGGCGACACCGGCCTCGGCGCACGCCAGAATGTCGGACTCATCCGCCTCCGAGGCCCCGATCGCGATCACGCGCAGCTCGGGGTTGATGTCCATCGCCGCCTTCAACAGCAGCGCACTGCCCGCGACTTCATGTTGACCAACACCACCCGTAGCGCAGAGTCATTGAGAGCTGAGACCAAAGAAGGCAGATCCCAGGCGGTACTCGGTGGCGGAAATCCGTTGACAGTCAGAACTGCAACCAGGTTGTCTCGAAACAGGGTGCAGTCGTCTACGACAAGAATCTTCTCTTCGAGGGCAGGGCCCTGGTCAGCGACTTCTTGCCACGGGACAAAGGTGCTGTCGCCGGCAGAGACCAGCTTGCGTTCACCGTCGTGGCTCGTTCGCCGATTCACTTCCCGCACTGCGGGGGTAGTCCGGACCGCAGGTCCGGAGTTGAACTGTCTTCCATCCATCGCCTCCGGCCTCGTGTCAACAGGCGGTGCCGACGAACGGCACCGTCGCCCAATCACTCGTTCGTAGAGTCATTCCCCTGCGATGCGCCCCCGCCATCATTGCTGCCGGTATCCGGCGAATCATTGTCGGAACCAACGTCATTCGAGGACTGTTGCTCGCCGGACGGGTTGCCGTCCGACTCTTCGGAACCGGAGTCACCATCGGTGTTGTCCTCCTGCGGTTCCGGTTCCGACGTCGCAGTCGGCTCGCTGTCGTCGTCAGGTTCCGGCGCCACGGTGGGTGAGGGTTCCGGTGTGGTCCGCGGCGCTGGCGGCTTGTCAGTAACGATGCTGTCAACTGTGGGAGCGGCAGACTCGGGAGCAGGTTGCTGGGTCGAAGGTGCCGCAGACGTGGGTTCGGGCTGCGGCTTGGGTGGCTCCGTCGAAGGTGACACCGTGGGCTCGGGGGCGGGCTTGTTGGGTACAGCCTGAATCGGCGCCGACGGCGACTCCGCCGGAGGAGGCGCCACCTCCATGACTCCGACGGCTGCGCTGGCGTCAGCCGGTGAGCCGACCACAGTCTCCAGCGATCGAAGTACCGACGGCAAGAGGTTCGTGACCAGTTCAGCCAGGGCGGGCCCCGAAACTCCGGGCAGTGTCCGCAGGATGTTCTCCAGCAGCACAACGAGTTCCAGGAAGGCATCGGTGGACGACACCGCAGCCTGGCCGCCGCCCCGCCGCCTCCGAAGACCAGTTGGGGGCTTCGTGCGCTTTCCTGAATGGACCGCATGAGCTCGAGTGAGCGGACCAGCTCCGGCGAGCCGTAGGACTTTGCAAGCTCGAGTAGTTCCGTTTGAAGCTCGAAGGTGGCACTACTGGACACGACGTTGGCCAGACCGGATGTCATGAGCAAAGTGATGTCTGCCCGCCGAGGTCGCGCGTAGACCGACGGTGCCAATGCGGTGAAGTCTTCAGCCTCCTGCTGGGATGACGGTATTCCGATCAGACCCGGCACATCCGCCGGATACAGTGACGCACCCACGCCGAGGGCGGCGGCGAGCAACGTCGCCACCGTCGCCTTACCGCTGCCGGCTCGCCTGTGCAGGCCGCGGGAGGGCAAGTGGGTATGCATCTATCCACTATGACCCCGGTTGCGCCAGTGCGTAAATGAACCTTTTGACCCAATTTTGGGTGGCTCCTCTGGACAGCCGGCCACGTGTCCGTACGGCACACTTGACTCGAAACATGCTCTTTCACAACCGATCTGGTACCACGATTCAACGCACGGTGTGAGCCAATGCCGCCGCCTGGCCGCGGGTGTTGACACCGAGCTTGGCCAACAGGCTGTGGACGTGATTCTTGACAGTGTGCACCGCGATGCAGAGCTGCTCTGCGATGTCTCGGTTGGACAGCCCATGTTCCAGTAACTCGAGAATCTCGATCTCCCGGGCCGTCAACATCAGATCGTCCGGTACCAGGGGACGCTGCGCGGCCAGGCTGGACAACCTGCGCAGTAGCACCGCCGAAACCCGGGGCGAACATACCGACTCACCGGCAACCAGTCGCGCGATCAACGCCAAGAGGTCCTCGATCGACTCGTTTCTGGTGTGGTATCCCGCCGCGCCAGCTTCGGCGCAGGCGACTATTCCCTGGTCGTCCTCTTCCGATACCCCGACGACGATCACTCTGATGTACGGCGCTATCTCCAGCGCCGCGCGTAAGAGAATGACGCTGTCCAGGGTGGCGACGTTCAGCAGGATCACGTTCAACGGTCCCTCGCGGATGGCGTCGGTCATGGACAGCAGATCCCATGCCACTCTGACGTCGGCTGCTCCGTTGGTCGCAATCAGCGCGGCGAGGTTGTCGCGGTGCAGCGTGCAGTCGTCGACCACCAGCACCCTGATGTCGTGAAGCGGATCAGGTGGTGAGCAGTCCTGGGCACAGGACTGCCCTGCGCCGGGTGCGACAGGCGTTGGAGCCCACTCGACCACACAGTGTTCGGCCGACACGGTAGTCGACCCCGGTGCGTTCATCGCCTTTGCCAGTCAACGCACGTTGAGCTGAACTCGACCTCCACAACAGCCTCCCGGTACTCAATCCCTCTTGCAGTGGCCGTCCTGCATTCTCATTCTGAGCACATCCCTTGCTCTCTGTCATCGCTACGGACAAGAAAAGGCACACAATCGTAAATTTGCCAGTCTCTCACCTTCTTCGTCGGTCGCCGAAGATCAATCGCGGGCCAGTAGCCCGATCGTCGTTATGCGGCCTTGAGGCGGGCACCGTGAACTGGATTTATCAACTATGTGATCCAGCCTGCGAAAAGACGCCGTCTCACCGTTGCGGCGCATGCACGCAGATTCATTTGTTTGCTAAAAACAAGCATCGGGTAACCCGGCAATCGGTGCGACGGTGTGCTGACAAACGCTGCCGCCTGCATAATTGACGGACCCAGATGTAGCGCCGCCGCATTCCTGAGATTTGCCTGAGACGAGCTACGCAGTTTGCCCCTCGCACATCCGGTTCCCGCCGTCGGGTCTGTGCCGGTAGCCTTCCCGTCTATGCGGCCTGACCTCCTCTTCGACGTCAGGCACATCGATCAGAGCGGCATCGGCACATACATCGGGGTCCAGATCCCGTCCCTTGAAGAGGTCCTGGGCCGGCACGGCCGGAAGTTGGCCGTCTTGGCCGACCGCGACAATGTTCCCGCGGTGTCGACAGACACCGAGGTCGTGTTCTCCGAACCTTCTGACGCCCCGATGTTCTCTCTGGGCGAGCAGCGCGCTTGGGATCACGCCGTCAGCACCGTGCGGCCCAGATCGTTCTGGACCCCACATTTCCCTCACCCGTTCACCTTGCTGCGTCCACGGCACCGCAAAATTCTCGGCTTCGCCACGGTGCATGACGACAACTACCTGCTTCCGGAACACATCAGCGGGATGAGCCGGGCTCGCCGCCTGTACGCGCGCACCATGCTCGAAGCCGACGCACGTCGGTCGCACACGATCTTCACTCCGTCGCAGGCCTCGGCGGACGCGCTGGCGAAGTACGTCGCGTCCACACAATTCGTCGTCACCCCGATTCCGGTCAGCGACAGCTGGCTCGCCCCGGCGGACCCGGCCCTGTCGCCGGTGCCGGGCCCCTATATGCTCTACCTCGGAAACGTCAAACGGCACAAGAACGTCCTGTCCCTGCTGCAGGCATACTCCCAAGTGCAGCAATCGATTCCACACCGGTTGATGATCGCCGGCAGCGGCGCGTCGGTGCGGACACTCGACAGCCGGGTGCAAGAGCAGGCCACCGCATTGGGCGACCGGGTGCAGATAGTCAGCCGGCTGGACTTCGGTGCGCTGCACGCCCTGGTTGCCGGGGCGGACCTGCTGGTGATGCCGTCGTTCAACGAGGGCGCAGGACTGCCGCCACTGGAAGCCATGGCTTCGGGTACCGCCGTGTTGTGCTCGAGCATCCCGTCACTGCGCGAAACCTGCGGCGAGGGTGCCGAGTACTTCGATCCGCATGACGTGGGCGAGCTGGCGCGCCTGTTGAGGGAGTTCTGCACCGACGACCGGGCCAGAGGAGACCTTGCGGCACGAGGTGCGACGCACGTCCGGACCCGTCAGCAACGCATCAACGTCACCGCGGCTGCCGACACCATCGTCGCCGCACTCGCCAGCGAAGACTCGACGAACGTGTGACGAGCTGTCGCCGTTGACCGAATACGGTTTGCCGAGAAGCCCGCGCAGCTGATGGCAATCAGCACAAAAGAGCCCGCACAATGCCATGATCGCCCACTGCCGCGACCGCCACCTTTTTGCTGAGATAGCAGCACCGTGCCGCGACCACGGAGGGCATTAGCAACGCCAAATGTGTTCAGCTGCGCTATACTTCGCCAGGACCGCACATACGAAAGAGAGCGACTGGGGCCATCGAATGCGATTCGCCTTTCTCACCGAGCTCTACTACCCGAACCTCGGCGGCCAAGAGGTGTTCTTTCAAGAGCTCGCCGAGGCGATGGTGCGCCGCGGTCATTCGGTGGACGTCTTCTGCATCGGCCATGACACCAGCCTGCCCGTCGCCGAGACCATCAACGGCGTGCGGCTGCAACGCAATCCGCTGAGCAACACCTACCTGACACCGCGAGTGCCCGCGCTTCGGCGCAACTGGGGTGCGGTGGCGAAGTACAGCAGCTGGATTCGCCGCCAGGTGACTGCGGGAAGATACGATTTCCACCTGCTCAACCAGTGGCCACTTCTGCATGTTCCTGCCATGCCGCGGAACCTACGGGCGCGCACCGCAATCCACTGGTGCGAAATCCGCGAAGATCCGATTCTGACCCAGGCGCAGAAACGTCTTCCGCTGCTCGTCGGTTCCAACTTCGCCGTCAGTAATGCCGTGGCCATGGCTATCACCGAACAGTCCGGGCGCGACTGCGGCGTGCTGCCCAGTGGTATCGAGCTCAGCCGCTACCGGATGGCCGATCCAGCCGAGCGCTCCGGCGCGCTGTACGTGGGACGCGTGGCACCGCACAAGAACCTGCAGCTGCTCATCGACGCCTTCACGCTGGCGGCCGAACGCGGTTTCACCGGCGATCTGGTGATCGCCGGTGACGGCCCCTCCAGAGCCGATGTCCAGGATTACGCAAAACGGTCTCCACTCGCCTCCCGCATCCAGGTGTTGGGGTCGGTCAGCGAGGAACAGAAGATCGACCTGCTGTCGCGAGCCGCGGTCCTCGGCATGTCGAGCCAGCGCGAAGGCTTCCCCGGGTAATCGCCGAGGCCATGGCCAGCGGGCTGCCGGTGGTCACGGCCGACTTCCCGGAGAACGGCGCGAAAGATGTTGTCGCACAGTACGGAGCCGGAGTGGTGTGTGCCACCGACCCCGGTGCTTTCGCCGACGCCCTACTGGCCACCCGATCCCAGTGGGACGTCTTCTCCCAGGCCGGGCAGGACGGCGCCAAGGCGCTCGACTGGTCAGGTATCGCCCGCGAGCTGGAGATCCGAGCACACGAAGTCAACGGAGGGCAATGACATGTCGGAAGCAGAGAACGTCCGCAAGAGGATCATGGTCACGGGAGGCGCGGGCTTCGTCGGGCGAGAGTTGGTGCGCGCGCTCAGTCCGCAGGCCGACGTGCTGGTGGCAGACCTGCTGCGCTACGGAGCGCCCGACTGGCTGACACTCGAGGCCTCCGACTTTCGGTTCCACCGCGTCGATATCCGCGATGCGGCCGCCACCCGCTCGCTCATCGAGTACTTCAAGCCCGATGTGATCGTCCACCTGGCGGCCATCCACTACATCCCCGAATGCGACTCGGATCCGTCGAATGCCGTGTCCACCAACGTTACCGGCACCATAAACCTGCTGGCGTCCTGCCCGCCGGGGGTGCGGTTCGTGTTCGCCAGCAGCGGTGCTGTGTACAAGCCCGACGAGCAGCCTCACCAGGAATACGAGAGCGAGCTCCAGCCAGCCGACATCTACGGCTTCACCAAGCTGCAGGGTGAGCAGTACGTCCGGATCTTCGCCGAGGAGCGTGGCATTCCGGCGGCCATCGTTCGCCTCTTCAACGTCATCGGCCCCGGGGAGACCAACCCTCATCTGCTGCCGGCAATCGTCGCCCAGCTGCGCGAGGGTCCCGAGTCCATAGCCCTGGGCAACACCTGGCCCAAGCGTGACTACATCGACGTGCTGGATGCCGCGGCCGGTTTTGCCGCGGCGGCGTTGGGCACCAATCGCGACGGTGTGGCCTGTGAGGTGGTCAACCTCGGTAGCGGACAACAATATTCGGTGGACGAGATCCTCAAGCGCATGCGTGCGGTACTGGGCATCGAGTTCAGCGTGCGGCAAGATCCCGCCCGTGCCCGCGCCGTCGACCGGCCCTACCTGGGCAGCGACATCACCCGGATCGGTGAGATCTTCGGCTGGCGGCCGGTACACCAACTGGACGAGACCCTCAAGCGCACCTGGGCCGACCCGGAGTTCCTGCCGACACTGCACGGCCGCTTGACGTGACCGGCTCCCCCAGCTTCGGGGTCGGCATCACGACAGTCGGACGATGGGACGAACTGGGCTCCCTGCTCGACGATCTGGCCGCGCAGTCTCAGCCGCCGCACGTTGTCGTGATCGCCCATCACGGTGCCGACGACGATCCCGGCCTCCAGGAGCTGCTGCACCGGTTCGCCGCCGCGCTCACCCTCCGGACCGCGATCAGTCCGCGCGGAGTATCAAACGGTCGTAACACCGCCGCCGAGGCCCTGGGAGACGACGTCGACTGGGCCTGGTTCCCCAACGACACCAGCCGCGTCGATCCAGACTTCTTCGAGCGTCTGGTCCCGTACTGCACCCCGGAACGCACCGTGGTCGCAGTACAGCTCGCGGATCGCGAGGGGCCGCGAAATCCGTTGCCGCCGGCCGGTTCCCCACTGACCAAACGAACAGCCTGGGGAGCCATGGAGCCCGCGACGCTGTACCGTCGCGCCGATTACCTGAAGGTAGGTGGCTACGATCCGATGCGGGGTTCGGGTTCCGACAGCCCCTGGCAGTCGGGCGAGGGGCCCGACCTGCTGCTGCGGCTCGCCGAACTCGACGGCTTCGCGATCGAGTGGGTGGGCGACATCGTGGTCAAGGCCCAGACGGAGTTCGCGCATCTGCCACCACAGGAGCGGCGCCGCAAACTGCGCAACTACGGCAGGGGCGCGGGAAATGTGCTGCGCACCTGGCGATATCCACTCTGGTACCGGTTTGCCCACCTGCTGGCCGCTCTGCTGATGCCGCTGCGTAATCCCGACAAGTTCACCGTGCGGGATGCTTGGGCACTCTTCATCGGCCGCACCGAAGGACTGCTGGGAAGACCGTTCTCCGGGGGCGACCATCGTGCGGTACTGCGGTGAGACGCGATTGAACATCCGCCGACGAGTGCTGCGGATGACGCTGGTGGTTCTGATCGGACTGTCCACGGTGTCGTGTCAATCATCTGGTCCAGAATCCGAGATCGGCATGACTGTGCATGTCCGCGACGCGGACAGCACCACCGTCGCTCGCAAGTTCGACCTCATGGCGGCGATGGACGTGACCTGGGTGCGGATGGACATCGACTGGTCCGTGGTCGAACGCAAGCAAGGCCGACTCGACTGGTCCTACCCCGACATGGTGGTGGACGCGGCCGGCGCCAGAGAAATGAAGATGCTTCTGGTGTTGGCATTCACCCCTGAGTGGGCACGTTCGGGGTCTGTGGACGACGCCACGATCGCCCATCATCTGCGGCCACAACAGCTCTCGGACTGGGCCGATTTCGCGCGGGCCGCCGCCCAGCGGTACGCGTCGCGCGGTGTGCACAGCTGGGAGATCTGGAACGAACCCAACACCACCAAGTTCTGGCCGCCACAGCCTGACGTCAACGAGTACGGCACGGTGTTCTGGGTGGCTGCCGACGCGATACAGGGAGTGGACCCGCAAGCCACCATCCTCATCGGAGGCCTCGGCCCACAGTTCGAGGTACCCGGCCGCGAGATCGCACCCGGGGATTACCTCGAGCAGCTCTACGCCAACGGTGCGGCACGCCGTGCCGATGCAATCGCTGTGCACCCGTACAGTTTTCCCGAACTCCCCATGCAAACTCCGCAGCGGATGAGCGGCGGGTTCGCCGATCTACCCGCACTGCGCGCCGTGATGGACAGCCACGGCGACGGTGCAAAGAAGATCTGGATCACCGAGTACGGCGCCCCTACCGGTAGCGGACCGCATTCGGTGTCCGAGCAGGTACAGGCCGAGACACTGATGCAGGCCCGCCAGCAGATGCAGCGCTGGGACTGGGCGGGCCCCCTCATCTACTACGAACTGGCCGACGGGGGAACCGATCCGACCGACACCGAACAGAACTTCGGTGTGTTACGTGAGGACCTGTCGCCCAAACCCGCGGCGGTGGCATTGATGGACGCAGCTACATGAGGCGCGACAGCACCGGCCTGACGCGGCCCGGGGCCTTGTCGATGATCCTGTTCCGCAGTCCCGGGTCGATGACGCGCATCACCGACAGCACCCGGAGTGCCACCAGATAGGTCAGTACCGCGGCGGGGATGGCGACCAACAGCGACGCCGCACCACCGAGTTCACGGCAGATGCCGTATGCCACCGCACCTTGGGTCACTGCGGCGACGGCGATCAGGCCGAGGGCCTTGTACGGCGGATAGATCTTCAGTTTGCTTGTCACATACCAGGTTTCGATCATGACCACGAACACCTGGACCACTGCGCGCGACCATGCCGCGCCGATCAGTCCGAACTGCGGCACCAGTAGGAAGCCCAACACGATGGTGCCTACCAGACCGAGCCCGTTGGACATCAGCAGGAAACCCGTCTTGCCGATGCTCTGCAACAGGTAGAAGGTGGTGACGCCGAGGCTGCTGACCGCGGCGGCAACCAGGAGCACCGACGCCACCGGAACCGAGTCGGTGAAGTCGGCACCGAACAACAGCGGCACCAGCGCAGGTGCCACGGCGGCCAGGCCGAGGCACAGCGGCACGATCAGCATCGCGATCAGGGCCGTCATTGTCCGGTACAACCGGCGCATATCGTCCTGGGCGCCCAGACCGTGCTGTTCACTGAACCGCGGCAACAACGCCGAAAGCAGCATCGGAGGCAGCTGCACCGCCATCTCGGCCACGGTGACAGCCGCGGCGAACATTCCCACAGCACCGATGCCGGTGTAGTGCTCGAGGAACAGGATCTCGGTGCGCCCGAACACCAGCCCGCCGAGCACTCCGGTGGCCCAACTGGCAGCGGCAAAGCGCACGACATTGCCCCGCAGCGCATCCCCGACAAACGGTCTGAATCGCAGCAGCCGGTGAATGCGGGAGGCCGGCAGTAGGTTGCCCGCGATGAATCCGGCCAGCGCGCCGGGTATCCCGAACAGCCAGGCACCCACCGCGATCACCCCGAGCTTGAGCAGTGCCGAGATCGCCGATAGCCGCGCCAGTTCCCCGAAGCGCTGTTCACCGCGTAGGTAGAACTGGTACACCTCGGCCATCCGCCAGAACAGGAACCACACCAGCGCCAACGCGATGATCACCGTCTGCGTGGTCTGCGACGGTCCGGCCAGGGCATCACGTCCAGGCCAGTGAAGATAGGCGAACAAGATCACGGCGCCCACGATGGTGGCCCACAACGACAGCCGGGTCACACAACCGGTCAGCCCGTCCGCTTCGTCGTCGCGGCCCTCAGCACGCAGGTTCGGGATGAAGCGCTGTTGCACGACACCGATTCCCAGACTCGCGATGATCGAGGCGATCGTCACGCAGAACACCACGTAGGCGAAGACACCCAGGTTGTCGGGACCCAGCAGCCGAGCAGTGATCGCGTTGCCGATGAAGCCCGCGAGCGCCACCATCGCCCCGGAGGAGAAGCCAAGGAGCGTGTTGCGCGCGAACGAAGGCGACATCAGCGTTTTGCGACGGCTTTCAGCCGCCCCCGGCCCAGCCGTAACAACGATTTCGCGGCGCTGGCCCACGCGAGCGCCCCCGGTCTGCCGAACCGCGCCCCCGTCACGATGGCGCCTGCGACACCACGAAATGATCCGGCTCCCAACGCCGAGCCCACCGCGGAGGTCAGCATGTAGTCCCCACGGACCCGCGGTGATTCGCCGGCGAGTTCGCGGATCCCCCAGGCGATCAACTCCTTGCTGTGATCGGTACCCGAGCGCGACAGGGACGCCGTGCCCCACATGATGTCGACCAGCGGTTCGCCGACCTGGATGATGGGCAGGTCGGGGAAAGCGCGGCGAACCTCCATGAGCCATTTCGGATCGTCGTGAATGGATCCGGCCGCCACCGACATGGGCACCGCCGTCACCAGCGTCCGGGGAAAGACCAGCGTGGAGGTCTGAACCATGTTGAACCCCTGAGACTGACGCAGTTCGAAAAGATATGCCGCTATCCCCTCGTTGCGTGTGATCGGGGTACGCGGTCCGACGATGGGTTCCCGGCCGTCGATGTGCACCCGGAATCGGGACGCGACCACCCAGTGGTCCCCCGCAGGCGCAGCCGCCAGCTGGATCGCGAGTTTGTCCTGCCGCCATACGTCGTCGTCGTCGAGGAGCGCGACGACGTCACCGGTGGCGGACTCGATCCCCAGGTGTTTGGCCAGGCTGGGGCCCACCCGTCCCGGCGTCTTGACCACCCTCACCGCGGTCGAGTCAGGTAGGTCCGGTTCGCAGTCCGCGTCGAGAACCACGATCACCTCGAGCGGCGGGACCGTCTGTTGCAGGGCGGATTCCACCGCTGCGCGCAGACTGGCCCGCCCGATGGTGGGGATGACGACGCTGACCGTGGGCGTGGCGGTCGTCGGTTCGGAGATCACAGCAATCCTTCCCTGGCCTCGTCGCCACCTCTGTTGAGGACCAGCACAGCGAAAATCAGCCCGCTGATCGGAAAGAGCTGCAGGTTGGGCAGCAATGCCCACACGGCCTCCGTGGTGGCTGCGACGAAGAACGCCGTCAGGAATCCGAAACAGGCGATCTGCTGGCTGGTCACCTTCAGCGCACGGGTGGCAAGGACTGCCCCCAGTAGCAACGGAACCAGCGTGGCCAGACCCAGGAGGCCGGATTTCACCAGGGTGTCGACCACCATGTTGTGCCCGGTTCCCACGTACGCCCACTTGGCGATGTTCGCGTACTCCTGGGCATCGTTGAGGAACCAGTTGACTCCCATCCCGACCACCGGGGACTGCTGCCAGATCTTCAGGCTCTCCGCCCAGACATGAGCTCGCTCGGTGAACGCGGCAGGGTCCCAGGCCACGAACGGGAACACGAACATCGCTGCGGCACTTGCGCCCACCAGAACTGTGCCTGCGAGGCGGACCGAAACCGCGGAGCGCAGCCAGCAGAACAGCCACCACATCACCACCAGCATCGCGGCGATCAGCGCCGTCCTGGACGCTGCGGCCAGCATGGTCACGAACAGGATTGCTGCGGTGAGCAACCGTAGGCGGCGCTCGGTGATCAACGGCGTCAGCGAAAACGCCACGGCGCAGTACATCCCGAGGACATTCGCGTGCCCGAACGGGCCGGCCAACTCCCAGCCCAGGATGATGGCCTTTTCGGAGACGACGTTGTACATCGCGTACTCGGGTATCAGCACCCCGACAATCAGCGAGTAGACCGAGAGCACCGCGACCGTGTACGGCACCCATCGCAGCCCGGAGACCGGAGCGCCGATGTTCCACAGCGCCAGCACAAAGATATTGGCCAGCAGGATCTTCGGATAATCGGCGGTCGGCGGCAACTCCGGGCTGATGACGTAGGGCATGTTCACCGCGAGCAGAGCGATGAGAACACCGCTGATGTCACGATTGGGGTGGCCGCGCATGGCGACCACGACGGTGGTCAACACCAGCAGCAGTGCCGAGCCGCCCAGGCTGGCCAGTTGTGCCATGGGGAGATCGGCCGAGGTGGTGGCCTCACCCGGTGGGAGGATCGGCTGGTGCTCGACGGTCAGATACGTGATCAGGTCCGGGGTCACCACCAGCGCGATCGATCCGATGACCAACGCCGCGAACGCGCGGTCCAGCAGCCGGAAATCAGTTGCTGTCGAGTGGATTACGCGAGGCGGCGCCGGTACGAAGGCCATTGGTCACGACCCGTGCGCCTGGGGCCGTTTCTTCGGTGGCGTCATCGCCAGGACCCCACCGAGCAGCGGAGCTCCCGCGCGCTTGAGTCGGTGGACGGCGTCGCCGATCTGCTTACGGGTGGTGCGGCCGAATCGGGCCACCAGCACGACCCCCGCAGCTCTGGAGGCCAGTAACGCGGCGTCGGCAACCAGTAGGGACGGTGAATCCACCACCACATAGTCGAACTGCCCGCTCAGCTCCTTCAGAACGTCGGCGGCAGTGCGAGATTCGATCAGATCGGTGGGGTTGGGGGGCACCGCACCCGCTGACAACACATGTAGCCCCGAGGTTTTCTCAAGCGCCTCGTCCAGCTGCGCTTCGCCGGTCAGCACCGCACTGAGCCCACGCTGCCCGCCAAGCCCCAGAACCGAGGCCACCGACGGGCGTCGCAGGTCGGCGTCGACCAGCACCACACTGTGGCCCGCCTCGGCCAGTGACCGTGCGAGGTTCACCGCCACCGTCGTGCGTCCTTCGCCCGGTACACAACTGGTTATCACCAGCACCCTGGGTCCATCGGTCACTTCGAGAAAGCCGAGGTTGATCCGGAGGTCACGGTAGGCATCCGACGTCGCGCCCTGGTCCGTGGTGAACGGGACATCTGCGAGCAGGCCCACACCCGTCGCCTTCTCCAGCCCCGCCGCATCTCGCACCGAGTCGTCGAGGCGGTCGCGGACGAACGCGACAACCACACCCGCAAGAAGTCCCATGACCGCGGCGATGGCGAGGTTCCTGGTGGCCGCCGCGTTCACCGGACTGTCGGGAATCTCCGCGCGCTGTTGCACGATCACCCTGGCGTTGGGCGTGGCACCGAGTTCGGGAGTTTCCAGCTCGGCCGCCATGACCACGAACTCGTCAGCCATCGTGTTGGCGATGTCTCGTGCCCTGGTGGCCGACGCGTCCGTCACGGTGACATCGATGAGGACGGTGTCGGCAGGCACGCTGGCTTCGATCTCGTCCTGGAGATCGGCGGCGGACATGTCGAGGCCGAGTTTGTCGATGGTGCGCTGCGCGATGATCTCGCCCATCAACAGCTCGGTGTAGGAGAGCACCCGACGCTCGGCGAACAGTCCGCCGTCGTAGGTCTCGCTGTTGGTGCCATCGGAGGTGGTGGCCACAAAGAGTCGCGTCGTGGCCTCGTACTGCGGAGTGATGACGAACGAATACGCGAGCGCACCGAGAATCGCTACGGCAGTGATCGCACAGATCGACTTCCACCGGGTGCGCAAAATCTGCGCGAAGTCATGGACAGTCAAGTGCGACCCTTCATCGCCGAGGCACCAAGTGTGAGCGTCACGCTATCCCACAACCGGGTGCACGCCAAGGTAGCCGACGGGTGTCACTGCTGCTTGCTCAACAAAGGCTCGGTGCACTTCGTTGGCAACATTACGATTTCGCCGCGACCGCGACAGACCATTAGCGCGTCAACCCGCAACTCCGCCGGTATAGTCCCAGCCCTGTCGGTTCTACGATTCTCGGACACTCGAAAGTGACACAGCGTGCACCCGGTCAGTTCCCTGTCTTCACTGATACCGCAGCAACTTAGGAACAGGGCGTGTGCGCTCGTGCCGGTCGTGTTGCTGGCATGGGTGATCCCGCTGGCGGGGTCCGCGCACGCCGAACCCGGTGATGCCGGTCAGCCCGAGGTGGCCGGCGTGAGCCTGGACTGGACCACCCTCGGCCTGGAACCCGAGATGTACCTGAGCCCGAACTCCACCTCGACCTTCACCGTGCAGGTGCCCGAGGGCCTCGACGCTGTGCGACTGCGCGGCACCATCAACGCGCCGATGAACATCACCGCCGGGTACCTCGAGATCGACAATGCGGACGGGGAACTGCTCGGCACCGTGGAACTGCCGCCAGTGACACAACCCGCCACACCTCTCGACGTCGACATCTCGGCCGCGCCCGTCAGGTCCTCCTCGGTGGAGCTGTCCTTCACTGTGCGCACCCTCGACAATGCCGACAGGTTCTGCGGCCCTCTGCAACAGGTCATGCTCAGCAATCTGTCCACGGTCTTCGCCGGGACCGCGGCGCCCGCGGACACCATTGCGACGTTCTTCCCGCCGGTGCTCGAGCGGGTTGTGATCTACACGCCTGCCGACGCCGACACCGGCGAACAGCAGGCCGTGCTGACGCTGGTGTCGGCCTTGACGCGGCTCTATCACCCGCAGCCTCTGACCATCACCGTGGATTCCGTTCGCCGGGGATTGCCGCCACCACCGGCCGGCGAGTTGGCGCGCGCGATCGTGGTGGAGGCCGGCGGCCCTGCGGGCATGAGCGTCGAGAACGCCGCGACACCAGGGGCCTACCTTCGGGTTTCCGGCAACGGCGACGAACTGACCACGCAGGTCTCGCTACTGGTGACCCAACTGCAGACGCTGGTGCAGACGGCGACGACACGTGTGGACCAGGCCGGGGCGGATTCCACGCTCACCGGTGACGTCCTGACGTTCAGCCAGTTGAACATCAGTGGCACCACCGAGGTGCTACGCACCGGTTCCATGTCGGTGGGCACCGACCGCTCAGCGCTGGGAACCGGGCGCATCTCGGGTGTGCAGGTCCACCTGATCGCCGACTACACGCCGGTGCCCGGCAACAACACCGCCAGTGTGATGATCCGTTCCAACGGGATCGTGGTGTATCGCGCCGTCCTCGACTCGTCGGGTCACCTCGACGCGACCTTCGACGTGGACGGCCCAGCCCTGGGCCAATGGCTCAATCTCGACTTCGCCCTCACCTACACCCCTGACGTGGTGTGCGGCCCGCTGATCGCTCCCATCACCTTCCAGGTCGATCCCCGCTCGACGCTGACGATGCACCGCGGCGGCCCCCCGCTGGGCGGATTCGGCGCCGTGCCCTCGGAGTTCAGCCCCAGCTTCCTGGTGGCGTTGGACGGCAGCGGTGACGATCAGCTCGCATATGCCGCGCGAGTGATCGCGTCCATCGCCCGGCTCACCAGCGCCCCACTGACACCGCAGGTGGTCGACCTGGCGACAGCCGCCGATGCCACCACCGGTGCGCTGATCGTGGCGGCATCGGACGCGATCGCCCAGACGTCGCTGAACCCACCGATTCTTGCCGGTGACGGAGCCGTCGACATCGCGCTGCCCACGGAACTGCGGGCCGGCATCGGTGGTCTGGGCTCGATCCAGGCATTCTCCGACGGACAGCGCAACCGCTCGGTGATCCTGGTGACCACCACTGGCGACTGGTCATTGGTGGATCCCCTGATGGACAGGATCAGCAGATCCGACGGCGGCTGGTCATCTCTCACCGGTGACGTACTGGCAGCTGGTCCCTCCGGCATCCCGACCAATGTGACCATCCGCGATGTCACCGCGGTCTTCGAGCCGCCTGCTGCCCCACAGGTGACGACGGACCCGAAGATTCTCTGGGGCGCGGGTGCAGCCGTGGCGGTGGCCATTGCCGTCATCGCGACCGTGATATGGGTGCGACGCAGACGCGGGCCCACTGTCAGCTGAGCAACTCGCGGTAGAACCCGTCTGCCTGCTCGGCAACCGCGTCCCAGGTGAAGGGCCTGGCCTCCGCAGGAGCGGCCGCCACTCTGGCCAGGCAAGAACGCTCATCACACAGCGCGATGAGTTCCTCGGCCAACGCTGCCGCATCACCGGGTGATCCACCACGCAGGCTTCCACGGTCACAGCACACCACTGACGTGCCCGCCGAAAGTAACTGCGCAGCAGCAATTTCACGTTCCTGACGGTTCGCAATGACGCAGACGTCGAAGGACCGCACCATGTCCCAGACGTCCACTCCCACTGTCGGGTCCGCCACCACAAGAGTTGCTTGCGGATGCATTGTTTTGACCAATTGCAATGCTCCGCGCAGGATTTCGGCCTCAGCTTGATCATCCAGAGGCCCAAGGTAGCCGATCACCAGCTGCCCGTCGGGAGTGCGGCGGCCCCCGGTGTCGTCGCAGTAGAACCGCTCGACGTTCACACCGCTGTGAAGCACCCGATAGTGCGTCAGGGGCATCGACCAGTACTCGGCGGCGGCACGTGCACTGAACTCCGAAGTCGGCATCAGCAAGTCGAACGATCTCAGCGCCCGCCGGTACACGGCCTTCACCAGCGGTCGCTCGGAGCCGCGAAACATGAAGTGGTCGAAGCTGAGTACCTTCGCGCCGCCAACCCCGGCCAGACACACGGCGGCGGTGAAGCTGTTGTGGACGTGGATGACGTCGGCGTCGAACACGAAGAGCGGGGCACGCGCACGCAGCGCCAGCTCCATGTCACCCAGCGGTTGTTCCAGCCGGCACGCGATATCGATGACCCGCAGTTCGCGCGCCGGTCCGGGTGGGCGGGGCTCTGCAGTTCGCAACGCGGCCGAGATGACCAGAACGTCATCGCCGCGCTCCTGTTGTGCCACCGCGAGGTCGATCATGCGCCGCTCGACCGCTGCGCCGAATGCGTAACCGACCGGCAGTGCGGCAGGACCGATGTGCGCGATTCTCACGGGCCTCCCCATCCGGACACAATGTCTCGCAGGCTGACTCGATCAACCCCCACGTTCACTATCGGTTGCGTCGAGGTAGTAGTACATGGATCAACAGAGCCATTTTTCCGTTGAATCCGCGAACTAGTTCTCGCTAGATCTCCGAACTCGCCAACCGCGATGACCGCGACAATGCCGCGGCCTCCATCCTGGTGCTGACGCCCAGTTTCCCCAACAAGCTGTGCACGTGGTTCTTCACCGTGTGAAGAGCGATACACAGCTGGCCGGCGATTTCACGGTTGGACAGACCGAGTTCGAGCATGCGCAGGATCTCGACCTCGCGCGCGGTCAGGACGAGCTCCTTGGCCGCGGGTTCACGCTGCGCCGCCAGCGCCGAGAGCCGCTTCAGGAGAATCGCTGAAACCTTTGGTGGACAACAGGGTTCACCATTGCTGACGGCGCCGATCAGAGACACCAGATCATCGAGTGAATCGGTACGCAGATGATATCCGGCCACACCTGCCTCAGCACACGACACGATCACCGACTCGTCCTCCACGGCCACGCCGACGACGACGATCTTGGCGTGCGGACACTTCTCGCGGACCGAACGCAGCAACGTCATGTTGTCGCGGGTGGCCATGTTCACCAGAACTATCTCCGGGACCATCTCGCGCAGCGCCTGCTGCATCGAATCGAAATCCCACGCAAGCGCGGGCATCGCGAAGCCTCCGGCAGTCAGGACCGCCGCCAGGTTCTCACGATGGAGTGTGCTGTCGTCGATCAGCAGCGTCCTCAGGTTCGACAGATGTTCTGCCGACTCCTGCGCCGCGGGCGCCCAGGTCGGCGCCAGCGCGGGCCGTGGCCTTGGGACACCACGGGCCTCATAGAGGTCGGATGAAAGTGCATATTGGTTCCGAGCCATTGCCTTGACTCCACTTCGGGCCGCTCACGATTACTTTCGGTATCAACTTGTCGATAGTGAGACGGCGCCGGTTCGCGAACCAGCACGGACAGCATGAACCCGCCTCCCCCCGAAAGCGCCCCCGCACTCTCGGCTCGGACCGCAGCTGCGCAGCGACCCGGTTCAGATTCCCAGGAGATGATGTCTCGGCTGTGCTATGCCCCGTTTCGGAGCTTTGCCGGCAGTCGATCAATCTTTGCTGAGGAATCTACGCAATGGTAAGCACCCGTCTGTCAAGCGGTCAACGGGACAAACCCGCCGCAACGCGGAGAATCTTGCCAATGGAACTAGACCGTAGGTGGCCACGATGTCTCGACGAAGCGTGTTTCACCTGATAGAGACCTGAAGACGCCCAGATCACGCCGTAACTACTGGGACCGGTTCAGGATTGGATCTCTTTGTCCGAATTCACCCGCACCGAGGCATCACGCCATCGCCAGCTACACCTTGCATGGCCGCCGCGCGCCTCGTCACATGCGTGGTCATGCCCGTCGACTACGGCCCCTTTGCCAGAATCGGCCAGGTCTCAAACGCGCCCTCGGTAGCTGAATTTGCTAGAAATTCACTTTCTTGCACAGCATCCGAGGCTCCGAGATTCGGCAACCTGCCGTCAGCCCAGGATCAGACCAGATGTCGGAACCCCGGTGCCTGCCGTGACGAGCACATGCTCGACCCCGTCGACCTGGTTCACCGACGTACCACGCAGCTGCCGCACCCCCTCGGCGATACCGTTCATCCCGTGGATGTACGCCTCACCGAGCTGCCCGCCGTGGGTGTTGATCGGTAGTTTCCCGCCGATCTCGATGGCTCCACCGGCAATGAAGTCCTTGGCCTCGCCCTTGCCACAGAAACCGAGTTCCTCGAGTTGCAGCAGCGTATACGGCGTGAAGTGGTCGTAGATCACGGCCGTCTGGATGTCGGCGGGTGTGAGTCCGCTCTGCCTCCACAACTGGCGTCCCACCAAGCCCATCTCCGGCAGTCCGAGCTCGTCACGGTAATAGGAGTACATCGTGAATTGATCGGCACCAGCACCCTGGGCGGCAGCTTCGATGACGGCGGGCCGGTGCTTGAGGTCCTTGGCCCGCTCCGGCGTGGTGACCACAATGGCCACCCCACCGTCGGTTTCCTGGCAGCAGTCCAGCAGCCGCAGCGGCTCGGCGATCCATCGCGAGTTCTGATGGTCGGCGATGGTGATGGGCTTGCCGTAGAAGTGGGCCTTGGGGTTGTTCGCGGCGTGCTTGCGGTCAGCCACTGACACTGCACCGAAATCGGCACTGGTGGCGCCATATTCGTGCATGTAGCGCTGCGCGATCATCGCCACCGAGGCAGCCGGCGTGCTCAGACCGTGGGGGTAGGACCAGCTGTACTCCACACCGCGAGAGTCCGCGTTGACGGTCAGCCCGGTCATCACCTGTCCGAAGCGGAACTCCGAACGTTCGTTGAATGCGCGATACGCCACCACCACTTCGGCCACCCCGGTGGCTACCGCCAAAGCCGCCTGCTGCACCGTGGCCGCCGCAGCGCCACCGCCGTACCCGATCTGGCTGAAGAAGGTCAACTCGCCGATGCCGGTGGCCCTCGCAACAGCGGTCTCCAGATTGGAGTCCATGGTGAAGGTCACCAGCCCGTCGACATCAGATGGCTTCAGACCGGCGTCGTCGAGGGCGTCGAGCACCGCTTCGGCAGCCAACCTCAGCTCACTGCGGCCGGAGTTCTTCGAGAAGTCCGTGGCACCGATACCGACGATGGCGGATTTTCCGGACAGGCTCACTGCGCGGCTCCCAGCGCGACGGTGGACGTGGCAATTACATGCTCGCCAAGACTGTTGGTACCCACCACTTTCAGCGTGACGAGATCGCCGTCGCACTCGGTGACCTCACCACTGAAGATGATGGTGTCGTAGGCGTACCACGGCACACCGAGGCGCAACTTGATCGACTTGACCAAGGCGTTCGGCCCGGCCCAATCGGTTACGTAGCGTCCCACCAGGCCGGTATCGGTGAGGATGTTGACGAAGATGTCCTTGGATCCCTTGGCCTGCGCCTTGTCCCGGTCATGGTGCACATCTTGGTAATCGCGCGTGGCGATGGCGGTGGAGACGATGAAGGTGGGATCACCGTAGATCTTGAGCTCAGGCAGTTTGGTTCCCACTTGCGCGGTGAGGCTCATGCTTGCGGCTCCCATGCATACAGCGTCCAGGCCGGGCTGACTTCACTGTCCGGGAAGTCGATGTACGTTGCACTGACCGGCATTCCGATCTTCACCTGGTTGACGTCCACTCCTCGGAGCTCGCCGAGCATGCGCACGCCCTCATCGAGTTCGACAAGCGCGATGACGAACGGCAAGCTGCGCCCCGGCACCTTGGGCGCGTGATGCACGACGTAGCTGAACACCGTGCCGTTGCCGGAGGCGACGAGATAGTCGACGTCGGCATCCTTCCCCTGCCAGACCGCGGGTACCGGAGGGTGTTGCAAGGAACCGTCGGGTCGTTTCTGAATCCGCAGTTCATGCGCGGCGACACCGTCCCAGAAGAACTTGGTGTCGCGCGACCACGACGGCCGCATCAGCTTGTCTGGATCGAGATCCTCAGGGATCGAGGCGGTTTCAGCAGCAGCCTGTTTACCGGCCGGGAGGAATTTCATGATCCGCCAGTCCATGTCGGCGACCTCTTCATCACCGACGTGCCAGTGGATCTTCTGGTTGATGAAGTAGCCCTCGCCCAGCGCCGTCTGCTTGGGTCCGACGATGCTGACGATCTCGGCGCTCATCACCACCTGCTCACCCGGCCGCAGGTATCGGTGGTAGGTCTGGTCGCAGTTGGTGGCGACCACGCCGACATACCCGGCGTCGTCGAACATCTTCATGGCCCGCCCCAGCGGATCATCCTCTGCGCGGCTGCGACCCAGACCCATCATGGTCCAGACCTGAATCATCGCCGGCGGCGCCACAATACCGTCATGACCGGCCGCCCTGGCGGCGTCATCGTCGACATAGATCGGATTGGTGTCGCCGATGGCATCCACCCAGTGGTGGATCATGGCCTGGTTCACCGGATCCCGGCCGACAGTCGGCTTGCTGCGGCCGGACGACAGGAGCTCTGAGATGCCGGCCGTCAGGTCACTCACCTGGAGACCCTCGGAACCTTGAGCCCCGACGCCGCGATCATCTCCCGCATCACTTCGTTCA
Source organism: Mycobacterium sp. MS1601 (assembly GCF_001984215.1). Taxonomy (NCBI): domain Bacteria; kingdom Bacillati; phylum Actinomycetota; class Actinomycetes; order Mycobacteriales; family Mycobacteriaceae; genus Mycobacterium; species Mycobacterium sp. MS1601. Next base: position 1,860,611 of record NZ_CP019420.1, read on the forward strand.
CACCTCCGCCGAACGTGATGACCAGATTGCGCTTGGTCATCTTGTCCAGCCAGTCAAGCAGCTCACCAGTTTCCGGGTCTGCCGGATTGCCGTATTTACCGACGATCTCCTCGGCCAGCCTGCCGACTTCTTGGATACGCTCGGTCGAAAACACTTTGGTGGCAGCGGCATCGGCAACAGCGATGGTGTCCCCCGAAGCGGCCACCTGCCAGTTGAGCAGTTCGTTGACCCGCCAGATCGCCTTGATCTGGCCCAGCAGCCGCACCACGTCGTCGTGCTCGATGGGTGTGACGCCGTCCGAGCCGGGCTTGGAGGCCCACGCCCGCACGCGGTCGTAGATGCCGGCGACGCGACCTGCGGGGCCGAGGCCGACACGCTCGTGGTTGAGCTGGGTGGTGATGAGCTTCCAGCCGCCGTTCTCCTCACCGACCAGCATGTCGGCGGGCACCCGCACGTCGTTGTAGTAGGACGCGTTGGTGTGGTGTGCCCCGTCCGAGAGGATGATCGGGGTCCAGGAGTACCCCGGATCCGAGGTGTCGACGATGAGGATCGAGATGCCCTTGTGCTTGGCGGCTTCCGGGTCGGTGCGCACCGCCAGCCAGATGTAGTCGGCGTCATGGGCGCCGGTGGTCCACATCTTCTGACCGTTGACGATGAACTCGTCGCCGTGGCGCACCGCGGTTGTCCGCAGCGACGCCAGGTCGGTCCCGGCCTCGGGTTCTGAGTAGCCGATCGCGAAATGAATGTCACCGGAGAGGATTCCGGGCAAGAACTTCTTCTTCTGCTCCTCGGTGCCGTACACCTGGAGGGTGGGCCCCACGGTCTGCAGGGTCACCAGGGGCAGCGGCACGTCGGCCCGGTTGGCCTCGTTGACGAAGATCTGCTGTTCCACCGGACCGAAGCCGAGGCCGCCATACTCCTTGGGCCAGCCGACACCGAGCTTGCCGTCGGTGCCCATGCGTTTGATCACCGCACGATACGCCTCGTTGTGCCGGTCACCGCTCATCGCCTCCTCTTCCTCGGAGGTGATGAGATTCGAGAAGTACTGCCGCAGTTCGGCTTGCAGTGCCCGCTGTTCGGGTGTCAGTTCGATGTACATGTCAGACTCCCACCAGATCCAACCGGTGCGACGGGCCTCCGAGCACCCGGGTCAGATCCTTGATCGACGAGTAGTAGCGGTCCATCGGGTAGGTGATGTCCATGCCCATGCCGCCGTGCAGGTGGTGACACAGCCGCATGGCCGGGGCCGCCTGCGAGGTCAGCCAGTACCCCAGGACGGCCAGGTCCTCGTCGGCGTCGAAGCCCTCGGCAAGCAACCACACCGCCGAAGTGGACACCAGCGAGATGGTGCGCGAAGCGATGTACACCTCGGACAGCTGAGCCGCCACCGTCTGGAACGTGGACAACGGCCTGCCGAACTGTTCCCTGGTGGCCACGTAATCGGCGGTCAGGCGCAGCGCGCCGGCCACCAGACCTGCGGCGAAGGCGCCGATCGCGGCCAGGGCCAGTTGGTTGACCCGGGCCACCGTGGCGCCCCCGAGCACATCGGCGTCATCCACGGCCACGTCGACGAAAGTCAACACGTATTCGTCGGAGCCGTTGGAGGCGGGAGTCTTGGTGACAGTCAGACCGTCCGCACTGCCGGGGATCACCACCACACCGCTGTCGGTGGTGACCACGACCCAGTCTGCTTGGGCCGCATACCCGACGGCGATCTTGGTGCCGTTGAGCCGGCCTGCCGACAGTGCGACGGCGGGACGTTCGGGCAGGGATGCTCCCGGCTCGTTGAGCGCCAGCGTCAGCACCGCACCCTTCGGCACACCTGCCAGGTAGCGGTCTTGCTGACTGTCGGTGGCCGCGTCGAGCAGCACCGCGGTGGCACCGAGAGTGGCCAGCGCCGGGCTGATGGTGCCGTGCCTGCCGATCTCGGTCAGGGCCGTGGCGATCTCGGCGAGTCCCACGCCATCGCCCCCGACGCGGTCCGGCACACCGAGTGCCGTGACACCTCCGGAAACCAGTGCCTCCCAGCTGTTGTCGCGATCCAGCACCGACGTCACCACGTCAGCGACGGCCTGCTGACCCTCATCGGGGGTGAAGTCCATTCAGGCGCCCTTACCCGTGTAATCCACCTGCCAGTGCTTGATTCCGTTCAGCCATCCCGACATCAGCCGCTCCGGCTCGCCGACGGGCTTGAGGTCCGGCATGGCGTCGGCCACCGCGTTGAATATCAGATTGATGGTCATCTTCGCGAGGTTGGCGCCGATGCAGTAGTGCGCCCCGGTGCCGCCGAACCCGACGTGGGGGTTGGGGTTGCGGGTGATGTCGAAATCATGGGGGTTCTCGAAGACCTCTTCGTCGAAGTTGGCCGAGCGGTACGACATCACGACACGCTCGCCTTTTTTGATCTGCACTCCGGAGAGCTCGGTGTCCTCGAGGGCGGTGCGCTGGAACGCCGAGACGGGGGTGGCCCAGCGGACGATCTCGTCTGCTGCGGTGGCGGGGCGCTCCTTCTTGTACAGCTCCCACTGCTCGGGGTGCTGGGAGAACGCGATCATGCCGTGGGTGATGGAGTTGCGGGTGGTCTCGTTGCCGGCCACCGCGAGCATGACGACGAAGAAGCCGAACTCGTCGTCGGAGAGTTTCTCACCCTCGATGTCGGCCTCGATCAGCGTGGTGACGATGTCCTCGGTGGGGTTCTTGGCGCGCTCCTCGGCCATCTTCATCGCATAGGTGATGAGCTCGAAAGAGGACATGGCCGGGTCGATGTCGGCGTATTCGGGGTCCTCGCCCGCGGTCATCTCATTGGACCAGCGGAACAACTTGTCGCGGTCTTCTTGCGGCACCCCCAGTAGGCCTGCGATGGCCTGCAGCGGCAACTCGCACGACACCTGCTCGACGAAGTCTCCTGCGCCCTCCGCGGCCGCCGCCTCGGCAATCTTGTGAGCGCGCTCTCGCAGCTCATCTTCGAGCCGGCCGACGGCCCGTGGGGTGAAACCACGCGAGATGATCTTGCGCAGCCGCGTGTGCTGAGGCGCGTCCATGTTCAGCAGGACCGCCTTCTGCAGGTCGATCGCCGAGCGTTCCATCCCCTGGGGCCAGACCGGGATGGCACCGTCCGGCGAGCTACCGAAGACGTCGTTGCGCTTGGAGACGTCTTTGACGTCGGCATGTTTGGTGACCAGCCAGTAGCCCTTGTCACCGAATCCGCCCGTTCCGCCCGGGACGTCAACCCAGTGGATAGGCTCGGACTTACGGAGTTCGGCGAGTTCCTCGACTGGCAGACGCTCGAGATTCAGATTCGCGTCGAGGAAGTCGAAATCGGCGGGGATCGGGCTGGACGTTGGGGTGTGCATGGTTGTGCGCTCCTCAAATGCAACGTGTTCTAGTGCCAGTAAAACATGCCTCCACCGCAGATAAAAGGCATGGCAGCATCGCCGCTTGTCAGAGTAATGAAACGTGTTCTAGCCTGACGGAATGGGTACCCCTGTCATCGTCGAAGCCACCCGCAGCCCCATCGGCAAGCGCGGCGGCTGGCTGTCCGGACTGCACGCCACCGAGCTCCTGGGAGCCACCCAGAGGGCACTCGTCGAGAAAGCCGGCATCGACGCAGCCATCGTCGAGCAGGTCATCGGCGGCTGCGTCACCCAGTTCGGCGAGCAGTCCAACAACATCACCCGCGTCGGGTGGCTGGTGGCAGGTCTCCCCGATCACGTCGGCGCCATGACCGTCGACTGCCAGTGCGGCAGCGGTCAGCAGGCCAACGGCCTGATCGCCGGACTGATCGCGGCGGGGGCGATCGACGTGGGCATCGCCTGCGGCATCGAGGCCATGAGCCGCGTGGGCCTGGGCGCCAATGCGGGCCCCGACCGCAGCCTCATCCGCCCGGCCTCGTGGGACATCGACCTGCCTGACCAGTTCACCGCCGCGGAGCGAATTGCCAAGCGGCGCGGAATCTCCCGCGAAGACATCGATCAGTTCGGGTTCGATTCGCAGCTCAAGGCCAAGCAGGCCTGGGCCGAAGGCCGCTTCGATCGCGAGATCAGCGGTATCGAGGCCCCGGTGCTCGACGAGAACAAGCAACCCACGAGTGATCGTCACATCGTGAGCAAGGACCAGGGCCTGCGCGACACCACGCTCGAGGGGTTGGCGTCGCTGAAGCCGGTGCTGGAGGGGGGAATTCATACGGCGGGCACCTCATCGCAGATCTCCGATGGGGCGGCGGCGGTGCTCTGGATGGACGAGCAGAAGGCGAAGGCCCTCGGCCTGAAGCCCCGCGCGCGCATCGTCAGCCAGGCACTCATCGGCGCAGAGCCGTACTACCATCTCGACGGCCCGGTGCAGTCGACAACCAGGGTGCTGGAGAAAGCGGGCATGAAGATCGGCGACATCGACATCACCGAGATCAACGAGGCCTTCGCATCTGTGGTGCTGTCATGGGCACGGGTGCACGAGCCGGACATGGACACCGTCAACGTCAACGGCGGGGCCATCGCACTGGGCCACCCGGTGGGCAGCACCGGCAGCCGACTGATCACCACCGCCCTGCACGAACTCGAGCGCACCGACAAGACCACCGCACTGATCACAATGTGTGCCGGCGGCGCATTGAGCACCGGCACCATCATCGAGCGGATCTAGTGACCGGCCCGCGCAGCGAGGTCCGGGCATTCACCGACGCCGAGCGAATAGCCGCGGCACGGGCCTATATCGAGGCCCTGGTCAGCCATGACGCGAACTCGGTTCCCTTCGCGTCGGGCTGTACCCGCGTCGAGCTCGGTCTCAAGACCGGCTTTTCGGGAGAACACCTGCGCCGCAGCCTGAACCGAGGACCGCAGTACCGAGTCATCAAGTCGGCGTCGGAGCCGGAGTTCACCGTCGACGGTGACACGGTGCGCGCCCGGTTCGAGTTGGTGACCAAGCCCGGGTTCGCAGGCCGCCGGGTGGGCGCCAGGATCGACGAGACGTTCCTCATCCCCGCGAGCGGCAAAGCGGGCCGAGCCGAGATCCTCCACATCCGGGCTGACATCCGCCCCTTCCTGACGAGCTGAGGTTTCCGATGGCCACTGCGCCTCGCGCACTGAACTCCAAGCACACCGGCACCTTCATCAAATGGATGTCGCGGGCCAACACCTGGATCTTCAAGAAGACGGGCGGCCGTTTCGGTGACAAGTTCCTGCGCGGCGCCCCGGTGGGCATCCTGACCACCATCGGCCGCAAGAGCGGTGAGGCCAGGGAGAGCCCGCTGCTCTTCCTACAGGAGGGCAAGCGCATCGTTCTCGTCGCCTCGCAGGGTGGCCGCGCCAACAACCCGATGTGGTATCTGAACCTCAAGTCCAACCCCGCGATCACCTTCCGGACCAAGAAGGAAACACTGTCCCTACTCGCGCGCGAGGCCACCGACTCCGAGCGTGACCAGTACTGGCCGAAGCTGGATGCGATGTATCCGGACTTCGCGAATTACCGGTCCTACACCGACCGCAAGATTCCCATCGTCATCTGCGACCCGGTGAATACTTAGGTCGTTTACGTTAAGATTCGGCAATGCGTGGAGTACGGATGGCGGTGCTGGCTGCGGGCGCTGCGCTCAGCCTCACCCTTGCCCCGACGGCCAGTGCCGATCCCGATGAGGCGTTTGCCGACCAGTTGCACACCTTCGGGATCTACGGGCAGAAGGACTTCAACGCCTGGATCGGCAAGATCATGTGCAAGCGGCTGCGTAACGGTCATGACGCGGACGCGTTCGCCTCGGCGAAGTTCGTCCACGACCAGTTGCAGAAGGGCAGCACCACCGATCAGGCGTGGCAGTTCGTGGGCGCCGGCATTCCGATCTACTGCCCGGACCAGCTGTTCGTCCTGCAAGCCGCCGCCGATCGGAAGAACTGATGCGCCGCTACCTGACCCTCGTACCTGCGGTCGCCGCGGCGATCACCCTGGCCGCCCCGGCGGCTGCTGATGCCACCGATGAGTATCCGATTCCCAGCCGCATGCTCAAGACCACCTGCACGGTGGATCAGTACATGGCCGCTGTCCGCGATACCGATCCGGTGTACTACGAGCGCTACATCATCGACTACAACAACAAGTCCCCTGATGTGCAGAAGTGGACTCGTGACCGGATCAGCTGGTTCTTCTCGATGGACTACGCGGGCCGTCGGGCGTACTCGGAGGAGACGGCCACCAACGCCTTCTACGAGACGCTGGCCTGGAACTGGCCCAACTGGGCCAAGCTGTTCTTCAACAACAAAGGCGTCGTCGCCCACGGCACCGACGTCTGCATGACCTACCCACCCGTCGACCCCACCGTCTGGACCTGGTAGCCCGCACGCCCCCGGTCAGACCGGGGACGGCTCCCGCTGTTCGGGCGGTGACGGCCACGGCGACGGTTTGGGTCGAGTCCGCACGTTCTGCGGCCACCAGAACCATCGACCCAGCAGAGCTGCGATCGCAGGTGTCATGAACGCCCGCACCACCAGGGTGTCGAACAGCAGACCCAGGCCGATGGTGGTGCCCACCTGACCGATCACGGTCAGTTCGCTGACGGCCATGGACATCATCGTGAACGCGAACACCAGGCCGGCGGCCGTCGCCACCGATCCACTGCCACCCATGGCCCGGATGATGCCGGTGTTGAGCCCGGCGTGTATCTCCTCTTTGAGCCTGGACACCAGCAACAGGTTGTAGTCAGCACCCACCGCAAGCAGGATGATCACCGACATCGCCAGCACCATCCAGTGCAGTTCGATACCAAGGATGTGCTGCCACAACAGAACTGACAGACCGAAGGACGCGCCCAGGGACAGCACGACCGTACCGACGATCACCGCCGAGGCCACCACCGCGCGGGTGATGATCAGCATGATGATGAAAATCAGGCACAGCGAGGAGATTCCGGCGATCATCAGGTCATAGGTGTTGCCGTCGGCCATGTCCTTGAAGGTCGCTGCCGAGCCGCCGAGATAGATCGTCGAGCCCTCCAGCGGCGTGCCCTTGATGGCCTCCTTGGCCGCTGTCTTGATCGAGTCGATACGGGCAACACCCTCCGGCGACAACGGATCTCCGTCGTGGCTGATGATGAACCGCACCGCATGCCCGTCCGGTGACAGGAACTGCTCGAGGCCCCTCTGGAAGTCCGGATTGTCGAACGCCTCCCGCGGCAGATAGAACGAGTCGTCGTTCTTGGCCGCGTTGAAGGCATCACCCATCTCGGTGCCGTTCTCCGACATGATCTTCTGCTGTTCCTGCATACCGGACTGGGTCTGGTGCATCGTCAGCATCATGGTCTTCATCGACTTCATGGTGTCGATCATCGACGGCATCAACGCCACCATCTGCGGCATCAAGGTGTCCAGACGCTCCATCTGAGGCATCAGGTTCTGGATGTCGTCGGTCATGATCTGGATGCCGTCGAGGGTGTCGAAGATGGACCGCAGCGCCCAGCAGATCGGGATGTCGTAACAGTGCGGTTCCCAGTAGAAGTAGTTGCGCAACGGGCGGAAGAAGTCGTCGAACGTGGAAATGTTGTCGCGCAACGCCTGGATGTCGACCACCATGTTCTTCATCTGACCCACCATCTGGTGTGTGGTGTCGGCCATCTGCACGGTGATGGAGCTCATCTTCTCCATGTTGTCGATGGTGGTCTGCATGTCGTCGGCCTGCTTGAGCATGTTGGCCATCATGTCGTCGGTGTACTTCTGATTGAGCGTCTGCATGACGCCCTGCTGGCTCATCATGAAGGGAATCGAGGTGTTCTCGATCGGCTGGCCCTGCGGCCGGGTGATGGCCTGGACACGGGCGATGCCGTCGACCTGGAATATCGCCTTCGCGATCTTCTCGATCACCAGGAAGTCGGCCGGGTTACGAAGATCCCGATCACTTTCGACCATCAGCAGTTCGGGGTTCATCCGAGCGTTGTTGAAATGCCTGTCGGCCGCCGCGTAGCCCTCGTTGGCGGGCAGGTCCGCCGGCAGATAGTCGCGGTCGTTGTAGTTGGTCCGGTAGCCGGGCAGTGTCAGCAGACCGATCAACGCCAGCGCCGCGGCGCCGACCAGGATGGGTCCCGGCCAGCGCACCACGGCGGCACCAACCTTGCGCCAGCCGCGAATTCGCATGGCGCGCTTGGGCTCGAACAGCCCGAATCGGCTGCCGATGGTGATGATCGCGGTGCCGAGTGTCAGTGCCGAGACGATGCCGACACACATGCCGATGGCCAGCGGGACGCCCATGGTCTGGAAGTACGGCAGGCGGGTGAAGCTGAGGCAGAACGTGGCACCGGCGATGGTGAGGCCGGAACCCGCGACGACGTGCGCCGTGCCGTGGAACATCGTGTAGAACGCGGTTTCCTTGTCCTCGCCCATACTTCGCGCTTCCTGATAGCGGCCTATCAGGAAGATGGCGTAGTCCGTGGACGCCGCGATGGCGAGCGTGACCAAAAGGTTGGTGGCGAAGCTCGAGAGTCCGATGATCCCGTGATAACCCAGGAACGCGACAATGCCGCGGGTGGCTGCCAGTGACAGCACCACCATCACCAGCATCAATATGGTGGTCACGATCGACCGGTACACCAGCAGCAGCATCACGATGATGACGGTGAAGGTGACCGCCTCGATGAGTCGCAGGCTGCGATCAGCGGCGATCTGCTGGTCGGCGGCCAGCGCCGCGGGGCCGGTGAGGTACACCTTCAGCCCGTCCGGCGGCTGGATGCTGTTGACGATCGCCTGAGCGGCCTCCACCGACTCGTTGGCCAATGCCTCACCCTGGTTGCCGGCGAGCTTCACTTGGACGTAGGCAGCCTTGCCATCCGGACTCTGCGAGCCCGGGGCGGTCAGAGGATCGCTCCAGAAATCCTGGACCGACTGCACGTGCTCCGGGTCCTCCCGGAGCTTGGCGATCATCTCGTCGTAGAACCGGTGTGCGGCTTCGCCGAGTGGCTCGTCGCCCTCCAGCACGATCATCACCGCGCTGTCGGAGGTGCCCTCCTCGAAGAGCTCGCCGACGCGCTTCATGGCGATCACCGATGGAGCCTCGTCCGGGCTCATGGACACGGCCTGCATCTGGCCGACCGTCTCCAACTGCGGCACGGTGATGTTGACCAGCGCGATCAGAGCGACCCAGACCACGATGATGGGCACCGCGAACGCCCGGATAGTCCGCGGGATGAAGCTCCGGTGCGGCTCTGTGGCAACAGGAATGGCGTCCGTGCGCGGCTCGTCGGAGGGCGACGTCATGCGGACTTCTCGATGCAGAAGGTCTGTGCACTCACGCCGTCGACCGTCCTTTCCTCTTTCAGCTCACCGTCGACGATGATCCGGCAGGTCAGACTGCTGCCGTCGCCTTGGGCCACCACCTGCGCCATCGCCGAGGGATTGGTGGTCTCCAGCCGAACCCGCCACGGCAGTGCCGCACCGTCGATGCGCTGCGGTTTGCCCTCCAGATCCAGGTAGTTGACGTTGGCCGTGCCACCGAGGCCGTCGACCTCGTACTCGACGACCTTGGGCTCGAAGGGCTCGGGGTCGTCGGCGAAGTTCACCGGCGTGATCATCGGCCCCTCAGAGGCGAAGAAGCCGCGGATGCGGTGGACGGTGAATCCCGCGATCACCACGACGACCACGATGAGCAGCGGAATCCACGCCCGCCTCAACGCCCCACCCATACCGACCCGACTTCCGCTGACCTGAGCCTTCTCCAACAATCGGCTTAGATTAGTTCATATAACTAGTGGTCGTCTCCCCCAGCTTGAGCCTTTTGCTGTGTGCTGGATCACCGAGTCGCTGAAGTGAGAGGCGGAGCGCATACGCTGTCGCACTTACGCCACGAGAATGCGCTGTCCGTCAGCGAATCACGCCGTATCCGGCCGGCCGGGCAGGGCTGCGCGACCACGGTGACACCACGTCGGCGCCAACCTCGTCCGAGTGGACGTCTCCGCAGGTGAAAGCCTTGCCACCGGCTCACAGAAAGGCCGGATCGACGAAGGCCAGCCGCAGGGCTGTGACGGAACTTCGACCGCGGTCGCAAACGGCGTGGGCCCAAGCCCGCAAGCGTCACTGAGAGTTTTCGCTTTCCGCGAAACCGAAGTCATACTCTCTGATAGTGAGAACGCGATTTGCTCAGCGACGACAGCGCTAGAACTTGTTCAGGCCCCGTAGACCGGAACCGCTGGTCGCGCCTTGGCGATTAGGTCGCCGACCACCGGGCCCAGCTCGGCGGGGTCCCAGCGCGCACCCTTGTCCAGCTGCGGCCCGTGTGCCCAGCCTTCGGCCACCCGGATCTTGCCGCCCTCGACCTCGAACACCTTTCCGGTGATGTCGCGAGCCTCGGCGCTTCCCAGCCACACCACCAGTGGCGAGATGTTCTCCGGTGCCATCGCGTCGAATTCGTCCCCCTGCGTGGACATCATGTCGGCGAAGACCGTCTCGGTCATCCGGGTGCGCGCCGACGGTGCGATGGCGTTCACGGTGACGCCGTAGCGGCCCATCTCGGCGGCCGCTACCAGCGTCATCGCCGCGATACCCGCCTTGGCGGCGCTGTAGTTGGCTTGCCCGACGCTGCCCTGCAGGCCCGCCCCCGAACTGGTGTTGATGATCCGTGCGTCCACCGTGTTGCCGGCCTTGGATTGCGCACGCCAGTACGCCGCCGCGTGTTTCATGGTGGCGAAGTGACCTTTGAGATGCACCGCAACGACGGCATCGAACTCGTCTTCGCTGGTGTTGGCGAACATCCGGTCGCGCACAATGCCGGCGTTGTTGACCAGAACGTCGAGTCCGCCGAAGGAGTCGACAGCTGTTCGGATCAGTCCTTCGGCTTGCGCCCAGTCGGCGACGTTGGCACCGCTGACGACGGCCTCCCCACCGGCAGCGACGATCTCGTCCACCACCGCCTGCGCGGCGCTGCCGCCACCCGCAGGCGAACCGTCGAGGCCGACGCCGATGTCGTTGACCACCACCCGCGCCCCCTCGGCGGCGAACGCCAATGCGTGCGCTCGCCCGATGCCGCCGCCGGCGCCCGTCACGATGACCACGCGGCCGTCGAGCAATGCCATGTCTGTTGTCTCCCTACTTGTTGGCGCTGGTCGCCTCGAGGTATGCCGGCGGCTCCCCGCCGCCGTGCACCTCGAGGGTGGCGCCGCTGATGTACGACGCCGCATCTGAGCTCAAAAAGGCTGCAGCCCAACCGATATCGGAGGGTTGCGCCAGGCGGCGCAGCGGAATGGTGGCCGCCACCGCGGCCACCGAATCGGCATCGCCGTAGAACAGTTCGGATTGTTCGGTCTCCACCATGCCCACCACCACTGAGTTGACCCGCACCTTCGGCGCCCACTCCACGGCCAGGGTGCTGGTCAGGCTGTCCAGGCCGGCCTTGGCCGCACCGTAGGCAGCGGTGCCCGGCGTGGGCCTGCGCGCACTGACGCTGGAGACGTTGACGATCGACCCGCCGCGATCCTGCCCCTGCATCACGGCGTTGGCGTGCTGCGACACCGACAACGGCCCCAGCAGATTCAGCTCGATGATCTTGGTGCTGAACCGCGCCGACGCCTCCGCGGCAGCCACATAGGGCGACCCGCCCGCGTTGTTCACCACCGCGTCGATCCGCCCGTGGCGGGCCACCACCGCATCGATCAGCCTCTTGACCGAATCGTCGTCACGGACATCGCAGGCATGGAACTCATACGGCGACCCCTCTACCGCACGCCGGGCGCAGGTCACCACAGTCGCGCCCTGACCGGCGAACACGGCACTGATACCAGCGCCAACCCCTCGAACACCGCCGGTCACGAGCACAACGCGACCCCGCAGGCCCAACTTGATTGCCATGTCGGCGGCGTCGCTCACTGTGCTAGCGTACCAAGCAAGTGCTTGCTTAGGTATCGCAGGAGTCTTGTATGCCGATTTCTTCCAAGACCGTGGAGCCGGGCATCGTCTCGGTCACCGTCGACTACCCGCCGGTCAACGCCATCCCGTCACGCGGCTGGTTCGAACTCGCGGACACCATCACCGCCGCCGGACGCGACCCCGATACGCACGTGGTCATACTTCGGGCCGAAGGACGGGGCTTCAACGCCGGCGTCGACATCAAGGAAATGCAGAACACCGCCGGCTTCACCGCTCTGATCGACGCCAATCGCGGCTGCTTCGAAGCGTTTCGCTCGGTCTACGAATGCGCAGTGCCGGTGGTGGCCGCAGTCAACGGGTTCTGCGTCGGCGGCGGGATCGGCCTCGTCGGCAACGCCGACGTCATCGTCGCCTCCGATGACGCAAAATTTGGACTACCCGAAGTGGAGCGGGGTGCCCTCGGTGCGGCGACGCATCTGTCGCGCCTGGTCCCCCAGCACCTGATGCGACGGCTGTTCTTCACCGCCGCCACCGTGGGAGCTGACACCCTGCACCACTTCGGGTCCGTACACGAGGTGGTGCCGCGCGCCGAACTCGACGAAGCCGCGCTGCGCGTCGCCCGCGACATCGCCGCCAAGGACACCCGGGTGATCCGCGCCGCCAAGGAGGCGCTGAACTTCATCGACGTCCAGCCGGTCAACGCGCGGTACCGCATGGAACAGGGCTTCACGTTCGAACTCAACCTGGCCGGGGTCTCCGACGAACACCGGGACGCCTTCGCCGGGACCGACAAAGGGGCGAAATGACCGACAAGACAACCTCGCTCGACGAGGCGGTCTCGGCCGTCGAGAGTGGGATGACCATCGGCATCGGCGGCTGGGGATCACGGCGCAAACCCATGGCCTTGGTGCGGGCACTGCTGCGCACTGATGTCACCGACCTCACGGTTGTCACCTACGGCGGGCCCGACATCGGATTGCTCTGTGCCGCAGGCAAGGTCAAGCGGGTCTACTACGGCTTCGTCTCACTGGACTCGCCGCCGTTCTACGACCCCTGGTTCGCCAAGGCCCGAACCACCGGAGCCATCGAAGCTCGCGAGATGGACGAGGGCATGTTGCGCTGCGGTCTGCAAGCGGCCGCACAACGCCTGCCGTTCCTGCCTATCCGGGCCGGACTGGGCAGCGACGTGCGCGCGTTCTGGGGAGACGAGCTCAAGACGGTGCGCTCACCGTACAAGACGGGCGACGGGTTCGAGGAACTGATCGCCATGCCCGCGCTGAACCTCGATGTGGCGCTGACCCATCTCAATCTCGGTGACGTGCACGGTAATGCGGCGTATACCGGCATAGATCCGTACTTCGACGACCTGTACCTGATGGCGGCGCAGAAGCGGCTGATGAGTGTCGAGAAGCTGGTGTCCACCGATGAGCTGGTGAAAGCCGTTCCGCCGCAGGCACTGCTGGTCAACCGAATGATGGTCGACGCGGTGGTGCAGGCACCCGGGGTGCGCACTTCACCACCGCCGAACCGGACTACCGCCGTGACGAGAAATTCCAGCGGCACTACGCCGAAGCCGCGGGCAGCCAGGACAGCTGGCAACAGTTCGTCTCGACATATCTGTCCGGCAGCGAAGACGACTACCAGGCCGCGGTGCGCGCGTTCAAGGAGGCCCAGGCATGAGCGACCCCACCCGCGCGGAGATCTGCGCCGTCGCCTGCGCCGAACTGTTCCGCGACGCCGGCGAGATCATGGTGAGCCCGATGGCGAACATGGTCTCGATCGGCGCTCGGCTCGCTCGCCTGAGCTTTGCTCCCGACATCCTGCTGACCGACGGCGAAGCCCGGATACTCGCGGACACACCGGCGATGGGCGCCGCCGGTGCCATCGAGGGTTGGATGCCGTTCGGCCGCGTCTTCGAGACCCTGGCATGGGGCCGGCGCCACGTGGTGATGGGCGCCAACCAGATCGACCGCTACGGCAACCAGAACCTCTCGGCGTTCGGGCCGCTGCAGCACCCCAAACGGCAGATGTTCGGAGTCCGCGGGGCGCCGGGTAACAGCATCAACCACACCACCAGCTACTGGGTGGGAAACCACACCGCGCGGGTGTTCGGTCCGGTGGACATCGTTTCCGGAATCGGCTGGGACAAAGTTGATTCCAACAATCCGGCCTACCGCTTCGTCAACGTCTACCGGGTGGTGACCAACCTGGGGGTGTTCGACTTCAACGGTCCCGACCATCAGATGCGGGCAGTGTCGCTTCACCCCGGAGTGGAGGCGGCGCAGGTCGCCGAGAACACCGGTTTCGAGGTGCACGGGCTACACACCGCCGAGACCACCAGGACACCCACCCACCAGGAGATCGAGCTGATCAACACCATCGATCCGAAATCTCTGCGCGACAGGGAGATTCGCGCGTGAGCAAGCTGGTCACCCCACTCACCGAATTGGTGGGCATCGAACATCCCGTGGTGCAGACCGGTATGGGCTGGGTGGCCGGCGCGCGTCTGGTGGCGGCCACGTCCAATGCCGGCGGACTGGGCATCCTGGCCTCGGCAACCATGACGCTGCAGGAACTGCAGACCGCCGTCACGAAGGTCAAAGCGGTATGTGACAAACCGTTCGGCATCAACATCCGCGCTGACGCGGGTGACGCGAACGACCGCGTGGACCTGCTGATTCGCGAAGGCGTCAAGGTCGCCTCCTTCGCGCTGGCCCCCAAACCGGACCTGATCACCAAGCTCAAAGAAGCCGGCGTGGTGGTGATCCCATCGGTCGGCCTGGCCAAGCACGCCAAAAAGGTCGCGGGCTGGGGCGCCGACGCGGTGATCGTGCAAGGTGGCGAAGGTGGCGGTCACACCGGTCCCATCGCAACGACGCTGCTGTTGCCGTCGGTGCTCGACGCCGTGGCCGGCACCGGAATGCCCGTGGTTGCCGCAGGAGGCTTTTTCGACGGCCGCGGCCTGGCCGCCGCGTTGTCCTACGGGGCCGCGGGGGTTGCCATGGGGACCCGCTTCCTGCTCACCTCCGACTCCACTGTTCCCGACGCGGTGAAGCAGCGCTACCTGTCTTCTGCCCTGGACGGCACCGTGGTGTCCACCCGCGTCGACGGCATGCCGCACCGGGTGCTGCGGACCGGACTGGTGGAGAAGCTGGAGAGTGGCTCACGCGTGCGGGGATTCTCCGCCGCGATCCGCAACGCAGGCAAGTTCAAGAAGATGTCGGGCATGACGTGGAAGTCCATGGTCACCGACGGCCTCGCCATGCGGCACGGCAAGGATCTCACCTGGTCGCAAGTGGTCATGGCCGCCAACACCCCGATGCTGCTGAAGGCCGGCCTGGTCGAGGGGAACACCGAGGCCGGGGTACTGGCCTCGGGTCAGGTGGCCGGCATCCTGGACGACCTACCGTCCTGTGCCGAGTTGATCGACGAGATCGTCCGGGATGCGGTCAAGCACCTGCAGTCGGCGGCCGGTCACATCATCAACTGATCGGGAAGGACCACCGCAGAGCGCCAAGCGGCTCCGCGGTGTCCTCGCCCGCTGCTCTCTACAAGCGTTCGATGATGGTGACGTTCGCCGTGCCACCGCCCTCGCACATCGTCTGCAGGCCGTAGCGACCGCCGGTGCGCTCCAGGGTGTTCAACATCGTGGCGAACAGCTTGGCGCCGGTGGCGCCCAACGGGTGACCGAGAGCGATGGCACCGCCGTTGGGATTGACCTTGGCAGGGTCGATCTTGGTTTCCTTGATCCAGGACAGCACCACGGACGCGAAGGCCTCGTTGATCTCGACGGTGTCGATGTCCTCGATGGTCAGGCCGGTCTTCTCCAGGGCGTACCTGGTGGCCGGGATGGGACCGGTGAGCATCAGGACCGGATCGGCACCGCGCGCGCTGATGTGGTGTATCCGCGCCCGCGGCGTGAGGTTGTGGTCCTTGACCGCCTGCTCCGAAGCCAGCAGTACCGCCGAGGCGCCATCGGAGATCTGGCTGGCCAGCGCCGCCGTCAGCCGGCCACCGTCGACCAAGGTCTTCAGCCCGGCCATCTTCTCCAGCGACGTCTCGCGAGGGCCTTCGTCGACGCTGAAGCCGTCGATCGGGATGATCTCGTTGACGAAGTGTCCACCGCGGATGGCGGCCAGCGCCCGCTGATGGCTGGAGAGGGCGAACTCCTCCATATCCTCGCGGGAGAGATTCCAGCGCTCGGCGATCATCTCCGCGCCACGGAACTGCGAGATCTCCTGATCGCCGTAGCGGTGCAGCCAACTCTTCGATTCGTTGGTGGGTGAGGTGAAGCCGTACTGCTCGCCTGCGGTCATGGCCGACGAAATGGGGATCTGGCTCATGTTCTGCATACCGCCGGCGACGATCAGATCAGCGGTGCCCGCCATGATCGCCTGTGCACCAAAGGAAATGGCCTGCTGGCTGGATCCGCACTGGCGGTCGACAGTGACGCCGGGAACTTCCTCCGGGTACCCCGCGGCCAGCCAGGAGAGTCGCCCGATGTTGCCCGCCTGGGCACCGATGGCGTCGACACAACCGGCAATCACGTCGTCGACGGCGCCGGGGTCGACGTCCACGCGGTCGAACAGGCCGCGCCAACCGGCTGCGCCCAGGTCGACTGGATGCAGGCCGGCCAGCGATCCGTTGCGCTTGCCGACCGCGGTACGCACGGCTTCGACGACGTACGCCTCTGGCATGGGGACTCCTCTAGTGTTTGTCGGCGGCTATTCCACCGAGAACGATCGAAAGATACTGTGCGCCAACCTGTTCTGCGGTAAGGCCACGATTGGGCTGGTACCAGCGCACGGAGACCCAGGTGGTGTCGCGAATGAATCGGTACACGAGGTCGACATCGATATCCGGGCGGAAGTAGCCCTCCTCGATGCCCTGGTTGAGCACG
Organism: Mycobacterium sp. MS1601; assembly: GCF_001984215.1. NCBI lineage: Bacteria > Bacillati > Actinomycetota > Actinomycetes > Mycobacteriales > Mycobacteriaceae > Mycobacterium > Mycobacterium sp. MS1601. The sequence continues at coordinate 1,877,336 of NZ_CP019420.1, forward strand.
TCCACCCACATCTTGCGCTGCTCACGGTTACGCGCCTCGAGGTAGGCGAACCGGGGTTGCCCGGACAGCCGCTTGGCCTCGTCCTGATAGATCACCACCTGGGCGTGGTGATGCTCGATGGCCTCGAACGACGCCATGAACAGCCCTTTGAGCCGCTCGAGGGGATTGGGTTCGGTGTCGATGATGTGTTGGTACCGCTCGAACAACCAGTTCAGGAAGTTGCGTAACACCTCGTCGACCATTTCTTCTTTGGACTTGAAATGGTGATAGAGACTTCCCGAGAGAATCCCCGCGGCGTCGGCGATGTCACGAACGGTGGTGGCACGCAGACCACGTTCGGCCATCATCGTCGCGGCGAGCGCAAGCAGCTCGTCACGGCGGGTCGGCGCGGCGCTGTCCATCAGCCCAGAGTACCAACCAAGCACTTGCTTGGCGAACTGGTCACGCTCGTTGACTCGACACCGAGATCACCTCGCCGGTGAGGTAACTGGAGTACTCGCTGGCCAGGAAGGCAATGGTAGCGGCCACCTCCCACGGCTCGGCGGCCCGGCCGAACGCCTCGTCCGAGGACAGCCGGTCCAGCAGATCCGACGAACTGGTCTTTTCCAGGAACTTGTGCCGGGCGATGCTCGGCGAGACTGCGTTGATGCGCACACCGAACTCAACGGCCTCGATGGCGCTGCAGCGGGTCAGCGCCATCACTCCGGCCTTGGCCGCGGCGTAGTGGGCCTGAGAATGCTGGGCACGCCAACCGAGCACACTGGCGTTGTTGACGATCACTCCGCCGTGGCCGGCATCGCGGAAGTAGCGCAACGCGGCCCTGGTGGCCCGCATGACCGAGGTGAGTGTGACGTTGAGGACGCGGTCCCACTCGTCGTCGGTCATGTCGACCACCGGCGTCTGCCCGCCCAGGCCGGCGTTGTTCACCAGGACGTCCAACCGTCCGGCTTTGGCAACCGTCTCCGCGATCAGCGCGTCGACGGCGGCCGTCGAGGTCACATCACACACCACCGCCTCGACCGTGCCCAGTCCCAACGCAGCCAGCTGGTCCCGGGTCTCACCGAGCCGCCGTTCGTGATAGTCGGAGACCACCACGTCCGCGCCCTCGAGCAGAGCGCGTCGGGCGGTGGCCGACCCGATGCCCGTGCCTGCAGCCGCGGTCACCAGAACGACCTTGCCGCGCAGCAGTCCGTGGCCGTCGATCTCCTCGGGTACGTCCGCCAGAGTCATCCCTTCACCTCTCGAGGAAGTCCGAGCACCCGCTCGGCGATGATGTTGCGCTGGATCTCGTTGGACCCGCCATAGATGGTGTCCGCGCGCGAGAACAAGTACAGCCGTTGCCATTCATCGAAATCACCGCCGTCGAGGGTGAGCGACGACTTGCCCATCACGTCCATGGCCAGCTCACCAAGGCCGCGATGCCAGTTGGCCCACAACAACTTCGAGATGTTGTCCTGACCCGGCTTCTCGACATCCATGGTGGCCAGCGCGTAGGACCGCATGGCCCGCAGTCCCACCCACGCGCGGGTGAGACGCTCCCGGATCACCGGGTCGTCGACGGAACCATTGCGTTGCGCCAGGTCGACGATGCCGGAAAGCTCACGTGCGTAACGGATCTGCTGACCCAGGGTGGATACGCCACGCTCGAACGTCAGGGTGCCCATCGCAACCCGCCAACCGTCACCGGGCTCCCCCACCACCAGATCGGCATCGGTACGGGCACCGGTGAAGAACACCTCGTTGAACTCGGAGTCGCCGGTGAGCTGGACGATGGGCCGGATCTCGACACCCGGTTGATCCAACGGAACCAATAGATACGACAGCCCGGCATGACGTTTGGAGCCCTTCTCGGTGCGCGCCACCACAAAGCACCACTGCGCCCAGTGCGCCAGCGACGTCCAGACCTTCTGGCCGTTGAGGATCCAGCTGTCACCGTCCAACTCGGCGGTGGTGGACACATTGGCCAGGTCACTACCCGCCCCGGGCTCCGAATAGCCCTGCGACCACAGTTCGGTGACGTCGAGGATGCGGGGCAGGAAACGCTGCTGCTGCGCGGGCGTGCCGAACGCGATCAGGGTGGGACCCAGCAGTTCCTCACCGAAGTGGTTCACCTTGTCCGGGGCGTCGGCGCGCGCGTACTCCTCGTAGAACGCCACCCGGTGAGCCACCGACAGCCCGCGGCCGCCGTGCTCTACCGGCCAGCCGAGACAGGTCAGTCCGGCCTTGGCCAGATGCTGGTTCCACGCCCGTCGTTCCTCGAATGCCTCGTGTTCTCGTCCCGGGCCGCCGAGGCCTTTCAGCGCCGCGAATTCACCGACCAGATTGTCGGCCAACCATTCGCGGACCTCCGCCCGGAACTTCTGGACCTCCTCCATCCCTGTAGGCTAACCTACCAAGCACTTGCTTTGTTAGGAGCGTCCATGACGAGCGTCCCGCAGACCACGCCTGCGGTGTTGGACCGGATCGCACACGAATTACCCGAGCACGAAGCGCTGGTCACCGCCGAGAAGACATTCACGTTCGCACAGCTGCGCACCGAGGTCCGCCGCGCCGCCGCGGCCATGCTCGACCTCGGTCTGGCAGCCGGTGACCGGGTGGCCATCTGGTCTCCCAACACCTGGCACTGGGTGGTGGCATGCCTGGCGACGCACTACGCCGGCGGTGTCGTGGTGCCCCTCAACACCCGCTACACCGCCGGCGAGGCCGCCGACATCCTGGCCCGCACCGAGGTTCCCCTGCTGATCGCGATGGGCGAGTTCCTGGGCTCCGACCGGGTGGCCGACCTAGACCTGGCTGCGTTACCCGCGCTGCAGAACATCGTGCGCATTCCACTCGACAAGGCCGACGGCACCTGGGACGAGTTCGTCAGGCGCGGTACCGACCTCGACGCCGCCGATGCCCGCGCAGCCGCCGTCACACCGGACGACATCTCCGACATCCTCTTCACCTCCGGCACCACCGGCCGCAGCAAGGGTGTGCTGTGTGCACACCGGCAGTCACTGTCCGCACCGGCGGCGTGGGCGGCGTGCGGTGAGGTGACCAGCGCCGACCGCTATCTGTGCATCAACCCGTTCTTCCACAATTTCGGGTACAAGGCCGGCATCCTGGCCTGCCTGCAGACCGGCGCCACGCTGATCCCGATGCAGACCTTCGATCCCGAGAAGACCATGGCGGCAGTGGCCGAACACCGCGCCACCGTGCTACCGGGCCCGCCGACCATCTACCAGACCCTGCTCGATCACCCCAGGCGCGCCGACTACGACCTGTCCTCGCTGCGGTTTGCCGTCACCGGTGCGGCGGTGGTGCCGGTGGTGCTGATCGAACGCATGCAGTCCGAACTCGACATCGACATCGTGCTGACCGCGTACGGGCTGACCGAGGCCAGCGGTTTCGGCACCATGTGCCGCTCTGACGACGATGCGGTGACGGTGGCCACGACATGCGGGCGACCCATCGCCGATTTCGAGCTCCGCATCGACGACACCGGCGAGGTCCTGTTGCGCGGCCCCAATGTGATGCTGGGCTACCTCGACGACCCGACCGCCACCGCGGCCGCCATCGACACCGACGGGTGGCTGCACACCGGCGACATCGGAACCGTCGACGCCGCGGGCAATCTCAGCATCACCGACCGCCTCAAGGACATGTACATATGCGGCGGGTTCAACGTCTACCCCGCCGAGATCGAGCAGGTGCTCGCGCGTCTGGACGGGGTGGCCGAGGCCGCGGTGATCGGTGTCCCGGATGCTCGGCTGGGCGAGGTGGGCAAGGCATTCGTGGTCACCTTGCCGGACGCCGTGCTGGACGAGGACGCTGTCATCGCCTTCACAAAAACGCACCTGGCCAACTTCAAGACGCCCCGTTCGGTGGAGTTTCTCGACGTGTTGCCGCGCAATCCCGGCGGCAAGGTCGTCAAGCCACAGCTGAGAGAAAGAACCTGATGGATCTCAATTTCGGAGACGACGCCGAAGATTTCCGGGCCGAGGTACGTGCCTTCCTCGCCGACCACACCGCCGATTTCCCCACCGAGTCCTACGACACGGCACAAGGTTTCGAGCAGCACCGACGCTGGGACAAGATCCTGTTCGACGCCGGGCTGTCGGTGATCACCTGGCCTGAGAGGTACGGCGGCCGCGACGCCACGTTGCTGCAGTGGGTGGTGTACGAAGAGGAGTACTTTCGTGCGGGCGCCCCTGGACGGGCCAGCGCCAACGGCACCTCGATGCTGGCGCCAACCCTGTTCGCTCACGGAACTCAGGAGCAGCTGGACCGGATCCTGCCGAAAATGGCCAGTGGCGAACAGATCTGGGCCCAAGCCTGGTCGGAACCGGAATCCGGTAGCGATCTGGCCTCACTGCGGTCGACGGCCACCAGAACCGACGGCGGCTGGAAACTCAACGGGCAGAAGATCTGGAGCTCGCGCGCGGTGTTCGGTGAGCGCGCCTTCGGACTGTTCCGCTCCGATCCACAAGCGCAACGGCACAAAGGCCTGACCTATGTGATGTTCGATCTGAAGGCGCCCGGAGTGACGGTGCGGCCCATCGCACAACTGGGCGGCGACACCGGATTCGGCGAGATCTTCCTCGACGACGTGTTCGTGCCCGACGAGGATGTGATCGGCGAACCGCATCAGGGCTGGAAGGCCGCCATGAGCACGTCGAGCAACGAGCGTGGGATGTCACTGCGCAGCCCGGCCCGTTTTCTGGCGCCTGCCGAACGACTGGTCGCGCAGTGGAAGAGGAATCCGCTGCCGGAGTTCACCGATCGGGTGGCCGATGCCTGGATCAAGGCACAGGCTTACCGGCTGCACACCTTCGGCACCGTCACCCGGGTGGCCGGTGGAGGCGAGTTGGGCGCCGAATCCTCGGTGACCAAGGTGTTCTGGTCTGAGCTGGACGTCGACATCCACCAGACCGCGCTCGATCTGCGCGGTGCGGACGGCGAGCTGGCCGATGCGTGGACCGACGGGTATCTCTTCGCCCTCGGCGGACCGATCTATGCCGGCACCAACGAGATTCAGCGCAACATCATCGCCGAGCGACTGCTGGGTCTGCCCAGGGAGGCCAAATGAACTTCGAGATCGACGAAGACCAGCGCGATTTCGCCAAGTCCATCGACGCCGCGCTGGGCGCAGCCGACCTACCGGCTGCGGTGCGGGCCTGGTCGGACGGCGATACCGCTCCCGCCCGCAAGGTGTGGGCCACCCTCACCGATCTCGGCGTCACCGCGCTGGCCGTACCCGAGGAGCAGGACGGCATCGGAGCCCACCCCGTGGACCTGGTGGTGGCATTGGAACGGCTGGGCCGCTGGTGCGTCCCGGGCCCGGTGGCCGAATCCATTGCGGTGGCCCCGGTTCTGCTGGCCGGCGACGAGCGCAACACCGCCTTGGCGGCTGGTGAGCTGATTGCCACCGTGGCCATACCCGAGGTGCAGCCGCGCGCGGTCGACACCGAATTCGCCGGGTTGATCCTGGTCGGGTCCGGCACCGAGGTGCGCAGCGGTACCGCCGGTGAGAAGCACCGCTGCGTCGATCCGAGCCGCACCTTGTCGGACGTGAGTGCTGGTGGCGACCCGTGGACCGCCGACGTCGACCGCGCCGTCGAGTTCGGTGCGCTGGCCACTGCCGCGTTACTCATCGGTGCAGGGCAGGCCATGCTGGACATGTCGGTCGAATATGCCAAGCAGCGCAGCCAATTCGGCCGGGCGATCGGCAGCTATCAGGCGATCAAACACAAGCTGGCCGACGTGCACATCGCGCTCGAACTGGCCCGCCCATTGGTGTACGGCGCGGCCCTGTCACTGGCCGACCGATCCCCCGATACCGCCCGCGACGTCAGCGCCGCCAAGGTCGCCGCCTCCGATGCCGGGTTGCTGGCGGCCCGCTCGTCGCTGCAGACACATGGCGCCATCGGATTCACCGCCGAGCACGACCTGTCGCTGTGGTTACTGCGGGTGCAGGCACTGCGCGCGGCATGGGGTGACCCTGCCACGCATCGCCGACGGCTTTTGGAGGCCATCAGTGTCTGACGAACGCGACCTGCTCATCCAGACCCTGCGGGACCTGGTGGACAAGCACGCCGCACCGGAAGCCGTCCGCGCAGCCATGGATTCGGACAGCGGTTACGACGAGAAGCTCTGGCGACTGCTGTGTGAACAGGTAGGTGTCGCGGCTCTGCTGATACCCGAGGAACTCGGGGCGCCGGCGGCGAACTCGGCGATGCCGCGGCGGCCTTGGCCGCGCTGGCTCGCAACCTGGTACCCACCCCGTTGCTCGGCACCCTGCTGGCCGAATGGGCACTGCTGTCGGTCGACGAGCCCGACGCCGAGACGCTGGAGATGCTGGCCGCGGGCGAGGCCACCGGCGCGGTGGTGTTCGACGCCGGTTTCGTGGTGGGCGGCGTCGGAGCCGACATCGTGATCGCCGTCGAAGACGGCCAGCTGGTGCGCTGGACGGAATTCACCGCCCAACCGCTGACCACCATGGACCCCACCAGACGGCTGGCACGCGTCGAGCCCACACAGTCCGCACCCCTGGGACCCGATCCCGGGCTGGCCGACGTCGCGGCCCTGCTGCTGGCCGCCGAAGCTGTGGCCGCCGCAGGTCGCGCCCTTGAGCTCACCGTCGAGTATTCCAAGGAACGGGTGCAGTTCGGCAGGCCCATCGGCAGCTTCCAGGCCCTCAAACACCGCATGGCCGATCTGTATGTCAAGGTGCAGACAGCGGGTGCCGTCGTCGACGAGGCGGTGCAGAATTACGCGGTCGATCCGTCACCGTCGGCCGCCTCACTGGCGTTCGTCATCGCCAGCGAGGCGTTCACCGATGTGGTGGCCGACGCCGTTCAGATCCATGGCGGCATCGCGATCACGGCCGAGCACGATATCCAGCTGTATTTCAAACGGGCGCATGGCACTTCGCAGCTTCTGGGTCCGGTGCGCGAGCATCTGCGCAAGCTCGAGGATGAGGTGCTCTCGTTGGATGTGGACGAGCCCGTAATCTGAGACGGTGAAGACCGCGCTGCGGGCGGGCATCCCGCCGTTCTACGTGATGGACGTGTGGCTGGCCGCGGCGCAGCGCCAGCGCACCCACGGTGATCTGGTGAATCTGTCGGCAGGCCAGCCCAGTGTGGGAGCACCGGGGCCGGTGCGCGCCGCGGCGATGGCCGCCCTGGACAGCGGCCAGCTGGGCTACACCGTGGCGCTGGGCATCCCGGAACTTCGCACGGCCATCGCCGAGTCCTACTCGACGGCGCACGACATCTCTGTTGATGTCGACGACGTGGTGGTGACCACCGGATCCTCCGGTGGCTTCCTGCTGGCGTTCCTGGCCTGTTTCGACGCCGGTGACCGGGTGGCGGTCACCAGCCCCGGCTATCCGTGTTACCGCAACATCCTGACCGCGCTGGGCTGCGAGGTAGTCGACCTGCCGTGTGGTCCCGATACCCGCTTCCAGCCCACCGCTGCGATGCTGGCTGCCGTCGACCCGCCGTTGGACGGCGTGATCGTCGCCAGCCCGGCCAATCCCACGGGCACCGTGATCGCACGGGAGGAACTGGCCGCCATCGCCACCTGGTGCGCCGAGACCGGGGTGCGGCTGATCAGCGACGAGGTGTACCACGGCTTGGTGTATCCCGGTGCGCCACAAACCAGTTGCGCGTGGTCGACGTCGCGCGAGGCCGTGGTGGTCAACAGCTTCTCGAAGTACTTCGCCATGACAGGTTGGCGGTTGGGCTGGATGGTGGTGCCCAAGTCACTGCAGCGCGCCGTGGACCGGTTGACCGGTAACTTCACCATCTGCCCGCCGGTACTGTCGCAACACGCTGCCGTCGCGGCGTTCACCCAGGAGGCCGTCGCCGAGGCGGACAGCCATCTGCAGCACTACGGCCGCAACCGCGACCGGCTGCTGAACGGCTTGCGGGACATCGGAATCGACAAACTGGCGCCCACCGATGGGGCCTTCTACGTGTACGCCGACGTGTCGCATCTGACCGATGACTCGCTGGCCTTCTGCGCCACGCTGCTCGAAGAGACCGGAGTGGCGATCGCTCCCGGCATCGACTTCGACCCGGTGGGCGGAACCTCCTATGTCCGGCTGTCGTTCGCCGGGCCCACCGCCGATCTCGACGAAGCGGTCGGGCGGATCGGAGCGTGGATTTCGGCGTGATTACGACCGCTGACCGACCGATATCACGCCGAAATCCCGGTTACCTGGCCGACCAGCCGCCGTCCATCGTGTAGGACGCGCCGGTGACCATGCCCGCAGCGGGAGTGGACAGCCAACCGACAAGGGCCGCCACCTCAACCGGCTCGACCAGCCGCTTGATGGCGCTCTCGGTGAGCATGATCTTGGCCAGCACCTCATCCTCACCGATGCCGTGCGTGCGGGCCTGGTCGGCGATCTGCTTGGTCACCAGCGGGGTGCGCACATAACCGGGATTGACACAGTTGCTGGTGACGCCATGCGAACCACCCTCCAGCGCAGTGACTTTCGACAGACCCTCGAGTCCGTGCTTGGCGGTCACATAAGCCACCTTGTACTCCGAGGCGCGCAGTCCGTGCACGGACGAGATGTTGATGACCCGACCGAATCCCTGGGCGTACATGTGCGGCAGGGCGGCGCGCACCAGCAGGAACGGCGCTTCCACCATCAGCGTCTGGATCATCCGGAACTTGGCGGGTTCAAAGTCCTGGATGGGGTTGATGCTCTGGATACCCGCATTGTTGACCAGGATGTCGGTCTCCAGCCGCAGGTTCTCCAGTTCTGCCACGTCGAGAAGGTCTACGGCCCAGGCGGTCCCGTCGATCTCGTCGGCGACAGCCTTGGCGGCGGACTCGTCGATGTCCGCCACGGTCACAGCGGCACCACGAGTGGCGAGATCGCGGGCACAGGCCGCGCCGATCCCACTGCCGCCGCCGGTGACCAGGGCGGTCCTACCCGCAAGCTCGCTCACGCCGGCGTCCTGGGGGCATCCCTGATCTCCTCGGCATCGGCGATGTCGAGAGTCTTGAGGTCAAGTCCGTTGGTCTCCCGGACGAAGAGCACTGCCACCAGCGTCACCAGACAGGCGCCGGCCAAGTAGATGGCGACCGGCACCGAGGAGCCGTAGATGTCCAGCAGTTTCACCGCGATCAGCGGCGCCAGCGAACCGGCGACGATGGACGTGACCTGATAACCAAGAGACACACCGGAATAGCGCATCCGGGTGGGGAACATCTCGGCCATGATGGCCGGCTGCGGGGCGTACATCAGCGCGTGGAACACCAGACCGATGGTGACCGCCGCGGTGACCACGGCGAAGTTGCCACTGTCCATCATCGGGAAGGCGAAGAAGCCCCACGAGGCGCCCACGATGGCACCGGCCATGTAGACCGGGCGGCGTCCGAACTTGTCGGCCAGGTGCCCGACGTAGGGCACAACCGCGAAGTGCACCAGGTGCGCCACCAGCAGGTACCACAGGATGGACGAGGTGTCGGCCCCCACGTGGACCTTGAGATAGGTGATGGTGAAGGTGACCACCAGGTAGTACATGATGTTCTCGCCGAAACGCAGACCCATCGCGGTGAAGACGCCACGCGGGTAACGCTTCAGCACCTCGATGACGCTGAACGACGACGCCTTGATGCGCTCGGCCTCTTCCTGAGCGGCGACGAAGATGGGTGCGTCGGTGACCTTGGTGCGGATGTAGTAGCCGATCAGCACCACCACTGCCGACAGCCAGAACGCCACGCGCCAGCCCCAGGACAGGAAGGCGGCATCCGAGAGGGTGGTCGTCAGGACCAGCAGCACCACGGTTGCCAACAGGTTGCCCGCGGGCACACCAGCCTGCGGCCAGCTGGCCCAGAACCCGCGCTGCTTGTCCGGGCTGTGTTCGGCCACCAGCAAAACCGCACCGCCCCACTCACCGCCGACCGCGAAACCCTGGATAAAGCGCAGTGCCACCAGCAGGCCCGGAGCCCAGTAACCGATCTGACCGTAGGTCGGCAGGCAACCCATCAGGAAGGTGGCCGCACCCACCAGCACCAGGCTGAACTGCAGCAGCTTCTTGCGTCCGTATTTGTCGCCGTAGTGACCGAACACCACACCACCGAGTGGCCGGGCAACGAAGCCCACGGCGTAGGTGGCGAATGCAAGGAAGATCGCGTTGAGCTCGCTGGTGGTCTCGGAGAAGAACACCTTGCTGAAAACCAGGGTCGCGGCGGTGCCGTAGAGAAAGAACTCGTACCACTCGACGACCGTGCCGGCCATCGAGGCCGCCACCACTCGCCGCAGTCCTTGCGGAACAGACGAAGTTATCGGCTGGCTCATCTTGTCTCCCTCATGTGATGCCCACCACAAATCGTGTCGAGTATTGATGCAGGTTCCCGTCCACTGCAATGACCAAACACGCAGCCAACGTCTGCAAAAATGCAGATATGCCTGGTACGCAGCGAGTCAGCGCCGACGACCTGTTGATCCTCTTGGCGGTCGGGCGCACCGGCCGTTACGTCACCGCCGCCGACGAACTAGGGCTCAACCACACCACCGTCGCCCGCCGCATCAGCGCGCTGGAGCAGGATCTCGGCGGCCGGGTGCTTGCCCGGGTCGGCGGAAGTTGGGAGCTGACCGAACTGGGCCGCCACGCCCTCGGTGCGGCCGAAGCGGTGGAGTCCGCGTTGCGCTCGCTGTCGGCACCCGACGGCGCCGAACGAGCGCTCGAGGGAGTGGTGCGGATGTCGGCCACCGACGGTTTCAGCGCATACATAGCAGCCCCGGCAGCTGCCGCGGTCCAGCGTCGTCACCCCGGAATCGCGGTGGAGATCGTCGCCGCCACCCGCCGGGTGACCCAACAACGATCGGGTCTCGACATCGAGGTGGTGGTGGGCCAGCCGCAGGTGCACAGAGCGCAGGCGATTCCGCTCGGCGACTACCGCCTCGGGCTCTACGGCGCCGGCGACTACCTGACCGCCCGCGGGACGCCGCAATCGGTAACAGATCTGGCCGAGCACCGGCTGGTGTACTTCATCGACTCGATGCTGCAGGTCGACGACCTGGACCTGGCCCGCACCTTCGCCCCGGTCATGCGTGAATCGGTGTCGTCCACCAATGTGTTCGTCCACGTCGAGGCCACCCGCGCGGCCGCCGGGCTCGGGCTGCTGCCGTGCTTCATGGCCGATCGCCACGACGACCTGGTCCGGGTACTCCGCGACACCGTGGCCATTCAGCTCAGCTACTGGCTGGTGGCCCGCGCCGACACGCTACGTCGACCCGAGGTCGCTGCCTTTGTCAACGCGATCCGCGAGCGGATGCACGCGCAACACAACGTCCTGCTGGGTATGCCGTGACCTGTGAAGTACCTACGTCAGGGGACCGGACAGCCGCTCCTGTTGATCCACGGCATCTCCAACCTGCACAACTGGGACCCTGTGCTGGCCCAGCTGACGGGGCAACGCGACGTCATCGCTGTGGACCTTCCCGGGTTCGGACAGACGCCACCGCTGCCAGGCGAGGTGACCGTCGCGGCACTGACCGACGCAGTCGAGCAGTTCATCAGCGACCTCGACCTGGGCGATGTCGACGTGGTGGGCAGCTCCATGGGCGCGCGCATGGCTTTGGAGCTGGCCAGACGCGGCCACGGCGGTGCGGTGGTGGCTCTGGCCCCGGGTGGATTCTGGTCCGACGCCGCGGTGAGATTCTTCGGAGCGACGGTGGTGCCGTCCGTCACGGTGGTCCGCCACATCCAGCCGTTACTGCCCGCTCTCGTCCGCACCGCGTTGGGACGTACCGCACTGTTGGCACAGTTCTCCGCGAAGCCATGGGCGCTGGGCTCGGGCCTGGTGTTGCAGGAACTTCGCAACTTCGCCGCCTCCCCGAGCATCGACGACGCACTGAGAGCGCTGGTGCACGGCCCGAGACAACAGGGAGGATCCGTGCGCGCGCAGGTCACGATCGGGTGGGGCCGCAACGACAGGGTGACCTTCCCCAGTCAGGCGCAGCGCGCACTGGAGTTGTTCCCGGACGCCCGGCTGCACTGGTTCGACCGCTGCGGGCACTTCCCGCACTGGGACCAGACCGAAGAGGCGGTGCAGCTGATCCTGGAGTCCACCGGAACACGCTGAGCCCAACGGTTGCGGGCGCCGCTGTTGCCTGGTGCAGTCTGAGCATGCCGCACTTCGACGCTGACACCGGACGGTTCTACTACCGGCACTGGGCCGCTGCCGACCCCCACGCCGCGGTGGTCTTTCTGCACGGGTTCGGCGAGAACACTTCGCTGTATCACCGACTGGGCTTCGCGCTCAATGCCGCCGGGATCGACTTCTGGGCGGTGGACCAGCAGGGCCACGGCCTCAGCCCGGGCAAACGCGGCGATTTCGGACCCATCGCCCACAGCGCGGGGCTCGCCGAGCAGCTGACTGAGCTGGCGGAAACCACAGCCCCCGGCATTCCGCTTGTGCTGCAGGGACACTCGTTCGGCGCCGCGGTGGCACTGTCGATACTGCTGGCCAAGCCGCAGCGCTATACCGCCGGGATCATCTCGGGAGCACCCCTGGTGCCCATCCCCGAGTTGCTGAACGCGGACAGCAGTTTCGAACTGGATCTGGCGATACTGTCGGCCGACCCGTTCTACTTGGATGCTCTCGAGAACGACCCGCTGGGATTCGAGGACGCCGACGGCAGCGCGCTGGCCCGCGCGCTGGACACCATCTGGGACAGCATCGGCTCCGAGCTACCGACATTGGCGGTTCCCACCCTGGCGATTCACGGCACCGTCGACGCCATCGCCCCGGTGGGCGCGGTACGCGCCTACGCCGAACAGATCGACAACCTCGAGCTGGTCGAGTTTCCCGGGGCTCGTCACGACATCCTCAACGAAACCGTGCACCGCGAAGTGGCCGAGCAGATCGTGGGGTTCATCGAGGACACAGCGTGAAGCGCCCGGCCCTCACCGCCCGGGCGGGTGAGCTAGGCTCGCCGGATGCTGGTTCGTCTCGCCGTCGCCACCGCAGCCCTGGCACTGGCCGGCGGCGTCCTGGCAACTCCGGCATCAGCGGAGCCGATGCCGCCGTGTGAGTTCGGATTGTCGTTCCTGTGCAGCATGTTGCCGGTTGCACCCGATCTCGATGGCGACATCGACTTGACCCATGACGTGCCACCGGCGAACTCGCTGCCGGAGAATCAGGTGGCCGATCCCTGCGCGCTGGGCTGCATCTGACGCGGGCGCCTCAAAGCCAGGTGTCCGGGGTGGTGGCGGTGATGAACGCTTCGAGGTCGTCGCGCCAGTGCGCCGGGGAATTCTTGTCCGGTTCGATGCCGGTGTACTCACCGCGGTAGAACAGCAGGGGGCGCGGCTTCGTCTTCGGCACCTCCGACAGCGAGTGCACCGCTCCGAACACCACGAAGTGATCGCCTCCGTCGTGCACCGAAGCCACCGTGCAGTCGATGTGCGCCAGCGCACCGGCGATCACCGGCGAACCGAGTTTGGACGGTGCCCAGTCGATTCCGGCGAACTTGTCGGGCTCGCGGGATCCGAACCGGGCCGAGACGTCTTTCTGATTCTCGTGCAGGATGTTCACGCAGAACCGGCCGCTGGCCTCGATGGCCGCCCACGAGCGCGACAGCTTGGTGGGGCAGAACAGCACCAGAGGCGGGTCCAGGGACAGCGCGGCGAACGATTGGCACGCGAAACCGACGGGTTCAAGGTCGTCATCACCCCGAGACATCGAAGTGATGATGGTGATGCCCGTACAGAACTGCCCGAGGACATGGCGGAACGTGCGCGGGTCGATCACTGCTTCCGCCATGGCTACTTGAAGCCGACGCTGAAGTCATGCCCCCACAGGCTGACCGCGGTACTCTCCCGCGCCACCCAGTCGTCGTCATCAACTTCGAGTCCCTCACAACCGAATTCGATGTCGAAGCCACCGGGGGTCTTCATGTAGAACGACAGCATCTTGTCGTTGACATGCCGGCCGAGCGTGGCCGACATCTTGACCTTACGGCGCAGAGCGCGATCCAGACACAACCCCACGTCGTCCGCCTCACCCACCTCGACCATGAGATGCACGATGCCGCTGGGGGTCTCCCCCGGCATGAACGCAAGGCTGTGATGGCGCGGGTTGACGCCGAGGAAGCGCAGCCACGCGGGGGCTCCGTCGGCCGGCCGGCCCACGAGTTGGGGCGGCAGCTTCATCGAGTCGCGCAGGAAGAAGCCCAGCACGTCACGGTAGAAGTGCAGCGTTTCGGCATCGTCGCGAGTGGTCAGGACCACGTGCCCAAGCCCCTGCTCCTCGGTGACGAACTTGTGGCCGTACGGGCTGACCACGCGACGGTGCTGCAACGCCACCCCGTGGAAGACCTCCAGAGTGTTACCCGAGGGGTCGTCGAACACGATCATCTCGTCGACGCGCCTATCGGCCAGTTCAGCGGCCGTGGCCTCCTTGTACGGAGTGCCTTCGACGTCCAATCGTGTGCGAATGTCCTGCAGTGCTGCGGCATTGGCAGTCTCCCAGCCGGATTGCAGCAACCGGTCATGCTCACCGGGCACGATGATCAGCCGCGCGGGGAACTCGTCCATCCGCAGGTAGAGAGCGCCGTCTGGGCTTTTTCCGGGAGTCCCGTGCCCCTCGACCATGCCCAGGACCTTGAGGCCGTACTCGCGCCAGGCCCCGACATCGGTGGCCTCGATACGCAGGTATCCGAGGGATTTGATGGTCACTTTGAACCGCCTCCGAGGAAGTCAACCGTGAGCTTGTTGAACTCGTCGAACTTCTCCAGCTGCGCCCAGTGTCCGCACTGGCCGAACACGTGCAGCTGCGCCCGCTGGATCTGTTTGAGCGCCACCAGCGCACCGTCCAGTGGATTCACCCTGTCCTCGCGGCCCCAGATGAGCAGCACCGGCTGACGCAGCTTGTAGGCGTCGCGCCACATCATGCCCAACTCGAAGTCGGCGCCGGCGAACGAGCGGCCCATGGCCTTGGTGGCCGCCAGCGACTCCGGGGTGCTGGCGATCTTGAAGCGTTCCTCCACCAGTTCCGGTGTGATGAGGCTCTGGTCGAACACCATGATGCGCAGGAATTTCTCGATGTTCTCGCGCGTGGGATCGGCGGCGAACCGGCCCAACAGCTTGACCCCCTCCGTGGGGTCCGGCGCGAACAGGTTGACGCTGAGTCCACCGGGGCCCATCAGCACCAGCCGGCCCGCCCGCTTCGGATTGTCCAGTGCAAAGCGCACCGCGGTGCCGCCGCCCAGTGAATTACCCACCAGCGCAGCACGTTCGATACCCAGGTGGTCGAAAAGATTGAGCAACGCGGTACCGCTGTAACGGTTGTACTGCTCATGCTCGGCGTGCTTGTCGGAGTAGCCGTAACCGGGTTGGTCCACGGCCAGCACGTGAAAGTGCTTTGCCAGCACCGGAATGTTGCGGCTGAAGTTCGACCAGCTGGACGCTCCGGGACCGCCGCCGTGCAGCAGCACCACCGTCTCGGGATTGCCGACACCTGCTTCGTGGTAGTGCAGCTTCATGTCCTGACGGACCTGTGCATAGCGTGAGGTGGACTCGAAGGTGATCTCCTGCTGCTGGGCAGCTTCGGCGGCAAACGATGTCATCACGGCGCCCGATCAAACCATCGTGTCTGCAGGCGGCAACCCGAACTCGTCGTTGCCGAAGATCAGGTACGCACGCTCGGGTTCGTTGGCGGCATGCACCCGGCCGGCATGGGCGTCACGCCAGAAGCGCTGGATCGGCGCATCATTGGCCAGCGCGGTGGCACCGGAAGCCTCGAACAGCCGATCCACCGAGGCGATGGCACGACCGGTGGCTCGCACCTGGTCGCGACGGGCCCGGGCCCGCAGGCTGAACGGGATCTCTTTTCCCGCACTCAGCAGTGCGTACTCGTCGCCCACGTTGCCGATCAACTGGCGCCAGGCGGCGTCGATATCACTGGCAGCCTCGGCGATGCGCACCTTGGCAAACGGGTCGTCCTTGGGTTTCTCGCCGGCGAATGCCGCCCGGATGCGCTTGCCCTGGTGTTCGACGTGCGCGTCGTAGGCGCCATAGGCCATGCCGACGATGGGCGCCGAGATGGTGGTGGGATGCACGGTGCCCCACGGCATCTTGTAGACCGGCGCGGTATTGGTGGCGTAACCGCCTGCGGTGCCGTCGTTCATCGCCTTGTAGGACAGGAAGCGGTGTTTGGGGACGAACACGTCCTTGACGACGACGGTGTTACTACCCGTGCCGCGCAGACCCACCACGTGCCACACGTCGTCGATCCTGTACTCGGTGCGCGGGATCAGGAAGCTGCCGAAGTCCACCGGCCTGCCGCCCTTGATCACCGGACCTCCGAGGAACGCCCAGCTGGCGGTGTCACACCCGGAGGACCAGTTCCACGCGCCGTTGACGATGTAACCGTCACCCGCCTCGGTCACCACACCCGCACCCATCGGTGCGTACGAGGAGGACACCCGGACCGTCGGGTCGTCACCCCAGACGTCTTCCTGTGCCTGCTGGTCGAACAGCGCCAGGTGCCAGTTGTGCACGCCGATGATCGACGAGACCCAGCCGGTGGAACCGCAGGCACTCGCGATTCGACGGACCGCCTCGTAGAAGATCGTCGGGTCGGCCTGCAGCCCACCCCACTGCTCGGGCTGGAGCAGTTTGAAGAAGCCCACCTCGCCGAGTTGCGCGACCGACTCGTCCGGGATTCGACGCAGATCCTCGGTGGCCTGGGCGCGGTCGCGGAACTGCGGAAGCAGATCATCGATGCCGGCCAGCACCGACTGTGCATCACGTTGTTGAATGGAAGTCACTGCATTTCCTCCCGAGGGGTGCGGGACCCGTAAAGAACTGGGTTCAAGACTAGAACACGTTACGATTTGTGTCGAGAACCGGCCCCATGCACGCGCTGGACCTGCAGCGGACCGTTTCTGTAACCTGTTCTAGTTATGAGACCGCTGTAGAGGAGGGGGCGCGCCGGTGACGGAGCCGCTCGGTAGCCACGTTCTGGAGCTCGAGATCTCCGACGTCATCGCCGAAACCGACGATGCGCGTTCGCTGGTGTTCAAGGTGCCCGACGGAGCAGACATCACCGCCGACAAGCTGCGCTACACGCCGGGGCAGTTCCTGACGTTGCGCATCCCCAGTGATCGCACCGGGTCGGTGGCCCGTTGTTACTCGCTGTGCAGTTCCCCGCACACCGACAGTGCCCTGACGGTGACCGTGAAACGCACGGTCGACGGATACGCCTCGAACTGGCTGTGCGACAACGCCGCGCCCGGCATGAAGGTGCACGTGCTGGCACCGTCGGGCACGTTCGTCCCGAAGTCGTTCGACGGCGACTTCCTGCTGGTGGCCGCGGGCAGTGGGATCACCCCGATGATGGCGATCTGCAAGTCCGCCCTGTCGCAGGGCAGTGGCCAGGTGACGCTGCTCTATGCGAACCGCGACGAGAAGTCGGTGATCTTCGCCGAGGCCCTGCGCGACCTGTCGACCAAGTACGCCGACCGGCTGTCGGTGATTCACTGGCTGGAATCGGTGCAGGGGTTGCCCAGCGTCGCCGCCCTGGCCCACCTGGCCGGCGCACACACCGCCAGTCAGGCCTTCATCTGTGGCCCCGGCCCTTTCATGGCGGCGGCGCAGGAGGCGTTGAAGTCGCTGGACATGCCGGACAAGCAGGTGCACGTCGAGGTGTTCCGCTCACTGGACACCGACCCGTTCGCCGCGGTCACGCTCGAGCAGGCCTCAGACGATGACGAGCCGCCGGCCACCGCGGTGGTGACGCTGGACGGCACCACCCACGAACTGAGTTGGCCGCGCAACGCCAAACTGCTCGACGTCCTGTTGGACAAGGGCCTGGACGCACCGTTCTCCTGTCGCGAGGGCCACTGCGGCGCCTGCGCCGTGTTGAAGAAGGACGGCGAGGTGACCATGGAGATCAACGACGTCCTCGAACCGTCCGATCTCGAGGAGGGCCTGATCCTGGGTTGCCAGGCGCTGCCGGCGTCGGATTCCGTCGAAGTGACCTACGACGAATGACAACGGGATATTTTCGTGCGATGAAACGGCTTGCGGCAGTGCCCCTGGTTCTGGCGGCGATGCTCGCCCACCCGGCCACCGCCGCAGCCGCCGCGGACTCGGGCATGTCGTCGTTGCCCATCGACCCGGTGACACAGGTCGAGATGCACGTCAACACGAATTGTGTGGCCGCCGAGGCAAGGTGCTATTTCGACACCCAGGCCAACCTCATGACGCCGACGGGCCCCACCGGTTTCCCCGGTGACTTCTGGGCGCGGCAGACGATCACCCTGCGCAGCAACGACCGCAACGTCTGGCAGGAAGCCGAGTACAGCGCCCCGGCGGGCATGCCGCGAGAATCCAAGGGCGCCAACCACGACAACGTGCTGTCGCGGTTGTTGAAGAACCCCAGTGGCGTCGAGATCTCGGTGACCTACTTCGGCGGCGGCGGGATGGAACGCTTTCGCGTGGACGGCAGCTCCGTACCCACGGATTGGGCCACGGGCCGGCCCGCCACCGCCTCGAGCTTCATCGTGTGCTCACAGATCCAGGTGGTCTACGGCGGCCACAACGTCACCACCCGCGGGGCCTGCGGGCAGACCACCTTTTAGCTCCAACCCCGTGTGAACCGCGCAGAAGGCCAGGATCTCAGTCAGCCGCCGCGCGGATTCGATCGCTCCGTGCGCACCGTGTCCCTGCTCGGCGTGCACCCGCAGCAGGATCGGTGAGGCGCCGGTGTGCACGCTGCGCAGTGTCTCGACGAGCATCCGCGCCTGGTTCGCCGGACACCGGGGATCGTTTGCGCCGGCGATCACCAGCGTTGCGGGGTAGTCGGCCGGCTTGGCGTTGACCAACGGGTCGATGGCTGCCAGCCACTGCCGTTCCCCGGGGATCTTCGGGTCGCCGTACTCGTCGCGACCGATGGCGTACGTCAGCGGATTCTGATCCATCCCAACCAGATCCGTGATCGGCACGTCGGAAACCACCGCGGCCCACAGTTCGGGCCGCTGAGTCACCGCGACCGCGGTGAGCAGGCCACCGTTGCTGGCGCCGTACGCCGCCAACTGCGCGCTGGTGGTCCAGCCCAGTTCGATGAGTTTCTCCGCTATGGCGTAGAAGTCGTTGAACGAGTTCTGCTTGTTGTCCCGACGCCCGCCACGCCACCAGTCAGCCCCGAATTCGCCCCCTCCTCGCAGGTGCGCCAAGACATGGATGCCGCCGGCCTCCAGCCAAGCCGCATGCCCGTTGACGAAGGCCGGGAGTTCGGCCACGCGGAAGCCGCCATAGCCCATGAGGAAGGTCGGATGCGGCCGACTCAGGTCGAGGTCGGCTCGGTGGATGACGTGCGCCGGCACTTCGACACCGTCTGCGGACACGGCGGTGACATAGCTGACCGTCATGTTGTCCAGAGTGGTTGTCGGCGGTTCGAGGCATTCCAGTCGCTGGTCACCGAGCCGGTAGCGATAGATCGCCGGTGCAGTCGCGAGGTCGGAATAGAGGAACGTCACTTCCCCCTCACCCCGCTCGAACACCGGAAGCGCCGGGTGCGCAGCGTGCTCCACGAGCACCCCGATACCTCCCCGACCGGGCAGCTCGACAGGGGTTCTTGCGCCGGAGGGCAGGTCGATGACGTCGAGCGCCGCGCTGCAATCACGCAGGCTCGCCACCACCATGGTGTTGTCGAAGATCTCGAAATCGAGAATGGTGTCGGCACTCTCGCCCAGCAGTTCGGTCCAGGTGCTCGGATCTGCGCAGGTGCGCAACGGGATCTGCACGACGCGGTTGCGGGGCGCGCCGTTGTCGGTGAGCGCGACGATCGTGTCGTCGACGATGTCGCACCGGAAGAAGCCGGGAAAGCCCTCCAGCACCCGCATCACTTCCAGGTTCTCGTCGATGAGGTAGTCCACCCGGACCTCGGTGTTTCCAGAGGCGACGGCGACGTAGCGGCCGTCCTTCGACACCTTGGGGATCGGGAACGCCAGGTCCGGCGGCAGCGGGGCCACCCAGTCCGAAGCCGGCTGCCCGAGGACGAAGCGGCGAATCGGCATCATCACCTGGCCGTCGGCGACCTCTCTTGTGACGCACCAGAATTCGGTGCCGTCGGGCAGCCATGTTGGTGGCGCGCACACGTTCCACGGCACCCGGTCCGCCAGCGGGGCCCCACTGGCGACGTCCACCAGGAACACCTCGTTGATCTCGGCCCCCTGGTGGGTGATGGCATAGGCCAGCACGCAACCGTCCGGCGACGGCGACACCCATCCCAGCGCGACAGGCGGTCCACCAGGTGCGGCGTGGTCGTTGAGGTCGACCAGAACCCGCGGTTCACCGTCAACGGCGTCCCGGACCGTGACAGCCGGCAGCTCGGCTGCGGGATCGAGCCGCCTTTGCTGGAACCAGCGCTCACCGGCCCGGATCGGCGTCCACCGCCGAGCTGCATCCGAGTGACGCAGCACAGCCGATTCGAAAGCCGCATAGCTGCCGATCGAATGCAGCGCGGCCACCGCCTCGGTGGTCAGTCGAGTCTGCCAGTCGAGAGCTTCAGGGTTGTCGGTGCGCAGATCACTCATACCTAAAGTTTGTGCACACCCAAAATATTTATCAACACCCAAAGTTTTGGGCTACTTCGGCCACGCCCGCTCCAACCGGACAAACACCTCCTCGAGATGCCGGGCGATGTCGGCGGCTGTCCACGTTGCGGCGACCTCGGTCAACAGGGCCGACAACGCGGCCACAGTGGCGTGTGCGGCCAGTCGTGCCTGCAGCGGCTCCCAGTCCGGAACACGGTCGGCAAACAACTCGGCCAGCGTCTCCCCCATGTCGTAGTTGATCCGCAGATACGAACCCCACAAAGCCCCGTCGGACCGAACGGCTGCGAGATAACGCACCGTCCGCTCGGCGTCGAACACGGCGTCGCCGTCGGCGCTCTCCCGAACGATGTTGCGCAGGGCCGTGAACGGTCCTTCGCCGGCGGGCCTCGCGGCCAGCAGCTCGACGAGGTTCGTGGCGCTCGCGAGCTCGGTGACCACGGCGTCGAGAAGGTCGGCCTTGGTCTTGAAGTAGTTGAAGACCGTCGTGTCCGACACGCCGGCAAGCTCGGCGACCTCCACCATGCTGGCTCTTGCGGCGCCGTCGCGGGTCATCAACAACTGCGCGGCCCGCAGGATCGCTTCGCGGGTGGCCTGGCGGTTACGGTCCCGTTGGCTCATCCGCGCAGCGTTCCCAGGCTTGGACATGCCTGGGAGCTTAAGCCGACTACCTGGGCAGCCCCAGCAGTCGCTCCCCCGCCACCGTCAAGAGGATCTGTTCAGTGCCACCGGCGATGGTGAGGCACCGGGTGTTCAGGAAGTAGCGCACCTCGGAGTTGTCCAGCAGGCCGCCGCCGGGCGCCAACTCCATGACCCGCTCGGCCAGCGCCTGGCGGTATCGCACCCCGACAAGCTTGCGGACGCTGGATTGAGCACCGGGATCCCTGCCGCCGACGGCCATCTCGGCAATCCGCTGATCCAGAAGAGAACCGATCTGAGCGGCGGTGATCAACTGTCCCAGCGAATCCTGCTCGGCAACATCGAGTTCCAGGTCACCGACGGCGTCGATGAGGTCTTCCATCCCCTTGTCGAGTTTGCCGCCGCCACCCATGGCAACACGCTCATTCGCCAGTGTGGTGCGGGCCAGCGGCCAGCCGCCGTCCACCGGACCGACCACCAGCTCGTCAGGAACGAACACACCGTCGAGGAACACCTCGTTGAACAGTGCCTCGCCGGTGATCTCGCGCAGCGGCCGGATCAACAGTCCCGCAGCACTCATGTCGACGATGAAGTAGGTGATGCCCTTGTGTTTGGGGGCATCGGGATTGGTGCGTGCCAGACACACCGCCCAGTTCGCCTTCTGGGCGTTGGAGGTCCATACCTTTTGCCCGGTGAGCAACCAACCGCCCTCCGTACGAACGGCTTTGGTGCGCAGCGCTGCCAGATCCGAGCCGGCGCCCGGTTCGGAGAACAGTTGACACCAATAGATCTCGCCGGACAGCGTGCCGGGGATGAACCGCTCGATCTGCTCAGTGGTGCCGTGCTCGAGAATGGTGGGCGCAGCCCACCAGCCGATGGAGATATCCGGGCGATCCACCCCGGCGGCGGTCAGTTCCTCGTCGATCAGAAGCTGGACGGCCGGCGAGGCCGCCCGGCCGAACGGCGTGGGCCAGTGGGGCGCATACAGCCCGGCTTCGGCCATGGCCGCCTGCTGCTGCGCGACAGGCAACTCGGCGATCTCGGCAATCTCGGCGGCCAGCCCGGGGCGTTGATCCTCCACCTCGGACAGGTCGATGCCGAGCCGGCGACGCAGCCCGGCGGTGGTCAGCTGCGCGACGCGCCGCGACCACACCGCCCGGCCACCGAGCAGCTGCGAAATGGCATAGGCCCGGCGCAAGTACAGGTGCGCATCGTGTTCCCAGGTGAAGCCGATGCCACCGAGCACCTGGATGCAGTCCTTGGTGTTGCGGACAGCAGCCTCGACACAGGTGGCAGCGGCCACGGCCGCGGCGATGGACAACTGGCCGTGATCCGGCTCCGACGCCGCACGCGCCGCGTCGGAGGCCGTGATGGCAGCCTGCTCGGATCGCAGCAGCATCTCGGCGCACATGTGTTTGACAGCTTGGAAGCTGCCGATCGGCTTGCCGAACTGCTCGCGCACCTTGGCGTAGTCGCAGGCCGTGGTCAACGCGTAGCGCGCGATCCCGGCAGCCTCAGCGGCGAACACCGTGGCAGCCAGGTCCCGCAGCCGGTCTGGCGACACCGCGAGTTCGGTGGCCGCAACCGAGGTCAGCGTGACCCGGCCGAGCTGGCGGGAGAAGTCCGTGGGGACCCCCAGTTCGATGTCGACGCCACTGGCCCCGGAGTCCACCTGTACCCAGGCGTCGCCGGCCGGTAGCAGCAGCAGCGCGTCGGCGTCTGCGCCGAGCACGATATCGGCGGTGCCGGAGACCGTCGCACCGTCGAATACCAGGTCCGCGGACAGCGCCAGGCCCGCAGCGCGCTCGCCTGCTGCCAACGCCTCCAGCAGATCACTGTCTTGCACCACCAGCGTGGCGACCGCAGTGGGCGCCACCGGACCGGGAATCAGAGCCGCTGCCGCCTCGTCGACCATGGCGCACAGATCGCCGACGCTGCCGCCCGCACCGCCGGCATCCTCCGGGATCGCCACACCGAACAACCCCAGCTCGGCCAGACCGGCGAAAACCGGCCGCCACGCCTCGGGTTTGCCCTGCTCGATGTCGCGGATTGCGCCAATGGCGCCCGAGCCGGCGGCCCACGACCGAACCATTTCCCGCGCAGCTAACAGTTCGGCGGCACTAGCTCCAGCAACTCCAGACACCGCACGCTCCTCGGTTTCGCAGCAGTTGGCCGGTGCGGCCCACTAGAACGTGTTCTAATAGTGCCAGTGCCAGACCGTCAAGTCGACCACTGTTGCAGCAGTACACAGACGACTCTCACAGATGTCTCGGGGGCGCGGAGGTGAGAATTTCAGGTCCGCGATGCGTATCGTTTCACCCGATACGTGAAAAGAAGGAGCTGTCGGCCGCATGTCTCAGGCCTCCACGCCAGCGCAAACCGGGTCGGTTGAAGCGCAGGCCCCCCACCGCTCCGCGGCACAGCCGCGTGAGGTTCTGACCGTGGCTGTCCTCGCCGAATCCGAGCTCGGCTCCGAGGCGCAGCGCGAACGCCGCAAGCGCATCCTCGACGCCACAATGGCGATCGCATCCAAGGGCGGCTATGAAGCCGTACAGATGCGTGCCGTGGCCGACCGCGCCGACGTCGCGGTGGGCACCCTGTACCGCTACTTCCCGTCGAAGGTCCACCTACTGGTTTCGGCACTGGGCCGCGAGTTCGAGCGCATCGACGCCAAGACCGACCGCGGCCCGGTGGCCGGGGGCACTCCCTACGAGCGGCTCAACTTCATGGTGAGCAAGCTCAACCGGGCGATGCAGCGCAACCCTCTGCTGACCGAGGCGATGACCCGGGCCTACGTGTTCGCCGATGCCTCCGCCGCCGGTGAGGTTGATCACGTGGAGAAGATCATCGATTCGATGTTCGCCCGAGCCATGGCCGACGGGGAGCCGAGCGAAGACCAGTTCCACATCGCCCGCGTGATCTCCGACGTGTGGCTGTCCAACCTGCTCGCCTGGCTCACCCGGCGGGCCTCGGCCACGGACGTGAGCAAACGCCTCGACCTCGCCGTGCGACTGCTCATCGGGGACGGCGAGCACCCTAAGATCTGACGGGTGAGCCTCCCGGACGACGTCATCGCCGCTCTGTCCCGCGCCGCTGCCTCCCCGGTTCTGCTGGTGACCTCGGATTTCGACGGCACCCTTGCGCCCATCGTCAACCATCCCGGCGATGCCAGACCGCTGCCCGCGGCGGCGACGGCACTGCGGGCGCTGGCACAGCTGCCGTCCACGTCGGCGGCACTGATCTCCGGACGTGCGCTGGCTGATCTGGGCACGCTGTCCGGCCTGGCCGGCGAGGTGGCGCTGGTGGGGTCCCACGGTGCCGAGTTCGACACCGGGTTCGCCCACGAGATCGACGCGGCGTTGCTGCAGACCATCATCGACGAGCTAGACGCCATCGCTGCGCGATATCCGGGCGTCACCGTCGAACCCAAGCCGGCCAGTGTGGCGCTGCACGTCCGCAATGCGGACCCGGCCGATGGTGACGCCGCTCTGGTCGAGGCCCGCGCCGCGTCGCAGGCCTGGGACGCTCAGGCCACCGCGGGCAAGGCGGTGTTGGAGTTCGCTGTCATCACCACCGACAAGGGCGAGGCCATCGACATCCTGCGTGCGCGCTTTCGCGCAGACGCTGTGGTCTTCTTCGGTGACGACGTCACCGACGAAAAGGCGTTCCGGCGGCTGCGCGGCGGGGACGTCGGCGTCAAGGTCGGGCCCGGCGACACCGCGGCCGGTTACCGCATCAACTCCCCCGAGGATGTCGCTGCTGCACTGGAACTGCTTGTGCAGCAGCGACGTTCAACCTCAGCAGCCTGACGGCATCTGCGGGAACTCACTGACCTCGAAGTTCTTCTCGTACAGCTCGGCGAGGCCACCGTTGTCCTGTTCGGTGCACACGAAGCTGTCGAGTGCCTCCACCAGGGCGGTGTTTCCCTTCTGCACTGCCCAGGACCCGTAGCTCAGGTCCAGTGGCTCAGGCAGTTCGGCCTGCTTGAGCTGGTCGGGGTTGGCGCGCAGGAACTGGGCCAGGATGTAGTCCTCCACCACCGACGCCGCAGCACGCCCGGTGGCCACTTCGAGCAGGGCGGCGTTCTGGTCGGCAAAACCGGTCACCGTGGCATTGGGGAACGACTCCTTGGCCAGAGTTTCACCCGAGGAGCCCTGCAGCGCAGTGATCACCGTTCCGGCCACGTTGTACGCGTCCACATCGGGAGCCCTGGTGTCGGAGACGGGCACGGCGAGGACGCTGGTGTACGGCACATAGGCACGGGAGAAGTCGACGACCTGCTTGCGTTCCTCGGTGGGGGTCAGGCCCACCGACACCAGATCGAACTTCTTGCTCTGCAGACCAGGGATCAGGCCGTTGAAGTCCAGGTTCTGAATGTCGAGCTGCAGGCCCAGTGAGTCGGCCAACTTCGTCACCAGGTCGACGTCGTAGCCAGCGGGTTGGCCCTGCTCGTCGAGGTACATCTCGGGTTTGAACTGCAGATTCATCCCGACCACCAACGTGCCGGGAGTGATCAGCCCGAGTTTGTTGTCGTCGCCACCGGTGGACTCCGACGAGGACGACCCTCCGCAGGCGCTCAGCGCAACGGCCAGGACGAGAGCGAAAACGGCCAACAGGGCATGCCGTAGAGACTTGAGGGACAAGGGTTTTCTCTCTTGTTGACGGATCAGGATACGGGTGTCGGTGATGTGCCGGCGCTGGCGATCACACGCTCGATACGACGGCGCTGCGGTGCACGCAGGGCCCTTGCGACCACACCGGAGGGCGGACTGGTCATCGACTTCTCGACCAAGCGGAACACGAAGTCGATGACGAACGCCGCCAGGATGTAGATGGCGGCCGCGGCGCTGTACAACACAAATGGCTGGAACGTGGTGCTGACCAGGTTCTGGGTCACCCGCACCACCTCCAACAGCCCGATCACGGTGAAGGTGGAGGTGTCCTTGACCATGCCGATGAACATGCTGCCGACGTTGGGCAGGGCTATCTTGCCCGCCTGCGGCAGCACGACAGAGACGAAGATCCGGCTGCGCCGCAGACCCAGCGCCTGCCCCGCCTCCGTCAGCCCGGGTGGCACCGCGCTCAACGCCGAGCGGAAGATCTCGGCGAAGAACGCGCTGTAGAGCAGCGACAATGCGATCACGCCTGCTTCGAACACCGCGAAGTCGACGCCGATGGCCAGTGACACACCGAAGTACACCCAGATGACGCTGACCAGCGCCGGTACGCCGCGAAACACGTTGATGTACAACGCCGCAAGCCAGGACAGCGGTGGACCGGACATCCGCAGCATGGCCAGCAGCAGACCGAACACCGTCGAGACCACCAGGGCCACCAGGGACACCTGCAGGGCCACCACCAATCCGGACAGCAGCTGGGCCCGGTTGTCCCAGATCAACCCCCAGTCCAGACCACTCATCAGCGCACCGCCTTGATGAACTCGACAGCCCGCCGGCTGCGGCATTGGTCGTAGAAGTCGCGGCCGCCGGTTTCGACCACCACACCGTCCTCCATGAAGACATTGAGATCGCCGATCTCCCTGGCGAATCCGACCTCGTGGGTGACCACCACCATCGTCATCCCCGTTTCCGCGACCAGCCTCATGGTGCGCAGCACTTCGCCCACCAGCTCGGGATCCAGCGCCGAGGTCGGCTCGTCGAACAGCATCACCATCGGGTCCTGGGCCAGGGCACGAGCTATCGCCACCCGCTGCTGCTGACCCCCGGACAACTGCGATGGGTAGTGCCCGGCACGCTCCAACAGCCCGACGCGGCGCAGCTCCTGACCTGCCCGCTCGTCTGCGGCGCGGCGCGACAGTCCGCGCACCGAGCGCAGCGGTAGAGCCACATTGTCCAGCGCGGTCAGATGCGGGAACAGGTTGAACTGCTGGAAGACCATGCCGACGGTGCGTCGCAACCGTAGCGGCTTGCCGGCAGGCCGGGCGGGATCGCCCGGCGCCGCGGTGCCGTACTGATGACCGTCGACCACCAACGACCCAGCAGTCGGCGGCTCCAACAGATTGATGGTGCGCAACAAGGTCGACTTGCCCGAGCCCGAGGGGCCCAGCAGGACCACGTGTTCGCCGGCATTGACTGTGAGGTCGATGCCCTTGAGCACTTCAAGATCGCCGAAACTCTTTCGTATACCGCGCAATTCGATGACCGGCCGGGCATCGTTCATGGTGATCTCCTCGGTCAGCGTGGCCGATTCGGCGGTCACGGGTTGATCCCACCGTCGGTGCGCTGATACCAGCTCAGTATTCGGTCGACTCCGGTGCGCAGGTCCTCCATCGAGCTGGCCAGCGACAGCCGAAGGTGGCTGCGCGCTGTGCTACCGAACGCCGTGCCGGGTGCCGTCGACACTCCGTGCCCCACCAGATCCAACGCGGCACGCCGCGAGTCCACCCCCTCGGCCAGCGGCATCATCAGATAGAACGCTCCGGCGGGGACCTGGACGCCGAGGCCTGCCCTGGCGAACTGGTCGACCACCTGGTCGCGGCGGGCCTGGTAGGTCTCACGCATCTCGCGCACACAATCCTGCGGGCCGGACAACGCCGCAAGCGCGGCCGCCTGCGAGCCCGCCGACACCGAGGACAGCAACGGCTCCTGCAGGGTGGCCACCGTCGGAGTCAGCCACCGGGGTCCGACGAGGTAGCCCACCCGAGAGCCCGTCATGGCGTAGGTCTTGGAGAAGCTGAACACGCTGACCACATGGTCGGGGGCGATCCGGGCGGCGTTGGTGTGCGCGCCGTCGAAGATCAGTTCGTCGTACACCTCGTCGGCCACCACCGTGACTCCTGCCGAGGCCGCCGCCTCGACCAGCGCGGTCACCATCTCCGGTGGGAACACCGCCCCGGTGGGATTGGAGGGCGAGTTGATGATCAGCACGCGGGTGCGGGGGGTGATCAGTGCGGCGACCTCGTCGACGTCGGGCAGGAATCCCGCCTCGGGCCGCAGCGGGTAGTGCACGGCGGTGGCACCGTGCAGGATCACCTGCATCTCGTAGTTGGGCCAGGCAGGGTCGGGCACCAGGACTTCGTCACCGGGAGCGACGGTGGCGGCCAACACCGCGTCCAGGCACTGGACAGCACCCTGCCCCACCACCACGTCGTCGGCGCCGACGGCAAGTCCGTATCGGTGGCGCAGTCGGTCGGCGAGTGCGTCCCGCAGGATCGGCATACCCGCGCTGTGGGTGTATCGATTGGCCCGGGCCGTCTGCAGGTGACCGGCCTCGACGATGTGCGCCGGGGTGGCGAAGTCGGGCTCGCCGATCTCCAGGCGCACGACATCGTGGCGGCCTGCGGCCAGGTTCACGATCTCGCGGATGCCCGACGGCGGTACCGCGGCGGCGATCGAACTCACCTCGGGCACCAGTGCTGCACTCATGACTTCCTCTCACGTCACCGAACCGCCAAGCGGCTTGGTTCGACACAGACGGTACGAACGCTGTATTTCATAGATAGGCCACGAACGTTACGGGCATGATAAATGCATGGTCCTGATGTGATTCGGCTTTCATTTGAAAGCTATCGTGGAGATATGACCTTCCAGAGAGCATTCGGCGCGTGGTCCAGCCTGGCCGCCGGCGGAACTGCAGACATCTTGGCCGCCTCAGGGCCGGACTGGTTGGTCCTCGACGCCCAACACGGCACCTACGACGACGGCGGCGTGCGCGCGGCGTTGGGCACGCTCGGTCACCGCGGCGTTCCCGTCTGGGTACGGGTGTGCGACGACTCCGCATCGGGCATCGGCCGCGCCCTGGACGCCGGTGCGCACGGGGTGATCGTGCCCATGATCGACACTGCCGCCCAGGCCGAGCGTGCCGCCAAGGCGTGCCGCTACCCGCCGCGTGGAACGCGGAGTTTCGGCCCCATCGGGGCCCTGCTGGGCCGACCGACGCCGACGCCGGAAACGGCGAACAGCACCATCACCTGCGCGGTGATGGTGGAGACTCGGACCGCGGTGACCAACGTCGACGAGATCGCCGCCACACCAGGGGTGGACATGGTGTTCGTCGGCCCGTTCGACCTGGCGATGGCCCACGGGATCACAGTCGACGAACTGCTGCGCGACGGCATGGTCCTGGAGCGGATCATCACTTCCTGCAACAACAACAACGTCCGCGCCGGGGTGTTCGCCGGCACCGCCGAGCGGTCTGGGCAGTTGTTCGACCTCGGCTTCACCGACGTCGCGGTGTGCACCGATGCCGGCTTGCTGGCCAGCGGTGCGGCCGCCGAACTGGCCCGTTGGCGCGGGATCGGCGCCACGGCGGCACGCAGCGGGTACTGACCGCCTCACCCGGCTCGGGCCCGCAACGTCTGCACATCGGCGCCAGGATCGCCGAACGGATCGCTGTCGACGATGATCTCGTGCACTCCAGCGACAGCCAGCTCCGGCAGCATCTCAGCCAATTGTCTTGCCTTGCCCGACGATTCGACGATGCGCACCACGATGTGCAACTGGTCGGGCACCGCGGCCGCAGCCCGCACCGCGGCGATGTCCGCCGCCAGCGCCGCCGGATCCAGCGTGGCCAGTGACTGCTGCCCCAGCCAGCCGTCACCGAGGCGGCCGGCGCGGCGCAGCGCCGCGGGCGAGTGGCCACCGGGATAGATCGGGATCGAGGCCGCAGGCAACATGAGCAGGTCTCCCGGAGTGCCTGTCCAGCACTCCCGAAGTCGACGGATTCCGTCGGCGGTGGCTGCTCCCCTTGTCTCGAAAGTGGCTCCAAGAGCGTCGAATTCCTCACGCAACCAGCCCGCGCCGACGCCGAGGCGCAGACGCCCGGGTGCCAGCGCGGCGATGCCGGCAGTCTGTTTGGCCAACAGCAACGGGTTGCGGATCGGCAACACCAGTACCGCGGTGCCCAGCCGGACCGTCGTGGTGACCGCCGCCGCGGCGGCCAGGGTGGTCAGCGCCTCCAGGTACGGGACGTCGGTGCGCCACCGGGCCACACCGTCACGCTCGAACGGGTAGTGCGAGCCGACGGTACGCGGCAGAACAATGTGGTCACTGACCCACAGCGATTCGAATCCGGCTCGCTCCAAGAGGATTGCCGCCTCCGGGACCCGGCCCGCGGTGACTGTCTCTGCGGTGTGCGGCAGCTTGGCGCCGATCATGATCGCCATCTCAGCCCGCCGCCAGCCAGCCGCCATCCACCGGCAAGTAGGCCCCGGTGATGTAGGAGGCCTGATCAGAGGCCAGAAAGGCGACAGCAGAGGCGATCTCGTCCGGCCGTGCCGGGCGAGCCATCGGGATACGGGCCATCATGGCCTCACGCCTGGCCGGGTCACCCAAGGTGCCCGCCGACATCGCGGTGTCGGTGACCCCGGGACCCACCACATTGACGGCCACCCCATGCCGGGCCCAGTCCACGGCCAGCGCCTTGGCCAGCGTCAGCACCGATCCCTTGGAGGCGGCATAGGCAGCCTGACCGGGCAGCGCGATCACCGAGTTCACCGACCCGATCAGCACGATCCGACCGCCGCCACCCTGGGCCACGAACCTTCGACAGGCCGCTGCCGCGGTGTCGAAGCTGCCGATGACGTTGACGTCCAGAGACTTCCGCACGGCCGCCGTGGTCAGCTCTTCAGCGGGCCCGCCGATCTCGATGCCCGCGCACGTCACCACCGCGTCGAGGCGACCGAACGCGTCGACGGCGGCGGCCACAGCGGCCTCCCCCGCGCCCTCGGCGGTGACATCGACAGCCACTGCGGCGCCACCTATCTCATCGGCGACCCTCGCTGCGGCGACACCGTCGCGGTCGGCGCACACCACCCGGTCCCCGCGGGCGGCCAGCGCACGCGCCACGGCGGCACCGATACCCGCGCCCGCCCCGGTGATCAGACTCACGGTCATGCCAGCCACCCCCCGTCGACCACCAGGACCTCGCCGGTGATGTAGGAGGCCTGGTCCGAGGACAGGAACGCAACGGCATCGGCCACTTCGTCGGTGCGCCCCAGCCGTCCGAGCGGAATTCGGGCGGCGGCCATGGCCGCCAGGCTGTCATCGTCGGCACCCAGGCCCCGCATCAGCGGGGTGTCCATGGTGCCCGGTGCCACGCCGTTGACCCGGACTCCGGTGGGCCCGAGCTCCCTGGCAGCCGCGGCGGTCATCATCCGGACCGCCGCCTTGGACAGGTCATAGGCGATCATCGGGGTACTCGATGCGGTGAAACTCGATGTCGAGCAGATCGTCACGATGGCGCCGGCGCCACGAGCGGCCATCACCGCAGCCGATGCTCGCAGCACCGCGTACGCGCCTCGGACGTTGACGGCCAGGGTGAGGTCCAGGTCCGACATCGGCGCAGTCAGCAGTGGCGTGGATTTCGCCACGCCGGCACTGATCACTGCCGTGCCCAGCGGACGTTGGGCATCAACTCGAGCCACCAGCTCGGCCACGGCCTCGGCATCGGTCACGTCCAGCGGGACAGCTTCGGCACTGCCTCCGGCCTGGTGCACCAGCTCACGGGTCGCGGTAGCACCCTTGCCGTCGCGGTCGGCGATGATGACATGGTCACCGCGGCTGGCCAGACACAGGCAGACCGCTCGACCCAGCCCGCTTCCACCGCCGGTTACAAGCGCAGCGCGCTCTCCCGAATTGGATTGCATATGCACATCAAACATCATTTTGACTGCGCATATGTTAAGCATAGTGCCGCTTGTGACTTATATCCGAAACATTCTCCCGCTACCCTTCCTCACGTTGTAGCGCGAAGGAGCAGTTGATGAAATTCGGAGCGGGTCTGTACTGCCTGCAATCCACGGCGTCGACGCCACGCCATGCCACCGTGCCGTACCGGGAGCTGCTGGCCGACGCCCGGTTGCTCGACGAACTGGGCTACGAGGGCATGTGGCTCTCGGAGCACCACTTCTTCTATGACGGCTACTGCCCGGCCCTCTTGCCGGTCGCCGCGGCAGCGCTGGCTGTCACCTCCCGGCTGCGAGTCGGCACGGGCATGATGCTGCTGCCGCTTCAGGACGCGCAGCGGGTGGCCCGACTGTCCGCCGACATCGCCGCGCGCTCGGGCGGCCGCCTCGACGTCGGGGTGGGTCTGGGTTACCGCGATATCGAGTTCGACGGCAAGGGCATGGCCCGCAAGGACCGAGTGGCCCGGCACCGGGCCGGTGTTGCAGCCCTGCAGGAAATCGCGGTACCTGCGGGCGCCACGCTGTGGAACGGCTCGGCCACGCCGGCGGGAATCGCACGGGCCGGTGCCCGCGGCCACGGCGTGCTGTTCTCCGGAGCCAACCCCATCTCACTGGTCCGCGAGCTCGCCACCGCACATCGCACGGGCTGGGAAGAGGCGGGCCGCCCCGGTGGCCAACGTCCCAGAGTGGCGGCGCTGCGGAACTTCTGGCTCACCGACAGCAGCTCCGAACGCGACGCGGTACTGGACTGGCAGCGAGCCAGTTACGTGCTCTACGCCGGCCTGGGATGGAGTGTGGCCCAGCGGGAGTCCACCGAGGCCATGGACTTCCGCGCCGATGCAGATGCCGCCGTCGCGCAAGCCGTTGCCACCTCCACGGTGGGACCCGCGGGTGCGATCATCGAAGCCCTGCATGAGGTTTCGGAGGCAGGCGTCGACGATGTGGTGTTGCGGGTGCTCATCGAGGGTGCCCCGCAGGAAGCGGTGCAGCGGATGCTGCGACGGATGGCCGAGGAGGTCATCCCGGT
This sequence comes from Mycobacterium sp. MS1601, assembly GCF_001984215.1. NCBI lineage: Bacteria > Bacillati > Actinomycetota > Actinomycetes > Mycobacteriales > Mycobacteriaceae > Mycobacterium > Mycobacterium sp. MS1601. The sequence goes on from NZ_CP019420.1 coordinate 1,910,219, forward strand.
GATGGACACGGTGGTGGCAGCGTGAGAATCGGAACCCGTTGGACGGCCATGCCTGCCGTCGACGACATCTGCGCGGCTGAACGTTCCGGCGCGTTCGCACTGTGGGCGGACGTGGCTACCAGTGCCATCGCGGCCGCCTCCGAGCTGGCCGCGCTGACCACCGACCCGCGCATCCTTGTGCGCATCGTCCTGGGCACCGAGCATCCGGTGACGCTGGCCGAAGAGGCCGCGGTGCTCGACCACCTCTCGGCCGGGCGCGTGGTGTGTGTGGTGGACAGTGGTGCGCTGTCACTGCAGGACGCCATCGAGGACCTGCAACTGCTGCGGGCCTGCTGGTCGGGCCGACCGGTACGCCACCGTGGTCGGCGCTGGCAGGTGCCTGCGGGCCTGGCTGACGACATGCCCGACAGCGTGGCGGTGACGCCCAGTCCCAGCCAGGTCGAGCTGCCGGTGTGGCTGACCGGAGAACATGCCGCCGGGTTGGCCGCCGACTTCGGATTGGCTTTGCTGGCAACCGAATACGGAGACGTATCCGCGGTCCCTCAGGTTCAGCCCGGGTGTGTGGAGCTCACCGGCGAGGTGAACGCCGATCGCGAACTGGTCAGCCGGTGGGCAGCGGCCGGGGCCACCCATCTGCTGGTACGACCACCCGTTGCCGTCGGACCCGACCTGTTCAGCGGTTACATCGCGCGCTACCTGCAGCCCGAGGTCGCCATGCCCCACTTCCCGAGAATCATGGCGGAATCCGATCCGCCCGCACGATGGCTTCCGGCATGAGTACCTCCGAGGGCGGCGACAAGCGACGCGGCCCACGCGGCGGCAAGCCGGTCCGTGGCTCCATGGCCGGGCTGTCCGGCGCCATCGAGCGTCAGGGCCCAGCGGTGCCGCTGGACGACATCGATCGCCAGCTACTACAGCGACTTTCCAAGGATCCACGGATCTCCCAGCGCCAACTCGCCCGCGAGGTCAACATGTCGGGCCCCGCGGTGGGTGAACGCATCGCACGGTTGGAGCGGCTCGGGGTGATTCGCGGCTACACCGTCTCGATCGACTGGGCAGCACTCGGGTATCCGATGATGGTCTACATCCCGATGAGCATCGAACCGGGTGCCGACCTGACAACCATTCTCGAGGAGTTGCGTGACATCGACGAACTCGAGGAACTGGTGGTGGTCACCGGCACCTTCGACCTGATCGCCCGGTTCCGGCTGCGTGACCACTCGCATCTGCAGACCCTGCTGTTCGAACAGCTCTGGCCCATCTACGGCTTGCAGCGCATCGAGACCTTCCTGAGCCTGGGCACAGTGCTCGACGGCAGCGTCCTGGAACGGGTGCTGAACGCCGGACCAGCGCCCGAGCAGTGACGCCCTGGTCCTGTTCGGTAGCCCGGCCGACCTAGCCGGGCGGACCTGCGGTCCGGCCGCGGATCAGTTCGGTGGGCAGCACATCGATCACAGGCAATCCGTCCCGTGGCGGTCTGTGCAGTAAACCACCTGCGCGCCTGCCCTTTTCGTGACTGGGCTGCGACACCGTGGCCAGGCCGCGTTTGATCGCTTCGGGGATGCCGTCGAAGCCGGTCACAGTGATCTGCCCGGGCACATAGATGCCTCGAGCGCGCAGATAGTCCATGGCCGAGAGCGCCAGTACGTCGGCGGTGCACATCAGCGCGGTGATACGCGGGTTGGCCTGTAGCGCCACCTCGGCCGCGCCGCCACCGGAAGCGGGGCCGTGCTCGAAGCTCTCGACGATGGTGAGACCCGACGGATCCAGACCCGCGGCAGCCATGGCGTCCTGCACGCCGCCGATCCGTTCGCACTGCACGTGAAACCGTTTGTCGGTCAACCGCTCCGGGGCCACGGTGCTGGCAGAGGCATCACCGGTGCTCGGTTCGCGGCCCAGTCGCATGGTCAACAGTCCCACTTCGCGGTGCCCGAGACCGAAGACGTAATCGGCCATCTCGCGCATGGCGGCCCGGTCGTCGATGCACACCAGGGACGTGCCGGGCACGTCCCGCGGCTGGTCCACCAGCACTACCGGCAGTCGCCGGTCCAGCACCGTCTGCAGGTAGGGATCGTCATCCGATGCCGAGTAGACCACAAAGCCGTCCACTCCCGCCGACAGCACCGAACCGGCGCCCTCGTCGAGGCTGCGGCTGGGACCCACCGCCACCAGCAGCAGTCCCTGCCCCACCTCCTCACAGGATTCGGCCAGGCCGGCGACGAAGTTCAGCGCGGCGGGGTCGCTGAAGGAGTAGGTCAGCGGTTCGGTGATGACGAGTCCGACCGCACCGGCCTTGCGGGTGCGCAGCGACCGCGCCACCGGATCGGGGCCGGCGTAACCCAACCGCTTGGCGGTGGCGAAGACACGCTCACGCAGATCGGCCGACAGCTGGTCGGGGCGGTTGTAGGCGTTGGAGATGGTGGTGCGTGACACCTTGAGCTCGGCGGCCAATGAAGCCAGGGTGGCCCGCCTGCGCGGGGCCGGACTTCTGGACATGCTCTGTGACGTTAGTTCATGTGCCCCGACGGCTGACTCTTCGCCACGGTGCTGGTGCGTTGCACCACCGACCAGACGACAAACCAAACCGCGCACACGATCGCGACGATGACGAAGCTGGGCGGCAGATCGAACATCGATGACAGCACCAGCCCAGCCCACACCGCCAACAGGGAAAGGACTGTCGACACCAGCATCGCCACCACCGGCCTGGCGGTCAGCATGATCGCCGTCGCCGCCGGGGTGACCACCAGCGCGAACAGCAGCAGGGTGCCCACGGCCTGTACCGCCATCGTGATCGCCAGACCCAGCAGCGCCATGAAGATCATGGACAGCGCACGCACCGGGACGCCCTTGGCCTCGGCGACCTCGGCGTTGACCGACGCGAACAGCAGCGGACGGAAGATCGCGGAGATGGTGACGGCCAAGACTGCGACCAGGACCGCGAAGACGATGAGCTGCTCGTGGGTGACCGCGAGCAGGTTGCCGAACAACACGTTGGTGACGGTGCTGCTGCTCTTGGTGGCCAGCGAGCTGAAGAACAGCCCCAGGCCGGTGGCCGCAGCCAGCACGGTACCGGTGGCGATCTCGCGGTCTTCGGCCTTCTTGCCCAGCGCGCCGATCACCAGCGCACCGCCGATGCAGAAGACGCCGAGGCCCACCGTCACCGGCACCCCGAGCAGCACAGCGCCGGTGGCTCCGGGAAAGCCGATGTGCGCCAGCGCATGTGCTGCGAAGGCGGTGTTGCGCACGACGATGAAGTAGCCGATGAGACCTGCCGCCAACGCCACCAGGGTGCCGCCGATCAGCGCGTTGCGCATGAACGCCGATGTCAGGATGTCCCACCAGTTCTCCTGGTAGCCCAGGGCGACCAGCTCGGTGGCCACTACACGCTCCTCATGTACAGCTCGCCCTGCGGGGTGTGGACCACCTGGATCGAGGTGCCGTACAGGTGGCTGAGCAGCTGCTCGTCCACCACCTGGTTCATCTGGTCGAAGTGGGCGTGGCCGTCGAGCAGGTAGATGGCGCTGTCCAGCACACCGAGCAGCGGGTTCAGGTCGTGTGCCACCACCAGGATGGTGACTCCGAACTCGTCGCGGATACGGCCCAGCAGCCGCACGATCTCGCGCTGGTTGCGCAGATCGATGGCGGCCAGGGGCTCGTCGAGGATCAGCAGCCGCGGCCGGCTGACCAGAGCCTCGGCGATGGCCACCCGCTGCCGCTGGCCGCCGGACAGTTCGGAGAGCCTGCGACCGGCGAAGTCGACGGCGCCGACGGCCTCGAGGGTCTCCGTCACACGATTGCGCTGCTCAGCCGAAGGGGCGGCAAAACCCCACCGGTTGCCGATCAGACCGAGCATCACCGCGTCGGCGGCCCGGATGGCGTTTCCAGCTGCGGCGGCGTAGTTCTGCGGCACGTAGCCGATCAGATCGGTGGCCTGCCCGGCGGGGCGACCCAGGACCTTGACCGACCCCGATGCCACCCGCAGCAGCCCGAGCACCACCTGCAGCAGCGTGGTCTTGCCGGAGCCGTTGGAGCCGATGACTGCGGTGATTCCGCCGGCGGGTACGTCGAACGTGCCTTCGGACCAGATCAGGCGTCCGCCGCGGACCACGCTGACGTCGTCGAAGGACAGCGCAATGTCGGAAGCGTCAGACACCGAGGGCCTTGGCGAGGGCATCGAGTTGTTGCACCTGCCAAGCTTCGAACGAATCGGTGCCGGGCGGCACGGTTTCGGTGACATCGACCACCGGGATGCCTGCGCTCTCGGCCGCGGCGCGAATCTGCTCCGGCACGGATCCTTCGGTCTGGGTGTTGTAGATCAGCACGTCGGCGCCCCGGGATTCCAGCAGGCCCAGGACGGCCTGCAGGTCGGCCGGGGATGGGTCGGTCTCGTTGGCCGACGACGCCTGGTACCCGGCCGGGGTGACGTTCACCAGCCCGGTTGCCTCAGCCATGTCGTCGAAGACGCTTTCGGTTGCGACGTAACGTTTTCCGTCGGCCTTGCTCTTGAGTTCGGCGATCTTGTCGGTGTACGGCGCCATCTCGGTGGTGAACTCGTCGCGGCGGCCCTCGAAGTAGTCGGCGGCCTCGGGCGCGAGCTTGGCCAGTTCGGCGGTCACGGAGTCGGCCAGCGTCATCACCGCGGTGGGGCTGTACCAGGCGTGCGGGTTGGTTCCGGCTTCGTCGTTGTCGTGGTCGTGGTCGTGGTCGTGCCCGTGCTCGTCTTCGTGCGCATGTTCCTCTTCGTGCCCATGCTCGTCGTCGTGAGCCTGGCCCGTCTCCGACAGTGCGGCCACGACGGGAGCGTCGGGCGCCGACGTAGCAGCCAGCTTGGCAGCCCACTCGTCGTAGTGGCCGCCGTTGATGACCACCAGCTGGGCACCTTCGAAGGTGGCGGCGTCCGAGGGTGACGGCTCGTAGTCATGCGGATCCACCGACGACGACGCCAGCACCGTCTTCACGTCGGCGCACGCGCCGCCCAGGTCGGACACGATGTCCCCCCACTGGTCGACGCTGACCACCACCGCCACCGGGGTGACGGGGCAGTCGCCTGACGCGACAGCCGATGTCGAGGTGTCCGCGGCGGGCTCACTGCCGCCAGAGCATGCCGCCAATCCGAACGGGGCCGCCAACATCGCAACTGCTATCAAGCCAAGCCGCGACGAGTTCACACGAGTCATGCGATAACGATAACGGTTTCCAATTCACTTAAGCCAGTCGGGGGCTAACTTAATGACAATGATTATCATTAAGGCATGCCCACTACCGAACTTCTTCCTGTCACCGTGCTCTCCGGATTCCTGGGCGCGGGCAAAACCACCTTGCTCAACCACATCCTCGCCAACCGGTCCGGCCTGCGAGTGGCCGTGATCGTCAACGACATGAGCGAGATCAACATCGATGCGGCGCTGGTCGCCGGCCAGGGCCATCTGGACCGCACTCAGGAAAAGCTGGTGGAACTCACCAACGGCTGCATCTGCTGCACCCTGCGCGAGGACCTGGTGGAGGCCGTGGGAGCACTGGCCCGCCAGCAGCGGTTCGACCAGCTGGTCATCGAATCCACCGGCATCTCCGAACCGATGCCGGTGGCCGCGACCTTCGAGTGGGAGTTCGAGAACGGATTTTCACTCGGCGACCTCGCCAGGCTGGACACCATGGTGACCGTCGTCGACGTCTCGACCTTCCTGCCCGAAGTGGTCCGCGGTGAAACGCTGAACCAGCGCGGAATGGGTGCGGCCGACGGCGATGCCCGCAACATTTCCGATCTGCTGGTGGATCAGGTGGAGTTCGCCGACGTCATCCTGCTCAACAAAACCGACCTGGTGAGCCCGGCGCACCTCGGCGCCGTCGAGGCGACCGTCCGCAGACTCAACCCCCACGCTCGGCTGATCCGGACCGACCACGGCGTCGTCGAGCTGGGCGAGGTGCTGCAGACCGGTCTGTATGACCCGATGCGTGCCGCCACGGCTCCGGGGTGGGACGAGGAGATCGCGCTCGGCCACACCCCGGAGACGCAGGAGTACGGCATCAGCTCGATGACGTTCCGCGCTGACCGTCCCTTCCACCCCAACCGACTGGCGGCCACTCTGCCGCAGCTTCGTGGAGTGTTGCGCAGCAAGGGATTCTGCTGGATCGCCAGCCGACCGGACATCGCCGCCATCTGGTCCCAGGCCGGGCCCAACCTGGTCATCGAGCCCGCGCAGTACTGGAGCACCACAGACCTGGCGGCAGGCCAGGAGATCGTGCTGATCGGGCTTCGCCTCGACGGGGCCGCCGTCACCGCGATGCTGCGCGCGGCGCTGCTGACCGATGACGAGATCTCCGAGGGAGCCGACGCGTGGCGGAGATATCTCGACCCACTGCCCGCATGGGGAGCCACCCACTCCCACTAGCCTCCCGGCGTCAGCCACGGGGAGGCCGGTACCCGAGTTTCCCGAACGCCCGGCGTGGATCACCGGGCGTTCGGGCGGTCACTCGATGAGTTCGTCACCGAGAACCGGTACCGATCTCGGTCAGTGCGCTATCGGTCCGTTGAGTTCATTGGGGGTGTGCGGCAACGTCGCGGTCCGGGTGATCTCACCGTCCTCGACGTCGACGAGGTGGATCTCGGCCGACGCCGGATCTGTCACGTAGACATCGTGATCGCGGACGAACACCGTCGGCCGCGGCTGCTGCCAGTCGTCGGGCTCGGTCCACGGCGTCACCACGTCGATGCTGCGCACCAGAGCCGCGGTGGCCGGATCGAACACGTGCAGCTTGCCGTCGGTACCGAGCATCAGCGCCTCGGCATGTGGACCCCTGGCCAGTGACCGGAACGAGTAACTCGCCCCTTCCGGCATCGGGACCAACCTCAACTGCTCGGCCTCGGTGTCCACCAGCGCGAACTGCGTGGGCCGTTCCAGTTCGGCATCGGGATCTGTCTTGTAGTCGGTGAGCGCGACCGGTGAGTCCGGATGACCCTTGATGTTTCCGGTGCGGCCGTAGGGATCCGGACTGGGGATCTTGGTGAAGGCACCGGCCTGGTAGACGATCGGACCGTTCTGGCAACCGAACACGACAGCCTCGTCGGCCACCACGGTCTCACCGTGCAGTCCGAGGCAATCCTCCGTACGGGCGATCTCCTGGCCACTGGCGTCCATCGCGATCGCACCGGTACGGCCGTCTTCGGTGCCTTCACTGATCAACCGGGTACCGTCGGCGAGAACAACGGCGACACCGTGATGTGCCGCGGAAGCGGAGAACGTCTGGGTCTGCGGTTGTCCCCCGGCTTCCAGGTCGTGCGGATCGAACACCGTGACCTCCCCGGTGCCGTCGGCGAACAGCACGGTGTTCTCCCCATGCACCACAACGTGTCCCGGCTTGGCAGCGGGGAAGACCACGTCGGTGAGCGAGCCCGATGCCGCGTCGAGCACCTGGAAGCCCTCGCCGGTGGACACCATCACGTGGCTGTCATCGCCCGCCGGGTTGATCCGCAGGAAGCCGGTCATCGGGATGTCGGCCTTGGCTTCGAGGGTTTCACCGTCGAGCACCATGATGCCGCCGTCATACGTGACCGCCACCGGCTCGGCGATGGTGACATCGGCGGCCGGCGACTGCGCCGTCTGCTCGGCACCGCCGCTGCATCCTGCGGCCACGAGCACCGTCAGGACCGCACCCGTTGCCAGGGCAACCGGATTTCGTGTTGACATGTGTTCTCCTATCTCTTTGTGAAGCAATTGTTTTCAGGAGAGACCGGCGACGATCCGGTCGGTGTTGGCACGCATCATGTCTATGTAGGTGCCCGCTTCGGTTCCTGGCTCGGACAACGACTCGCTGTAGAGGGACACCACCTCGACGTCCACTCCTGCCTGCGAAGCCAGCGCCCGCGCCAGGCGGTCCGGCTGGCTGGTGTCGACGAAGATGGTGCCGACCCCGGCGTCGCGGATGGCGTTGGTGAGCGACGCGAGGTCCGACGGAGCCGGGGACGCGAGTGTCGTGCCGCTGGGCACCACGGCGCCGACGACGGTGAAGCCGAAGCGCTGGGCGAGGTAGCCCAGTACGTGATGGTTGGTGACCAGCGCGTGGCGTGGCAAATCTGCGAAGCGCTGCTCCATCTCGTGTGAGAGTTGTTGCAGCCGTGCGCGATAGGCATCGGCATTGGCGGTGATGCCACTGGCGTCCGGCAGGCGCTCGATCAGTGCTGCCTCGATGGCGTCGACCGCGGCGATCATGCGGTCCGGGTCGGTCCAGAAGTGCGGATCGGGCGCCCCGGCGGTGTCGCCCTCGGAGTAGGCGATCGCGTCGACGCGGTCCCCGATCGCCAGTGTCGGCACACCGCGCTCGGCGGCGGCGTCGACGTGGTGCTGCACACCCTCTTCCAGCCCCAGCCCGTTGTAGACGATCAGGTCGGCACGCGAGGTGACATCGGCCTCCTGTGCCGACAGCTGGAACGAATGGGGATCGGCATTGCGTTTCATCAGCACTGTGACATCGGCGATGTCACAGGCGATGTTCTCCACGACGTCACCCAGGATGTTTGTGGTCACGACGATATGCGCTGTGTCGTCTGATTGCACACTGCTGCAACCGATCACCAACAGCAGGGCCATGACGACTGCGGGCCATCTGATCACCGGCCGGTCTCCGACATCAGATCGGGCGTCACGGTGGTGCGCAGCGTCCGGGCCAGACGCAGGCCATCGCGGTAGTCGATCTCGTAGACGGCTCTGGCAGCTGCATCGTTGACGTAGGCCCTGTCGCGGTCGACCTCGATCACCCCGTCGGGCGCACCCAATGCCAGTTCTGCGGTCTGCGTCGCAGCGGCGACGTCGAACAACCGCAGGATCCCGTCGGTCGTGAGCACCAGAACCTGCCCGTCACCGGCCGAGTTCGCCGCCGCAGCACCCGGAACCGTGACCACGTCCCAGGTGTGCTTGGCGCTGGTCAGCATCCACACCTGGTCACCGTCGAGACCGACGATCTCCCCTCCCCCGCCCCGGTTGGCCAGCAGACCCAGTTCGGGCGTCTGGCCGGCCGGAAAGGGGATGGCGGTGGCGTCCTCGCCGCTGACCCGAACCGCGCCATCACGGCACGCCAGCACCGTGGCGGTACGCGTGGCGGCAACGCCACCGGTTGCCTGACACCGGACGGGCATCACCATGGAGCAACCGTCCTCGTCGACCACCAGCAGTTCACCGGCATCGGTCGCGACGATCAGCGAGTCCCCTTGCGGCACCGCCACCCTGACACCGCCGGGACCTTCCTCCGGGCGAATATCGCCATCAGCCAGGGCATTCCGATCCAACGTCATCACATCGCCACCTGCTGTACGCAGTGCAACCCGGTGGGCGTCAGCGGTCACCGCAACGGCAGCGTCGGCGCTGCCCACCACCGCGGGTGGTCGTTCGTAGTAGTGGTTGTGGTCACCGTGGTCGAAGGTCCATGCCCCGGAATCCACGACGGCGGTGCCATCGGATCCCATCAGGTAACCGAACCGGCCGTCACCGACGAGGGTGTGTACCGGGCCGAACTCGCCGACCCGGACCGCCGTTTCCTCCACTGCGTCGATGACTTCGGTTGCACCGGTGGCGGAGTCGGCGACGATAAGGCGGGTGGGAGCGTCGTCGAGTTCCTGCACTTGCGGCGAGCTCAGATTGTGTTCCGCCCCCTCCGGAGCGCCGGCCGGTGGCGAAGCCGGGCTGCACCCGGCGAGCCCGATGCCGGCCACCGCGATCACCGCACCGCGGCGCAGGCGAGCCGGCAGCTCATGCAGGGCCAGCGACAGGAAGAACAGCACCACCGCCGTGGCGGCGATCGTGGCTCCGCCGGCAGTGCCCGCATGCCACGAGACGATGAGGCCCAGTGTCACCGCGGCGGAGCCGACAACTGCTGCGCCGACCATGATCTGAGGCACGCTGCGCGCCCATACCATCGCCGCGGCCGGGGGTGCCACCAGCAGGCCCAGCATCAGCAGCGTGCCGACCACCCGGAAGGACGCGACGATGGCGGCAGCCATCAGGACGGTGAGTGTTGCCGTCGCCAACCGCGGGTGCAGCCCCAACGTCACTGCCTTGCGGACGTCGAAGGTGGCGGCGGTGAACGCCCGCCTGCCCACGAACGCGACAGACCCGATGACAACCAGGGCGACCGTCAGCCAGAGTACGTCAGAGGTGTTGGCGGCCAACACATCACCGAACAGCAGCGCAGTCAGATCGGTGGCATGGCTGCGCGAATGCGACACCACGATGACACCGAGGGCAAGCATCCCGACCAGAAGCAGCCCGATTCCGGTGTCGGCGGACAGTCGTCTGGAGGAACCGAGGGCGGACACCCCGTAGGCCATGGCAAGTGCGGCTGCCATGGCGCCGAACACGATGTTGCCGCCCATCACCGAAGCCAGCGCGACACCAGGGAGCACACCGTGCGACATGGCTTCGCCGAGAAAGGCCGCGCCACGCAGCACCACCCAGGTGCCGACGATCGCACAGATGGCGGTGACCACCAGACCGGCTGTCAGTGCATTCCTGACGAGGGGGGATTCGAATGGTTCGCTCAGCCAACCCAGCACCCGCTAGACTTTAAATGGTAACGATAACCATTACTAATTAGATGTGGTGCATGACTGGAAGCTACGTATCCCTGACCTCAGTGTCGTTCGGCTACAACCACATCCAGGTACTGAACGACTTCACCGTGAAGATGCGGGCCGAGTCGGCAACCGCGGTGGTCGGGGCCAACGGCTGCGGGAAGTCGACAGTGCTCGGTTTGATTGCCGGAGTCCTGAAACCATCGGCCGGCACCGTGGACTGCGCATCGGAGGTGGCGCTGGCCCCGCAACACAGCCAGGTTGCCGAGAGCTTTCCCATCACAGTGGCCGAGGTGGTCGCCATGGGCCGGTGGCGCAAGCTCGGCCTGTTGCGCCCGATGACAACCGACGACCGGCGCATCGTCGACCACTGGATCAGAACTCTCGGACTGGACCCGCTGCGCAGGCGCCGCATCGGCGAACTGTCCGGCGGGCAACGCCAGCGCGCCCTGGTGGCGCAGGCCTTTGCCCAGCAGGCGCCCGTCGTTGCTCTCGACGAGCCGACCACCGGGATGGACGACGCATCGAAGAAACAGGTGATCAACGCCATTCGTGAACTGGTCGCAACCGGCCACACGGTCGTGGTGGCCACCCATGACCCGGACCTGGCGCGGGCCTGCGACCACACGGTGGCTCTACCCTGAGGACATGGCTGCAATCGATCTGAACGCTGATCTGGGCGAAGGCTTCGGCGTGTGGGATCTGGGCGACGACGACGCGATGCTGGCAGTTGTGACCAGCGCGAACGTGGCGTGCGGCTTCCACGCCGGCGACCCGGCCCGGCTGGCCAGGACCTGCCGCGCCGCCGCAGAGCACGGCGTTCGGATCGGCGCACAGGTGAGCTATCGCGACCTGGCCGGATTCGGGCGTCGGTTCATCGATGTCGACATCGATGATCTCCGGGCCGACGTGATCTATCAGATCGGAGCGCTGGACGCTCTGGCCCGCGTCGCCGGATCGTCGGTGGCCTATGTCAAACCCCATGGGGCGCTCTACAACTCGATAGTCAAGCACCGTGACCAGGCACGCGCCGTCGCCGAGGCCGTGGCAGCGGTGAACCCGGCACTGCCGGTGCTGGGCCTGCCCGGATCGGTGTTTCTCCAACAGGCGCGACAACTCGGGTTGCGCACCGTCGCCGAGGCATTCGCCGACCGCGCCTACACACCCGACGGGCAACTGGTGTCCCGTCGCGAACCCGGCGCAGTCCTGCACGACCCGAACCAGATCGCCGACCGCGTGCTGGCCATGATCGAGACCGGACACCTCACCGCCGTCGACGGCTCCGCCACCCCCGTCCGCGCGGAGTCGGTGTGCGTACACGGCGATTCTCCCGGCGCGGTGCAGATAGCCAACGCCGTCCGGGACCGGTTGACGGCCGCCGGCGTCGAACTGACGCCGTTCGTCTAACGTTCGCGGCCATCCAGCTCGTAGCGAATCAGCCGGGAGCTGTTGGCCACCACGGCCACCGACGAGGCGTTGTGCAGGATCGCCGCCATGACCGGTGACAGACCACCGCCGGCTCCGAGCAACAGACCGAAGGCATTGACGGCAATGGACATCGCGTAGTTCTGCCGGATCACCTCGACCGCGTGTCCACCGAGAGCGCGCACGTCGAGCAACCGGCGCAGATCGTCACCGGCCAACGCCACGTCGGCGGTCTCGACGGCGACGTCGGTGCCGCCCAGTCCCATGGCGATCCCGATATCCGCGGCCGCCAGCGCAGGGGCGTCGTTGACGCCGTCGCCCACCATGGCCACGATGTAGCCCTCGTCGTGCAGCATCCGGACGGCATCGAGCTTGTCCTCGGGCAGCACCTCGGCGCGCCACTCCGTGATGCCGAGTTCTTCTGCAACGGCACGAGCGGTCTCCGGGTGATCACCGGTCAGCATGACGATCCGTTGAACTCCACTGGCGCGCAAGGCGTCCAGAACCGGCTTGGCCTCCGGCCGAACTTCGTCGCGCAGGCTGATCAACCCCACCAGGGTGCCGTCGACCGCCAGCAACAGCGGTGTCTCCGCCTCGGCGCGCAACCGGTGCACCCAGTCCTCGGCGGCGGTCGTGACGTCGACATTCTCACGGGCCAGCAACGCCGGGCTGCCCAGCAGCAACACCCTGCCGTCGGCCTGGGTGCGCATGCCGAGACCGACGAGCACCTCGCACTCCTCATGCGGCGGGATCGCGATGTGGCGTTCCTCGGTGGATCGGATGACCGCTTCGGCAAGCGGGTGACGGGAATGGATCTCAGAGCTGGCGGCATAGGCCAGCACCTGCTCGGGCAGCCAATCGTCGTGAAAGCTCACGATGTTGGTGACGACGGGTCGGCCGTTGGTGAGGGTGCCGGTCTTGTCGAACACGATGGCGTCCACACGACCGGCCTCTTCGAGATGCGCTCCGCCCTTGATCAGGATGCCGCGCCGTGCCCCGTTGCCGATGGCGGCGCTGATGGCCGTCGGCGTGGACAGTCCCACCGCGCAGGGGCAGGCCACCAACAGCATGGTCATCGCCCGTCGGACGTCGCCTGTCAGCAGCAGGGTGATTCCGGATACCAGGAACGACGCGGGCACAAAGCGCCTCGAGAAGTTCTCTCCCACAGTCTGAATGGGCGCCCGGTGCTGCTGCGCCTCCTCGACCCGGCTGACGATCCTGCCGATGGTGGTGTCCTTGCCCACAGCCGTCGCCCTGACCACCAGTCGGCCGCGCACCAGCACGGACCCGGCGTGCACCCGACTGCCGTCGGTGAGGGTGACCGGCAGATTCTCCCCGGTGATGGCTGACTGGTCCACCACGGCTTCGCCGGCGACGACCTCGCCGTCGACGGGTACCGCCACCTGTTCGTGCACCACCACATGGTCGCCGACCCGCAGCGCGTCGATGGACACCTGGACCTCGGTGCCGTCCGGCAGTTGGGTCCACGCGGTGTCCTGATTGCCCTGCAACAGGTTGGCGATGGCCCGACGGGTGCGGCGCAGCGTCAGATCCTGCAGGTACTCACCGATGTTCAGCAGCCACAGCACCGTCAGGGCCACCACGTTCTCCCGCAGCACCAGGCTGGCCACGGTCGCCGCGGAGACCAGCAGGTCCGTACCGGCGGCCTTGCCCCCACGCAGTGAACGCAGCGCACCGCGCAGGAACGGGTAACCGGTGGCGATGGTGACACCGGTGGCGAAAGTGCGACTGGCGGGCCCCAGCAGCGGCGTGCGGCGCAGTCCGTACCTTCGGAAACCCAACAGCGCCAAGGCCGCACCGCCCAGCGCTATCCGCACGACGTCACCGTTGCGGATGTCCGCCGAACGGGGCGTACGTGCCGGGACAAGGCTGCGGTCCACATCCATCGCGTCGCGCAGAGTGGCCAAGACGGCGGCGGTGTCACACCGCGACGGCGAGTACCAGACCACCACCGAACCCGTGCGCGGGTAGGCGTGCACGGTCCGCACACCCACCACTTCGTCGATGGCGTCTTCGATGGCCACTGCGCGCAGCGGATCAGCGCGCAGCGCGGGCACCTCGACCCGCAGCCGGCCCGCCGCGTCGGAGAGCAGCGTCAGATCCGACACCGGTCAGTGGTCGTGATCGTGCTCGACGGCCACCGCGGGCGGTGCCACTTCCTCGCCGATGCGTTCCTTGGCCTCGGCCACCACGTCGGCCACCTTCAAGCGGGCAGCTTCGGCCCCCTCTTCGGCCTTGCGGGCGCCGCGCAGGGCGACCGCTGTGGTGGACACCGCCGCCTCATGGAGGGGCGCCTTGGCGACGGCCTTGCGGACCAGTTCGTAGGCCGCCACCCCGACAGCCCCGGTAACCACCGTGGATGCAGCTTTGGCAAGAAAGCCGGACAGAACCATGGCACCCTCCTCAGGGAATTGGCAACGATTACCAATAACCTACCTCCATGTCGGCTCCCATGGGCAACCGCACCAGCGACCGGTCGATGGTGCTGCTCATCGGCGTACTCCTGTTGGCGGCGCTGGCCAGCGGCCTGTTCCGCGAGGTGGTGCTCGATCAACCCCGCCTGGCCACCGCCGCCACGGTGTTCAGCGGTGTCTTCGTCCAGGCGCTGCCATTCCTGGCGTTCGGTGTGGTGATCAGCGGTCTGGTGGCCGCGTTCGTCACGCCGGATCTGTTGACCCGCCGGCTGCCCAGGCGCACCACCCCCGCGGTACTGGTCGCAGGTGTGGGCGGGGCCGCCCTGCCAGGATGTGAATGCGCGTCGGTCCCGGTGGCGCGCCGACTGTTCGGCGACGGCGGTGATGACTCCGGGCAAGTCGCCGGGCACAACTCCCGGCAGGGCGCCGCCGCGCTGACGTTCATGCTCTCGGCGCCCGCCATCAACCCGGTGGTACTGGTGTCCACCGCGGTGGCCTTCCCCGGCCATCCGGAGATGGTGCCCGCACGATGCGGCGCCTCACTGCTGACCGCGGTCATCATGGGATTGGTGTGGGCCCGGTGGGGCAAGGCCCGATGGATCACCCGGACTCCGCCGAAGCTCGACGTTGACAACGCATCTCGCTCGACGGTGTTCATCGAGGCCGCCCGTCACGACTTCCTGCAGGCAGGCGCCTATCTGGTGCTCGGCGCAGCCGCAGCAGCCCTGTTGCACGTGCTGGTGCCGTCCTGGGTGTACACCCATCTGGCCGGCCAGCTGATACTCGGCATCCTCACCATGGCGGTGCTGGCCGTGGTGCTGTCGCTGTGCTCGGAGGCCGACGCCTTCGTGGCCGCCAGCCTGTCGATGCTGCCACTGGTGCCACGGCTGGTGTTCCTGGTGGTGGGACCGGCCGTCGATGTGAAACTGTTCGCCATGCAGGCCGGGATGTTCGGGCGTGCGTTCGCGATCCGTTTCGCACCCGCGACGTTCGCGGTCGCGACAGTCTGCGCCAGTGTGGTCGGCTTGGTGACGGTCGGATGACCCGCGAGGCCGAGAACATGCTGCTGCTCCTGGTGGGTCTGAGCGGCGTGATGATCGCCGCGACCGGCGCCTACACCCGCTACGTGAAGCCGACGATGCTGCCGTGGCTGCTGGCGGGCTCAATCGTGGTGGTTCTGCTGGCGGTCCTCGCGATGGTCGCCGACATCCGCCGCGGCGGGGCGCCCGGCCACCAGCACCGCTCCCCCATGCTGTGGCTACTGGCCCTGCCCGTGGTGATCCTGCTGTTCATCAGCCCACCCCCCATCGGAGCCCGGGCAGTCGACACCACCGCGGCCGCGACACCGGTCACCGCACGCCATCCGTTTGCGCCGCTGCCACCCGGTCCAACGCCGGACGTCAGCGTTCCCGACGTGCTGATGCGCGTGGCGCAGGACAGCGCGGGCACTCTGGACCACAGGCGGATCTCGGTGACCGGCTTCGTAATTCACGCCGGCGACAACGTAGATCTCGGGCGAGTGGTGATAATCTGCTGCGCCGCCGACGCCCAGCTGGCGCGCCTTCGCCTCGGCGGCACCGCTGCCACGGAGGCAGCCCGGTTTCCCGACGACACGTGGTTGCGGGTCGAAGGTGAGGTCCAGCCCGGTCCGGTTCTCGACATCGACTCCGTCACGCAGATCCAGACGCCATCCAACCCGTACGCGTACTGACCCTTAGGGTTGACGGGTGCACGTGCGACTCGGCAGACCCCAGATCTCGGGACATGCCGGGAAGTTCGACGTTCCTGCCGCGACACCGCAGTCACCGCTGTCGGTGACCTGGATGGGGGTGTCCACGCTGCTGATCGACGACGGCGCCTCGGCAATCCTCACCGACGGATTCTTCTCCCGGCCCGGTCTGGCGCGCGTGGGTTTCGGCATGCTCGCACCGTCGATCCCCCGGATCGAGGGCTGCCTGACCCGAGCCGGCATCCGCCGACTGGACGCGGTGCTGCCGGTGCACACTCATTTTGATCACGCCCTGGACAGCGCCGCCGTGGCAGAACGCACCGGCGCGCTGCTGGTCGGCGGAGAGTCGGCGGCCAACATCGGCCGCGGTCACGGTCTGCCGGAAGACCGGATCCTGGTCGCGTCGTCAGGCGAGGCGATCGAGCTGGGTTCCTTTCAGGTGACCCCGGTGGCGTCGCACCACTGCCCACCCGATCGGTTCCCCGGCGTCATCGCAGCTCCCGTGCGCACCCCCGCAAGGGCCTCGGCGTACAAATGCGGAGAAGCCTGGTCGCTGTTGATCCTGCATCGCCCCACCGGGCGCACGCTGTTGATCCAGGGCAGCGCCGGATTCATCCCCGGGGTGCTGGCGGGGCTGCACGCCGAGGTGGCCTATCTCGGGGTGGGGAACCTCGGAGTGCTGCCCGAGAACTACCTGCGGGACTATTGGGAGCACACGGTTCGGGCCGTCGGCGCCAGGACGGTCATCGCAATCCACTGGGACGACTTCTCGAGGCCACTGTCGAAACCCTTGCGGGC
Source organism: Mycobacterium sp. MS1601 (assembly GCF_001984215.1). Lineage (NCBI taxonomy): Bacteria > Bacillati > Actinomycetota > Actinomycetes > Mycobacteriales > Mycobacteriaceae > Mycobacterium > Mycobacterium sp. MS1601. The sequence continues at coordinate 1,927,170 of NZ_CP019420.1, forward strand.
GTTGCCCTTCGCGATTGACAACCTGGACTCCTCGATGCGGGACCTGCAGGCGCTGGCCGACATCGACGGAGTGTCACTGCACCTGCCAAGTGTCTGGCGACCTGAGGATCCCTGGGGGTGACCGGCACCCTGCTTCTGTCGCTGACACTGCTGGTCCTGGTCCTGGGCTTCGCGATCGCCCGGCCCAAGGGGTGGCCCGAGGCGGTGGCCGCGGTACCCGCCGCACTGCTGCTGATCCTGATCAGCGCCGTCTCGGTGGACGACGCGTTGGCCGAGACCGAGCGGCTGCTGCCGGTGGTGGCCTTCCTGGCCGCAGTGCTGGTGCTGGCACAGCTCTGTGATGACGAAGGGCTTTTCGGGACGTTCGGGGCGCTGATGGCCCGCGCCAGCGCGGGCGCGCCGAAGCGGCTACTGGGCCAGGTGTTCCTGCTCGCGTCTGCCACCACCGCCGTGCTGTCCCTGGATGCGACGGTGGTACTGCTGACCCCCGTGGTGCTGGCCACTGCCGCCACGCTGCGGGTTCCGTCGCGTCCGCACGCCTACGCCACCGCGCACCTGTCGAACACCGCGTCTTTGCTGCTCCCGGTGTCCAACCTGACCAACCTGCTGGCATTCGCCATGCTGGACATGTCGTTTGTGCAGTTCACGCTGTTGATGGCCGCGCCGTGGGTAGTTGCGGTCGCTGCGGAGTACGTACTGTTGCGGGTGGTGTTCCGCAAGGACCTGGCGCCGGTGGCACGCACCGAGCCGGCGGAAAAACCCGAACTGCCGGTGTTCGTGCTGGTGGTCTTGGGGCTGACACTGGCCGGTTTCGCCGCCACCTCCTTTGTCGGAGTCGATCCGGTGTGGGCGGCGCTGGCCGGTGTGTTGGTGTTGGGTGCCCGCAGTCTGGCCCAGAGACGAAGCACACTGGCCGGGATCGCCCGTTCGGCGAACGCACCGTTCCTGGCCTTCGTGCTGGCGCTCGGCGTCGTGGTCCAGGCAGTCATGACCGCCGGTCTGGAGTCCGCGATGCAGCGAGTGCTGCCGTCGGGAACCGGGCTGGCGGCGCTGCTGGGGTATGCGATCGTGGCGGCCGTGCTGGCCAACCTGGTGAACAACCTGCCCGCCGTGCTGGTGCTGTTGCCCTTGGTGTCGGCGGCCGGTCCGGCTGCGGTGCTGGCAGTGTTGATCGGCGTCAACATCGGACCCAACCTGACCTATGTCGGTTCCCTGTCGAACCTGTTGTGGCGCAGGGTGTTGACCAGTCGCGGCACCCGCACCAACGCCGCCGAGTTCAGTCTGCTCGGACTTCTGACGGTCCCGGTGTCACTGGTGCTTGCGGTGATTGCGCTGTGGGGTGCCGTGCAGGTGTTCGGCGTCAGCTGAGCCGCTGATACGCCGGCGGCAGCGCCATACCGCGCTCGGCCATCACCTGGCGCAGCAGCGTCGGGTAGTCGGTGATGATGCCGTCCACCCCGTCATCGATCAGTACGCGCATGGTGTCGGCGTCGTTGACGGTCCACGGCACCACGGTCAGCCCCGCGGCGTGCGCCCGCTGCACCAGGGCGGCGTCCACCAGCTTGTAGTAGGGCGAGGCGATGTCGGCACCCACGGCCAGCACGCCCTCGATCGGATCGGTGATCACCGCGGGATCGATACCGTTCAGCCATGGCGATCCGGGCACCCAGGTGGTGTCGTCCCACAAGGCCACCAGCGGGATCGACGGTTCAGCGGCCCGGACCATCGGCAACGTGCGCCAGTCGAAGCTCTGGATCTCCACCTTGTCCGTCTTGCCGGCGACCCGCACGGCGTCGAGGATGACCTCGACAAAACGCTGTGGTGGCGCGGACTTCTCGGGCGCGTCCGCCTCGACCTTGGTCTCGATGTTGTAGCGCACCTGCGCACCGTAGGAGGCCGCCAGTGCGAACACCTCGGGCAGCATCGCGATCCGGTTGCCATGCACCACTTCGGCATCGGGGTAGGCAGCGAGCAGCTTTCCGCAGTCCAGGGTGCGCAGCTGATCGGCGGTGAGGTCCACGACCAGCTTGCCGACGTACGGGTAGGCCGGGTCACCCGGGAACACCGGCGCGGTATCGGCACACTTGTCCGCCTGGATCACCGGATCGTGCCACACCATCGGTTGGTCGTCGGCCGACAGCACGATGTCGAGTTCCAGTGTGCTGACGCCGAGTTCGATCGATTTGGCGAAGGCCCGCAGTGATTCCTCGGTGGTCTCCCCGCGGCCACCGCGATGGGACTGCAGATCGAACTCCGCGGGTTCGGCAGATGCTGGCGGAGCCGCAGCAACCGCGAACGTCAGGGCCGCCAACGCGGCGAAGGTGCGCACACTGTCGACGTTAGCGGTGATCAGTGCCCGATGCCGCCCGGCACCGAGATGTCACCGAGTGTTCAATTGCGGCGCTGGCGTGCGATCTCGGCCAGCACCACACCAGCTGCCACCGAAGCGTTCAGCGACTCCGTGGGGCCGGCCATCGGGATGGAGACGATGGCATCGCAGTGCGATCGCACCAACCGCGACAACCCTTTTCCTTCCGATCCCACAACCACCACCACAGGACCGCTGGCGTCCAACTGGTCCAAGGTGGTGTCGCCTTCGGCGTCCAGACCGATGACCGTGAGGCCGGCGTCGGACCAATCCTTCAGTGTCCGATTGAGATTGGTGGCTCGTGCCACCGGCAGCCGGGCCGCTGCCCCGGCACTGGTGCGCCAGGCGACCGCGGTGACCGAGGCCGAACGACGCTGCGGAATCACCACACCCTGTCCACCGAAGGCAGCCACCGACCGCACGATGGCGCCGAGGTTACGCGGATCGGAGATGTTGTCCAGCGCCACCAGCAGAGCCGGGTGCACATCGGACTTGGCGTTACGCAGCATGTCATCGGGGTGGGCGTAGATGTACGGCGGCACCTGCAAGGCGATGCCCTGGTGCAGGCCGTTGGTGCTCATCCGGTCCAGATCGGTGCGGGGCACCTCCAGAATCGGGATACCGGAATCAGCTGCGCGCGTGACGGATTCGGTGAGCCGTTCGTCGGCCTCGGCACCGAGGGCCACGTACAGCGCGGTGGCGGGCACCCCGGCCCGCAGACACTCCACCACGGGATTGCGCCCGAGCACCATCTCGGTGTCGTCGGTTTTCTTGGGCCGCCCCTGCGCCGCCTTGGCGGCCCGGTTGGCCTTCTTGGCCGCTGGATGGTTGGGACGCTGATGAGCCGGTGGTGTTGCGCCACGACCTTCGAGACCGCGGCGACGAACGCCGCCGGAACCCACGGTAGGTCCCTTCTTGGTTCCGGCTTTGCGCACCGCGCCTCGGCGCTGCGAGTTGCCAGCCACCTTCAGACCTCTTCTTTTCGGTTGTTGTCCAACAGTGCCCACTGCGGACCGTCGGCGGTGTCGGTGACGTCGATACCGGCCTCTTTGAGCCGGTCGCGGATCTGGTCGGCGGCGGCCCAGTCACGCGCTGCACGGGCTTCGGCCCGGCCGGCCAGGGCCCAGTGCACCAGGACGTCCACCGCGGCCAGTGCGGCCGAGGTCTCGTCGCGCAGCTCCCAACGCTCATCGAGGGGGTCACAGCCGAGGATCCCCATCATGGCGCGGATGGACGTGGCCGCCGCCATGGCTGCGTCGTGATCACCGGCGTCGAGCGCGCGGTTGCCGTCCGCTCGGGTGGCGTGCACCTCGGCCAGTGCCATCGGCACCGAAAGGTCGTCGTCGAGAGCGGCGGCGAACTTCTCGGTCCAGGTGCCGGGCACCACCGCACCCACCCGGGTGCGGACCCGGTGCAGGAAGTCCTCGATGCCGGTGTAGGCCTTCACCGCGTCCTGCAGCGCCACCTCGGTGAACTCCAGCATCGAGCGATAGTGCGCGCTGCCCAGGTAGTAGCGCAGCTCTGCGGGCCGAACACGTTGCAGCACAGCCGGAATGGACAAGACATTGCCCAGCGACTTGCTCATCTTCTCGCCACCCATGGTGACCCAGCCGTTGTGCAGCCAGTATTGGGCGAAGCCGTCTCCGGCCGCCCGCGCCTGGGCTATTTCGTTCTCGTGGTGCGGGAAGATCAGATCCATACCGCCGCAGTGGATGTCGAACTCGGCACCGAGGTACTCGTGGGCCATCGCCACACACTCGGAGTGCCAGCCCGGACGTCCGCGGCCCCACGGAGTCGGCCACGCCGGCTCCCCTGGTTTGGCGCCCTTCCACAGGGTGAAGTCGCGCTGGTCACGCTTGCCCGTGGCCACACCTTCACCCTGGTGCACGTCGTCGACGCGATGCCCCGACAGCGCCCCGTACTCCGGGAAGCTCATGACGTCGAAGTACACGTCACCTGCACCGGTGTAGGCGTGCCCACCGTCGATCAGCCGCTCGATCAGTTCGACAATCTGGGTGATGTGCCCGGTAGCCCGGGGTTCGGCAGACGGCGGCAGCACCCCGAGGGCGTCGTAGGCCGCGGAAAACGCCCGTTCATGGGTGGCGGCCCACTCCCACCAGGGCCGGCCCGCAGCGGCGGCCTTGGTGAGGATCTTGTCGTCGATGTCGGTGACGTTGCGGATGAAGGCCACGTCCAGTCCCTTGGCGAGCAGCCAGCGGCGAAGCACGTCGAACGCCACGCCGCTGCGAACATGCCCGATGTGGGGTAGACCCTGCACAGTGGCGCCACAGAGGTAGATGGAGACGTGACCGGCACGCACCGGGACGAATTCACGCACGGCACCGGACATGGTGTCGTGGAGTCGCAGGCCGGTCACGACGTGCCAGCTTACCGGCCGATCAGGCCTCGGCCGTCATCGGTAACACCAGCGCGGTCGCAACCGCGGCCATACCCTCGCCGCGACCGGTCAGACCCAGGCCGTCGGTGGTGGTGGCCGACACCGACACCGGGGCGCCCAACAGCTCTGACAGCAGCAGTTGCGCCTCGTCGCGGCGGGGGCCGATCTTGGGCCGGTTCGCGATCACCTGCACCACCGCGTTGCCGATCCGGTAGTCGTGTTCGGTGAGCAGCGACCGCACGTGGCGCAACATGTCCGCACCGGTCACCCCCGCCCAGCGGGGGTCGTCGACACCGAACACTGCGCCGATGTCGCCCAGCCCCGCCGCTGACAGCAGCGCATCGCAGAGGGCGTGGGCGGCGACGTCGCCGTCGGAGTGGCCCGCGCAGCCGTCGGCGCCGCCGAAATACAGGCCCAGCAGCCAGCAGGGACGACCGGGTTCGATCGGATGGACGTCGGTACCCAGACCGACCCGGGGTATCGTCACCGGCTCACCAGCGCTTCGGCCAGCACCAGGTCCATCGGAGTGGTGATCTTGAAGGCCATCGGATCTCCCGGGACGGTCTGCACCTGCCCGCCGATACTCTCCACCATCGAGGCGTCGTCGGTGAAGACACCGGTACGGCCGTAAGCACGCCGGAGCACGTCGGCAGTGAATCCCTGGGGCGTCTGCACCGCACGCAGCCCAGCGCGCTCGGGGGTACCAAGCACCACCCCATTGGCGTCCACCGCCTTGATGGTGTCCGCCAACGGAAGCGCCGGGACCGCGGCGGTATGCCCTTCTTCGAGGGATTGCACCACTCGGGCAATCAGCGCGGGCGGTGTCAACGGGCGGGCAGCGTCGTGCACCAAGACAAAATCGGCGTCCGCGGCAGCATCAAGGGCCGCACGCACGGATTCGGTGCGATCAGCACCACCGGCAACCACCCGGACATCAAAATCAGGATCGCCGAGGATCAGCGCCGACTCGTCCGTCCGCGTCGCAGGCACAGCCACCACAACGGCGTCGACGACACCCGACTCACGCAGCCCGGTGATCGCACGTTCGATAAGAGTGAGCCCGCCCAGATGGACGAATGCTTTGGGAAGTCCGGCCGCCAGCCGTTCACCTGAACCGGCGGCCGGAACTATCGCAACAGTGCGCACCGTCAGGAAGCGGTGGCCAGAACCTCGTCGAGGATGGTCTCGGCCTTGGCGTCATCGGTGTTCTCGGCGAGCGCGAGCTCACCCACCAGGATTTGACGGGCCTTGGCCAGCATGCGCTTCTCGCCTGCCGAGAGCCCACGCTCCTGATCGCGGCGCCACAGGTCGCGGACGACCTCAGCAACCTTGTTCACGTCACCCGACGCGAGCTTCTCGAGATTGGCCTTGTAGCGGCGCGACCAGTTGGTCGGCTCCTCGGTGTGAGGCGCGCGCAGAACCTGGAACACCTTGTCCAGACCCTCCTGCCCGACCACATCACGCACACCGACATACTCGGCATTATCAGCGGGAACGCGAACCGTGAGATCGCCCTGAGAAACCTTGAGAACGAGGTATTCCTTCTGCTCGCCCTTGATGGTTCGGGTTTCGATCGCTTCGATCAATGCAGCACCGTGGTGTGGATAGACGACGGTGTCTCCGACCTTAAAAATCATCAGTTTCGAGCCCCTTTCGCATAGCCAGGATAGCACGGTAGCGAAACAGGCGTGTTCCAACGATGCAGGTCAGGGGGCACAACCGCGGCCACAGGGGGTTGACATGGGTCAGATTCCGTGCAACGGGCGAGGATCACGGGGCCTGCACCTGCCCACCCCGGACACCTTCAGCAATCCCCGAAGTCACACCTGCTGATGATCTTGAATAGCCCTCAGGCAACCCTTGGGTACCGCCGCGCCCTGGCACCTACTACAGTCCATAGTCGAAAATCCACAGCCGAACGAACAACCCAGAGTCGATCTCGTGGCGGCCAGTAGCAGGAGGCTCTCAGTGCGGACGGACAGCACCATCAAGAAGATCTTCGGGATCTCCCTGTTCTCGGTGTGCGCGGCCACCGCTCTGGTGGGCTGCGGCGCCGGCCAGATCTCTCAGGTCGCCACCCAGGAGCCTGCCATCAACGGCACCGGTGGCACCGTCGAGAACGTCACGCTGCGCAACGTCCACATCCAGGCCGTGCAGACCACCGACGCGCTGGAACCCGGCACCGATGTCGACTTGATCTTCACCGCCACCAACCAGTCCCCCGATACCGCCGACCGCCTGGTGAGCATCACCTCCGAGGTCGGCACCGTGACCTTGAGCGGCAACACCGAACTGGCCGCGGGCGGGCTGCTCGAGGTCGGCCAGCCCGACGGAATCGAGGAGCTGGCCGCACTCAAGGAATCCGCTGACGGCGCCGAGGCCACCGTCGCGCTGACAGAACCCATCAGCAACGGTCTGACCTACCCCTTCACGTTCACCTTCGAGCGGGCCGGCGAGAAGGTTCTCGAGGTGCCGATCTCGGCGGGTAACTCCGGCCGCCAGGCGGCCACCGGCGTCGGCCCCGGAGAGGGCGGGCACTAGGTCGGTCGCCGGGAGAGCGGGCCGGCCTGCCTCTGCCACTGACCCCGAGCTCGACCATGCGTGTCTGATGCCGATGTGTCGGACACGGCGGTTACGGTCACGCCGTGGCTAAAACCGGAGGCACCAAAGCTCGCTCGCAGTATCGCTGTTCGGAATGCCAGCACGTCACGGCCAAATGGGTGGGCCGGTGCCCGGAATGCGGCACCTGGGGCACCGTCGATGAAGCGCCGGTGCTCACCGCACTGGGCGGCACCTCGCTACGACAGATCGCGCCGTCCTCGGCAGCAGTGCCCATCAGCGCAGTCGACCCCGCCCGCACCCGACACGTCAAGACCGGCGTCAGCGAACTCGACCGCGTGCTCGGCGGAGGTATCGTCCCCGGTTCGGTGACTCTCCTGGCCGGTGATCCCGGGGTGGGCAAGTCCACCCTGCTGCTCGAGGTGGTGCACCGCTGGGCGCAGAAAGGCATGCGCGCGCTGTACATCTCCGGCGAGGAATCGGCCGGCCAGATCCGGATGCGCGCCGAACGCACCGGATGCACGCATGACGAGGTGTATCTGGCCGCGGAGTCGGATCTGCACACCGTGCTGGCGCACATCGAGGCCGTCAAACCCAGCCTGGTCATCGTCGACTCCGTCCAGACACTGTCCACCACCGACACCGACGGAGTCACCGGCGGTGTCACCCAGGTGCGGGCCATCACCACGGCGCTGACCGGCTATGCGAAGTCCGCCGCGGGTCCGGGCGTGGCGATCATCCTCGTGGGCCACGTCACCAAGGACGGCGCCATTGCAGGGCCGCGGTCACTCGAACACCTCGTGGATGTCGTCCTGCACTTCGAAGGCGACCGCAACACCGCGCTGCGGCTGGTCCGCGGAATCAAGAACCGCTTCGGCGCCGCCGACGAAGTGGGCTGTTTTCTGTTGCACGAGAACGGAATCGAGGGGGTCGCCGATCCGTCGGGACTGTTCTTGGATCAGCGCCCGGAACCTGTGCCCGGCACGGCTGTCACCGTGGCGCTCGACGGTAAGCGCCCGCTGGTCGGAGAGATCCAGGCGCTCATCGGCCAGGAGGCGGCCTCGCCCCGGCGGGCGGTCAGCGGTGTGGATCATTCGCGTGCCGCGATGGTGGCGGCGGTGCTGGAGGCCAGGGCCGGCCTGAGCATGGGCAAACGCGACATCTACCTGTCCACCGTCGGGGGCATGCGGCTCACCGATCCGTCAGCCGATCTGGCGGTGGCGCTGGCCATGGCCACCGCTTACGCGGGTACCTGTCTGCCGGCAGCCACCATCGTCTTCGGCGAAGTGGGCCTGGCCGGTGACCTGCGCCGGGTGACGGGGATGGACCGTCGCCTCGCCGAAGCCTCCCGGCTCGGCTTCAACCGGGCGATCGTGCCGCAGGGCGCCATGGACACCAGGAACAAGGGCATCAAGAACATGCACATCCTCGAGGCCTCGACCGTCAGCGCGGCGTTGCGAGCCATGTTCAACATCGCCGTCCAGCCGTCCAGCAAACCCACCGAGGTGCGGATGGGAGCCCGACCGGACCTCAAAGTGGTGGACGGTGACACGCGGGAGATCGCCACAGGCGACAATGACATGCTGTGACGCCGACCAACAAGCCGACACTGCGTGAGACGGTGGGGCGCCTGGCGCCCGGCACCGCGCTGCGGGACGGCTTGGAACGCATTCTTCGTGGCCGCACCGGTGCGCTGATCGTGCTGGGCTACGACGACAGCGTCGAGGCCATCTGCGACGGCGGGTTCGCCATCGACGTGCGCTACGCACCCACCCGTCTGCGTGAACTGTCGAAGATGGACGGTGCCGTGGTGCTGTCCACCGACGGCAGCCGGATCATGCGAGCCAACGTGCAGTTGGTGCCGGATCCCTCGATCCCGACCGACGAGTCGGGCACCCGGCACCGCTCAGCGGAGCGCTCGGCCATCCAGACCGGCTTCCCGGTGATCTCGGTCAGCCATTCCATGAGCATCGTGACGGTGTACGTCGCAGGCGAACGTCACGTGGTGGCCGATTCGGCGACCATCCTGTCGCGAGCCAACCAGGCCATCGCCACACTCGAGCGCTACAAGGCCCGCCTCGACGAGGTGAGCAGGCAACTGTCCACCGCCGAGATCGAGGACTTCGTGACGCTGCGGGATGTGATGACCGTGGTGCAGCGACTCGAGTTGGTCCGGCGGATCAGCCAGGAGATCGACAACGACGCGGTGGAACTGGGAACCGACGGCAGGCAGCTGCGGCTGCAGCTGGAAGAACTTCTCGGCGGCAATGACACCGCCCGTGAACTGATCGTGCGCGACTACCACGCCAATCCCGAACCGCCCACCAAGGCGCAAGTGGCCAGCACCCTCGATGAACTCGACAGCCTGTCGGACACCGAGCTTCTGGACTTCACCGCGCTGGCACGGGTGTTCGGCTATCCCTCCACCGTCGAGGCACAGGACATTGCGCTGGCCGCCCGCGGCTATCGCGCCATGGCGGGCATTCCACGGCTGCAGTTCGCCCATGTGGATCTGCTGGTTCGGGCTTTCGGGTCGCTACAGGGCCTCCTGGCAGCCAGTGCCACCGATCTGCAGTCGGTCGAGGGCATCGGCTCCATGTGGGCCCGCCACGTCAGAGAGGGGCTGTCCCAGCTCGCCGAGTCGACGATCGCCGACCGGTTGGTCTAGGTCGCCTCAACCGACCGGAGCAGGCGCTGCCGGGGCCGGTGCCGGTTCGACCGGCTGCGCACCTGGAGGCGGAACCTCGACCGGTGGTGGCGGCGCATTGGGATCGGCCAGGATGAACGGCACCGTCGCCGACCTCAGGTTGCCCAGCTGGACCACCAGGTTGTAGGTGCCGGGACCGATCGGCTGACGGGGCAGCGGGCACTGCACCTCCGAACCCATCCCGGTCCAGGTGACCTCGGTGGTCACCTGCTCGCCGGGGGCGAAGGTCTTGACCAGCGTCTCGTTGGACGGCGCGCAGTCGAGGTTGGACCACAGCCGCTGGTTGTCCAGCGAGTACACATAGGCGGCCAGTACCGCGGCACCGACATCACGCTGGCAGGCCACCAGGCCGATATTGGTGACCACCATGGTGAACTTCGGTTGATCGCCCATGGCGTACTGCGGCTGGCTGGTGATGCCCTTGACGGCCAGCGTCGAGTCGGGGCAGTCATCGCCTTCCTGCAGCACGGGCGGCGGCACGACGGCGACGGTGGGCGTCGGCGTGGGCGGCGGCGCCTCCACTGCAGGCGGCACCACCGGCGACTTCACCTCGGGGGTCGGGGTGGGAGCCAGCGGACCCTGCGCGGTGTTGGCCTGGTCGTCGCCGGTGTTCTGAGGCTCGGTCGAGGAACCACCACTGGTGACGACCACCAGGACGATCGCCACCACGACGGCGATGACGAAAACCGCGATACCCAGAGCCAACGCCCGGCGTCGGCGATAGATCTCCGGCGGGAGTTGACGATGAGGTTCGGTTTCCAGCACTTACTCACGGTAAGCCCAGGTCATGGAGAGGCGTCCGACCTGAGTCGGCGTGTCGCCGACCGGGAATCCGGGTGCGAGTGTGCTATTCGCCGATGTCGCCGAGACGGGTGCGCAAGGCCACCTTGCCGTCGGCCAGGTGATAGGTCAGGCCGACGATGGCCAGCTTGCCCTCCTTGACCCGCTCGGAGATCAGGGTGGAGCGTTCCATCAGCTGGGCACCGGTCTCCACGACGTGACGGGCCTCGAATTCGTCGACCCGGCTCAGGCCGTCCTTGCGGCCCAGCAGGATCGACGGGGTGACGCGCTCGACCACGTCGCGGATGTAGCCGCCGGGCACCGACCCTTCGTCGAGGGCAGTGATGGTGGCCTTGACCGCGCCGCAGCTGTCGTGGCCGAGGACCACGATCAAGGGCACGTTGAGCACACCGACGGCGTATTCGATGGACCCGAGCACCGCCGAGTCGATGACGTGGCCTGCGGTGCGGACCACGAACATGTCACCGAGGCCCTGGTCGAAGATGATCTCGGCGGCTACCCGGCTGTCCGCGCAGCCGAACACCACAGCGGTGGGTTTCTGCGCCTCGGTGAGGCTGGCCCGGTACTCGATGCTCTGGCTCGGGTGCTGAGGTTCGCCTGCGACGAAGCGCTCGTTACCCTCTTTGAGTGCCTTCCATGCGGTTACTGGGCTGGTGTTCGGCATGGAACACATTCTGCACCGAGCCCGCGGGCGTGACGCGGTGAGTGTCGATCCCGGTGAGGTGGTGACCTGGTTCGACCGGGTTCGCCGTGATCTGCCTTGGCGTCGCCCGGAGGTCAGCGCCTGGCAGATCCTGGTCAGCGAGTTCATGTTGCAGCAGACCCCGGTGGCGCGCGTCGAGCCGATCTGGCTGGCATGGATCGCACGTTGGCCCACCCCGTCGGCGACGGCCGCCGCCGGTGCCGCCGACGTGCTGCGCGCCTGGGGCAAACTGGGCTATCCGCGCCGGGCCAAGCGCCTGCACGAGTGCGCGACGGTGATCGCCACCCACCACGACGACGTGGTGCCCGATGACGTGGACGTGTTGCTCACCCTGCCCGGCGTCGGCAGTTACACCGCGCGTGCCATCGCCTGCTTCGCCTACCAGCAGTCGGTGCCGGTGGTGGACACCAACGTTCGCCGGGTGGTGGCCAGGGCCGTGCACGGGATGGCCGATGCGGGCGCTCCGTCGGCCAAACGCGACGAGGCGGAGGTGGCCGCGCTGCTGCCCGACGACGACAGCGCACCCCGGTTCTCGGCCGGGCTGATGGAGCTGGGTGCGCTGGTGTGCACGGCGCGCAATCCGAAGTGCGGCGTGTGCCCATTGTCGGAATGTGCCTGGCGTTCAGCGGGTTTCCCACCATCGACGGCGCCGGCCAAGCGGGTGCAGAAGTATGCCGGCACCGACCGCCAGGTGCGTGGGCGATTGATGGATGTGCTGCGCGCCAGCGATACTCCGGTGACACGTGCACAACTCGACGTCGCGTGGTTGACCGATACCGCCCAGCGGGATCGGGCACTGCACTCGCTACTTGTCGACGGCTTGGTGGAACAGACCCAGGACGGGCGCTTCGCCCTGAGTGGCGAAGGCGCCGATGCGGCTGTGGGAGCACCCTCCAGCGAAGCGAGGGGGCGGACACAGCCGCTGAGAAGCCAAGCAGACAACACCAAAAGCTAGGCGGTGGCCTGGCAATCCTCGCAGGCGAAGCGACGGCGGTAGTCCGACGGGGTGATGCCGATGACCCGGCGGAAGTGGTGGCGCAGCAGTGTTGCCGTGCCGAAGCCCGCCTTGTCGGCAATCCGGTCGATGTCCAGACTGGTCTCTTCCAGCAGCCGCCGCGCATAGAGCACCCGCTGATCGGTTACCCACTGCATCGGTGTGCGTCCGGTCTCCTCGACGAACCGTCGCGCGAAGGTGCGGGCCGACATGTGCGCTCGGTTGGCCAGCGACGCAACGGTATGCGGCTTCTGCAGATTCGCCATGATCCAATCCAGCTGTGGCGCAAATCCTTCCGAGTGGCTGGCCGGTATGGGCTGGTCGATGTACTGACGCTGTCCGCCGTCACGCTGCGGCGGCACCACCATGCGACGGGCGATGGTGTTGGTGGCCGCGCTGCCGATCTCGCGGCGCACCAGGTGCAGGCACGCGTCGATCCCCGCCGCGGTGCCCGCGCTGGTGATCAGATTGCCGTCGTCGACGAAAAGAACGTTGCGGTCCACCCGCGCGGTGGGATAGCGGCGGGCCAACTCGTCGGCATGCATCCAGTGCGTGGTGCAGGGCCGGCCGTCCAGCAGACCTGCCGCACCGGCCACGAATGCGCCCGAACACACGGTCAGGATGATCGAGCCGGCCTTGGCGGCAGCACGCACGGCATCCAGCGCCTCCTGCGGGTAGTTCAAGGAGGCAATGGCCGGAATGGCCACCAGGTCCGCACCGAGCAGCGAACTGAAGTCGTATTCGGGGGTGAGGGTGGCACCGACCGACATGCGCAGTGGCGCACCCGCAGTGGGTCCGCAGATCTTGTAGTCGAAATTGGGGACGCCCTGTGCGGAGCGGTCGATGCCGAACACCTCGCAGATGACGCCGAACTCGAAGGGCGCCACACCGTCCAGCACCAGCGCTGAGACACTTCTGATCATGGCAGCATCTTATCCTTCGTCGGCAGTTCTGCCACTGTCGACCGGATCTTGTGGTCCGCAAACTTGCTGCCATGACGCTCGCACTGACCTACACACTTCTCATCACCTTGCTGCTCGCCCCGTTCGCACTCACTGCGGCACTGGCCGCCTGGGCCCGCCGCGACGACTATCTGGACTGGAAGCTGGAGCAATTCCGCTTCACCGCACCCATGGTGGGCAACCTCTTCGACCCTGTTGAATCAGGAGTCCGTAGCCGTCGTCGGTAGGAACTCCTCGACCACACGCCGATATTCCACCTGCGCATCGTCGTGGACGAGGTGGCCGGCGGCCGGCACCAACTGATATGTCGCACGGTGGCCGATCTCGAGCATGCGGCGCATCTGCCCGGCCGGGGCAACCGAGTTGCCCGCTTCGATCAGCAGTGCCGGGACGCGCACCGCCGCCCACTGGTCCCAGTAGTCGCGTCGGCCCCACTCGGCAGCGATCTGGACCCACCGGTCGACCCGGCCGTGCAGCCGCCAGCCCGAAGCCGTGCGGTCGAACGCCTCCAGGAAATACCTACCCGCCACATCGCCGAAGATGTCGATGACGGCCTGCTCACTGGCGAAGTCCACCGGCAGATTGAGCAGCCACGGCTCCCACGGGCCGGTGGTCCGGCCACGGAAGTCGGGCGCCATGTCCTCGACCACCACCGCCGAGACGAGTTCGGGACGCTGGGCAGCCAGGCACCAGCTGTGCAGTCCACCCATCGAATGCCCGATCAGCCGCACCGGCCGACCCAGACCGGAAACCGCATCTGCGAGATCGTCGACAAACCTTTCGGTGCTGATCGGGTGGGGGTCGTCGACTTCACGGCCGCGGTGCCACGGCGCGTCGTAGGTGTACACCGAACCGTGAGCGGACAGCCACCCCAACTGACGCGTCCAGGTGCTGCCGCGCCCCATCAACCCATGTACCAGCACCAGCGGATCGCCGTGCCCGCCCTGGTATGTCAGCGGTTCAGTCGTCATAGCCCAGGCGGTAGCCTAACGCCATGTCCGTGGTGAAGATCAACGCAATCGAGGTACCCGCCGACGCCGGGCCGGAGCTGGAGAAGCGCTTCGCCCACCGTGCACATGCGGTGGACAATCAGCCCGGCTTCCTGGGGTTCCAGCTCCTGCGCCCGGTCAAGGGTGAGGATCGCTACTTCGTGGTCACGCAGTGGGAGTCCGAAGAGGCGTTCCAGGCGTGGGCCACCGGGCCCGCGGTCGACGCCCACAAAGGCCAGCAGACCAAACCGGTGGCCACCGGTGCCTCGCTGCTGGAATTCGAGGTCGTTCTCGACGTTGCCGCCACCAAACCGTAATTCGCTGGCGCTGCTGGGCGCCGCCGTTTTGACCGCCTCGGTGATCAGCGGCTGCGCACCCAGCTCGACACCACCGGCCAACGCCGGGGACGCCGGTGTGCGCATCAGCACGGGCACACCCCAGGGGGTCCGGGCCAAGCAGATCATGGACATGCTCAACTCGGGCTGGCCCATCGGACCCGACGGCACCAAGACGCTGGCCGCCCCAGATCTGGTCGAGTACGTCTGGCTCACCATGGATTCCATGTGGTACGACCGGCCGTACACTCTGGCAGGTGTGGAATTCGGCGCCGGCACAGCGACTTTGCGCCTGGTGACCTCGTACGGAGGCCGTCAGGACATCGAGTTGCGGGTCAACGACGGCACCCTGCTGGACCGTTTCCGGGTCACCAACCAGCCGCCACAGATCGACTCGTGGGATGACGTCGATGCCGCACTCTCGAAAACGGGCGGCAAGTACTCCTACCGGGTCTCGAGAGTGACCGATGGCCGCTGCGTCCAGCTGGCGGGCAGCAACACCGCCGAATCTCTGCCGCTGGCTTCGATATTCAAGATGTACGTGCTCTACGCCGTCGCCGATGCCGCCCGCGCGGGCACCCTGTCCTGGGATGAAGAGCTCACCATCACCAGTGAGGCCAAGGCGGTGGGGTCCTCGGGCTTCGACAAACTGCCGCCTGGATCCCGGGTGCCGGTGCGGCTGCTGGCGGAGAAGATGATCGCCAACAGCGACAACATGGCCACCGACCTGTTGATGGCCCGTGTCGGCCACGAGGCGGTGGAGCGGGCGCTGGTGGCCACCGGGCACCATGATCCGGCCAGCATGACACCCTTCCCCACCATGCACGAGCTGTTCTCGATCGGCTGGGGCAAACCCGACGTGCGCGAGGAATGGAAGAACGCCACCCCCGCTCGCAGAGCCGAGCTGCTGAAGGAAACCAATTCCCGCCCCTACGAACCGGATCCGACCCGTAACACCTCACCTGCGTCGGCCTACGGCGCCGAGTGGTACGGCAACGCCGAAGACATCTGCCGAGTGCACGCCGCGCTGCAGCGGATCGCCACCGACCCCGCCGCCGCCCCGGTCCGCGACATCATGTCGACCATCCCCGGCATCGACCTGGACCCGAAGCAATGGCCCTACATCGGGGCGAAGGCCGGCAATCTCCCCGGAGATCTCACCTTCAGCTGGTACGCCGAAGACCGCTCCGGCCAGGGCTGGGTGGTGAGCCTGCAGACCAATTTTCCGCGCTTCCACGGGCCCGGCACCGCAGGCTGGCTGATGTCGGTGATCAAACCCATGTTCGCGATGATCCCGCACCAAAACTGATGGTGGCGGCGTCGACGACGCAAACCAAATCGTTGCCTTGGCTAAGATCTCAGAGTGGTTGAATCCAAGGCGACACCCGACGACGAGCCGGTGATCACCGCGCCGCCCTCGGCGTGTGTCGAACTGGCGTTGACCTACTTACCCGAAATCCACCGCCGTGCCGATGGGCTGGCAGCCGATTTCTACTCCACCCTGATGTCCAGATCCGAGTCGCACAGGTATCTGAACAACAACGACGTTCAAACGCGACTCAAGACGGAGCTGGCCCGGTGGATACGCCACGTCTTGTCAGCTGACGCGTTCAACGACGTGGCGTCCTTCGAGGCACGACAGCAGCAGATTGGACAAATCCACGCTCGACTGCGGATTCCCATCCACCTGGTCAACATGGCCGCACTGAGGCTGCGTTCGCAGATCTCGGACATTGTGCGCGCGCGCGTTGACCAGCCTTGGCAGGACCGCTACGACGTGATGCGTTTTCTCGACGGCTGGATCGACGGAGCAATCACCGCGATGAGCCGCTCCGGCATCCGGCAAATCGTCGACCGCACCAGACTCGAAGAGTCCTACCGGCTGTTCTCCCTGGACCAGGACATGAACCTGGAACGTGAACGCCAACGCGCCAGCCTCTTGGAATGGTCACAGTCGACCCTGTTTGCCACGGTGCACAGCACAGGCGAACCCAGGGTTGGGCCCCTGGGACTCGCCGCCTTCGGGCGTTGGGTTCGCCACCGTGCCGAGCTCATGTTCGGAAGCGCGCCCCAGTTGCGAGAAATCGGTGAGGCGATCGCCCATATCGACGGCGACGTCGTCCCGTTGCTGGTATCACAGGACCTCGCTCACCGGGTCGAGTCACTACATGCCCTCGGCACCGAGGTGGAACGGATTCTGGCCCTGCTCGGCGACATGTTCGCCGGCCTCTCCGAACTCGAGATCGGCCGCGACGCGCTGACCCGCACACTGAACCGGCGATTCCTGCCCTCGATCCTGTTACGCGAGATAGGTTTTGCCGCACGCACTTCCATGAGCCTGTGCGGGTTGATGATCGATGTGGACAATTTCAAGGAGATCAACGACGAACACGGGCATCACGCAGGTGATGCGGCGCTGCGTACCCTCGCAGGAATCCTCGCCGACAATGTCCGCTCCACCGACTTCGTGTTCCGTTACGGCGGGGAGGAATTCTTCGTCCTGCTGATCGAGACCGAGTTGCAGGAAAGCATCATCACAGCGGAGAAGATCAGACAAGCGGTCGCCGAGACCGATTTCACCCTCAACCAAACTCGGATCGATGTCACGGTGTCCATCGGAGTGGCGGCCCACGAGGGCCATCCCGACCCCGACGAGTTGGTCAAACGTGCCGACAGCGCCATGGCACAGGCCAAGCGTGATGGCCGGAACCGCGTGGTGGTGAACTGAATTCGGCTCTCACTGGTTGCGCAGCGTCCAGGCATGGCCGCGGAAATGCAGCACCGTACTGCTCACCGGCGCGACATCGATGCGCCAGAACGATTTCGGCGGCGCGTCGAGCGTGACCAGGACAGCCGCCCGGATGACAGCCGGGTGGGTGACGGCGACCACCCGGCCGCGCATGGCGCTCACCCCGGCCATCCAACGACGCACCCGGGCAATCAGATTCACCACTGATTCGCCGCCGTGCGGCGCGACGCCGGCATCGGTGAGCCAGAGCGCGAGCTCGGCTGGGTCCACGCGGCCGAGGTAGTCACCACGCCACCGCCCGCAGTCCAGATCCGCGAGGTCGGGTTCGACCCGAGGTGAAAGGCCGAGCAGTTCGGCGGTCTGCAGAGCTCGCTGCTCAGGTCCGCACAGCGCGTGGTCGACCGTCCCAGTCTCGACTGTGGCATCGGCCTGTCGGGAACCGAGGGCGTTGAGGGGTTCATCGGTGGGAAATCGCCCGGCTGACATCGCATCCGTCATGCCGTGGGAGACAAGTGTCAGCCGGACGACTTCACTCACCGAGTGAGCGCGTCCTGCCGCTTGCCGTCCAGCAACTTGGACACCAGGGCGGCGAACACCAATCCGATGGTGGCGTAGATGACCACCTGGGTACCAAGAGAGTAGAGCCGGAACTCGTAGAGCACGTCGGCCGGGAAACCCTCGTAGACGATGACTCCGGCGTCGTCGAGCAGCGGCCCCGGTGTCTCGGCGATGGTCGGCAGGATCAACATCACGACGGCCACCGCCACGACGTAGGCGGCCCCCGCCGCCAGTGTCGCATTCCACGCCCCGAGCTTGGGGACCCAGCTACGCCCCAGGGCCACCGCTGCGATCAGCAGCGCCCCCGAGAGGACCACCATCGCGAGGTAGAGCAGCGTCCGCTGCTGGATGGTCTCGTCGAGACTCAATGCCGGCGGGCTCGCCGGGTACTTCAGCGACGGCACGATGTAGAGGCTCACCAGCATGCCGCCGGCGATGTAGAGCGACAGAAGGCGCGCCGAGACGTCACCAACTCGGCCGTAGGTCACCGCGAACACCACAGCGAACAGCGCGGCGATGGCGAGGCTGAACAGCAGCACACCCAAGCCCATGCCGATGTTCATCTGGACGGCGCGGGTGAAGCCGCCGCCCTCTTCACCGTGGCTGTGGGCAGCGACTCCGGCCGCATTCTCGATGGCTTCATGGGCGGCACCGACACCGTCCTCGTAACCGATGGCCTGCTCGATCTGCGGTTCGACAAAAATCCGCGCGAACAGGAACGCGAAAACACCGGCCACGAAGCCCGCGAGGAGACCGCGACCGATGATCTGCTTCTCCATATTTACTTGTCCCCCGGTCTCAGTGGCAGGGGAAGCCGAGGAGGTGGCGAGCGTCGTGTACGAATTCGTGGATGTCGGTGTTGCTACCGAACACCGACGTCGCACCCTGGTCCATACCGATGAAGTAGAGCACCAGCAGAGCCAGGAAAGCCGTCAGCGACAGCCACAGAGCGGCCTTGGTCGCCGAGAAGTCGATCGCGGGCGCTTTGCCGTTGTATGCCTCTGGTGAAGTCATTTCGCTGTTCCTTTCAGGGAATTCGCGTCCCATCCGAAGTGACGGATCAACGGGGTCTGACTATCACAGTGGCGCGACCGTTCTGGAGTCTCACCAGATTCCTCGTCCGTCGAGTACATCAGCATTCTAAGCATCCAGGAGCGGAAATGGGCACCGGGTCGGACAAACAGCAAAACGGCCGGCCACCCTGAGGGTGACCGGCCGCTTCACGAACCGATGCTTACTCGGCGGCAGTGGCCGCCAGGTCGGGCTCTGCCGAGGACTTCGGCGCACCGTGGAAGGTGAACCGCGCATCCTCGCCCGCACCCACGCCGTCCCAGTTCTCGACGTCGACGGTGACCAGCTGACCCGGGCCGACCTCTTCGAAGAGGATCTTCTCCGAAAGCTGGTCCTCGATCTCGCGCTGGATGGTGCGACGCAGCGGCCGCGCCCCCAGCACCGGGTCGAACCCGCGCTTGGCCAGCAGGGCCTTGGCGTTGGCAGTCAGCTCCATCGTCATGTCCTTGGCAGCGAGCTGCTTGGACACCCGGCCGATCATCAGGTCGACCATCTGGATGATCTCGTCCTGCGTCAGCTGGTGGAAGACGATGATGTCGTCGATACGGTTGAGGAACTCCGGCCGGAAGTGCTTCTTGAGCTCGTCGTTGACCTTGAGCTTCATCCGCTCGTAGTTGTTCTCGCCGCCACCGGAGGTGAAGCCCAATCCCACGGCCTTGGAGATGTCCGAGGTACCCAGGTTGGAGGTGAAGATCAGCACGGTGTTCTTAAAGTCGACCGTGCGGCCCTGGCCGTCGGTGAGACGACCGTCCTCGAGGACCTGCAACAGGGTGTTGTAGATCTCCTGGTGGGCCTTCTCGATCTCGTCGAACAACACCACCGAGAACGGCTTGCGGCGCACCTTCTCGGTGAGCTGGCCACCCTCTTCGTAGCCGACGTACCCGGGAGGTGCACCGAACAGCCGCGACGCGGTGAAGCGGTCGTGGAACTCACCCATGTCGATCTGGATGAGCGCGTCGTCGTCGCCGAACAGGAAGTTGGCCAGCGCCTTGGACAGCTCGGTCTTACCGACACCGGACGGGCCGGCGAAGATGAACGAACCGGACGGGCGCTTGGGGTCCTTCAGACCTGCACGGGTACGACGGATCGCCTTGGAGACGGCCTTGACGGCATCCTCCTGGCCGATGATCCGCTTGTGCAGCTCGTCTTCCATGCGCAGCAGACGAGTGGTCTCCTCCTCGGTCAGCTTGAACACCGGGATACCGGTCCAGTTGCCCAGCACCTCGGCGATCTGCTCGTCATCGACCTCGGCAACCACGTCGAGATCACCTGAGCGCCACTGCTTCTCGCGCTCGGCGCGCTGCGCCACGAGCTGCTTTTCACGGTCACGCAGGTTCGCCGCCTTCTCGAAGTCCTGCGCGTCGATCGCAGACTCCTTCTCCCGGCGCGCGTCGGCGATCTTCTCGTCGAACTCACGCAGGTCTGGCGGAGCGGTCATCCGGCGGATACGCATCCGGGCGCCGGCCTCGTCGATCAGGTCGATCGCCTTGTCCGGCAGGAAGCGGTCGTTGATGTAGCGGTCGGCCAGGGTGGCCGCGGCGGCGATGGCACCGTCGGTGATGGACACCCGGTGATGCGCCTCGTACCTGTCGCGCAGCCCCTTGAGGATCAAGATGGTGTGCTCGACGGTCGGCTCACCCACCTGGACCGGCTGGAAGCGGCGCTCCAGGGCGGCGTCCTTCTCGATGTACTTGCGGTACTCGTCGAGGGTGGTGGCGCCGATGGTCTGCAGCTCACCGCGGGCCAGCTTCGGCTTCAGGATCGAGGCCGCGTCGATGGCACCCTCGGCAGCACCTGCACCCACCAGCGTGTGCAGCTCGTCGATGAACAGGATGATGTCGCCGCGGGTGTTGATCTCCTTGAGCACCTTCTTCAGGCGTTCCTCGAAGTCACCGCGGTAACGGCTGCCCGCGACCAGTGAACCGAGGTCCAGGGTGTAGAGCTGCTTGTCCTTCAGCGTCTCGGGCACGTCGCCGTGCACGATCGCCTGGGCCAGGCCCTCCACGACGGCGGTCTTGCCGACGCCGGGCTCACCGATCAGCACCGGGTTGTTCTTGGTGCGCCGGCTCAGCACCTGCATGACGCGCTCGATTTCCTTTTCGCGGCCGATGACCGGATCGAGCTTGCCTTCCATGGCGGCGGCGGTGAGGTTGCGGCCGAACTGGTCGAGGACCAGCGAGGTCGACGGGTTGCCCGTTTCGCCGCCTCTTCCTCCGGTGCCGGCTTCGGCGGTCTCCTTGCCCTGGTAGCCGCTCAGCAGCTGGATGACCTGCTGACGCACCCGCGTCAGCTCGGCGCCCAGCTTGACCAGTACCTGGGCCGCGACGCCTTCACCCTCGCGGATCAGGCCGAGCAGGATGTGCTCGGTGCCGATGTAGTTGTGACCAAGCTGCAGCGCCTCACGCAGCGACAGCTCGAGCACCTTCTTGGCTCGGGGGGTGAACGGAATGTGACCGGACGGCGCCTGCTGACCTTGGCCGATGATCTCTTCGACCTGACTGCGCACTCCCTCGAGGGAAATGCCCAGCGACTCGAGCGACTTGGCTGCTACGCCCTCACCCTCGTGAATAAGTCCCAACAGGATGTGCTCGGTACCGATGTAGTTGTGGTTCAGCATCCGGGCTTCTTCTTGAGCCAGGACGACGACCCGACGGGCACGGTCGGTGAATCTCTCGAACATCCGTGTTTACCTGCTCTCCTTGACTAGGCGGGCGCCAACGCGGCGAGCGCACAGCACCTGCTGTCCACTGTAATGGGCGGCTGCCTCAGGTGCTTTACCTTGGGTGCCCCTCCTATGTGGATGCACCAGAGCAACGCAGGGAAATGCGGTTTCGTTTCCCGTGGTCGTAATTCTTCGCTTCGCCGCTAGCGAACGCCCGGCTGATGGGCCCAGCCGGGCCCTCTCTCACCGGCTCTCCCCGTGGCTTCGCCGGGGAGATCCATGGTCGCCGACTCGTCGACCGGCTAGGTGGCGGCGTGGAAGGCGTCGATGACGTCGGCGGGGATGCGCCCGCGAGTGGACACGTTGTGTCCGTTACGGCGCGCCCATTCCCGAATGGCGGCACTCTGCTCGCGGTCGATGGCGGCGCGGCCTTTACCCGTGGCGGCAGCGCGGCCCCGGCGACGACCGCCGACCCGGCGGCTGGCTTCCACCCACGGCTTGAGCGCATTGCGGAGTTTCGTGGCGTTTTTACTCGAAAGGTCGATCTCGTAGGTCACACCGTCGACTGCGAATTCGACAGTTTCGTCGGCGGCACCTTCACCATCAAAATCATCAACCAAGGTGACGGTTACTTTTTTCGCCATTCGCTCACTGAACCCTTCTACAAGTGGACCCGTACCGGGCGCGCCGGATTGGCAAGCTACCCGTGAGTATCCAATGTGCCACAGCAATCTAGCATTTAACAACTCACGCGCAGTCGACTTTGCCGATCGGTGGCTAGCTGTGTCGCCTCACAATCGGGAACAAAACCGTCTCACGAATTGACAACCCGGTTAACGCCATCAACAACCGGTCTATACCCATTCCGGTTCCCGTGGTCGGTGGCATCGCATATTCCATGGCAGCCAGGAAATCCTCGTCGAGCACCATGGCCTCGTCATCGCCCGCCGCGGCGGCTCGAGCCTGCGCGGCGAAGCGCTCCCGCTGCACTATCGGGTCGATCAACTCCGAATAGCCGGTGGCCAATTCGAATCCGCGAACGTAGAGGTCCCATTTCTCCGTCACCCCCGCGATACTGCGATGCTGCCTGGTCAGCGGAGTGGTCTCGACGGGGAAATCGCGCACGAAAGTGGGTTCCCACAGATGATCACCGACCAGGTGCTCCCACAGCTCTTCCACCAACTTGCCGTGGCCGTACCCGCGATCACGCGGCAGCTCGAGACCGAGACTCGCTGAAATTGACCACAGTTCGTCGACAGGAGTATTTGGAGTCACCTCCTGACCCAGCGCCGCAGACAAAGACGGATACATCGAAATCGCGGTCCACTCGCCGTCGATATCGTAGAGGCTGCCATCCGGCAGTGGCAGTTGCCGGGTTCCGATGGCCTCGTCGGCGACTTCCTGAATAACCTCACGCGTGACAGCCGCAGAATCGTCATAAGTTCCATATGCCTGGTATGTCTCGAGCATCGAGAATTCAGGAGAATGTGTTGAATCCGCCCCTTCGTTTCGGAAGTTGCGATTCAGCTCGAAGACCCGATCCAGGCCGCCGACGACGCAGCGCTTCAAGAACAGTTCGGGCGCGATCCGCAGATACAGATCTGAGTCCAGCGCATTGGAGTGCGTGATGAACGGACGCGCCGCGGCTCCGCCTGCCAATGTCTGCAGCATCGGGGTCTCGACTTCGAGGAAATCGCGGCGTTCCAGGGCCGAGCGCACCGCCCGCACCACGGCGATGCGTTGGCGAGCCACCGTGCGGGCCTGAGGCCGGACGATGAGGTCCACGTAGCGCTGCCGCACCCGCGACTCTTCGCTCATCTCCTTGTGCGCCACCGGCAGCGGTCGCAGCGCCTTGGACGCCAAATTCCAGCTGTCGGCCAGCACCGACAGTTCACCACGCTTGGAACTGATCACCTCACCATGGACGAACACGATGTCGCCGAGGTCGACGTCGCTTTTCCAGGCGTCCAGAGACTGCTGCCCCACACCGTTGAGACTGATCATCACCTGCAGGTGGGTGCCGTCTCCGTCCTGCAGGGTGGCGAAACACAATTTGCCGGAATTACGGGCGAACACCACCCGGCCCGCCACACCCACCGAATCTCCGGTGGCCGTGTCGGCGGCCAACTCGGGATAGGCCGCACGGATCTGCGCCAGCGTGTGGGTGCGCTTGACCTCGACGGGATACGGGTCCACACCCGCCTCGAGTAGACGTTCCCGCTTGGCCTGGCGGATACGGAACTGTTCGGGAAGGTCGTCGGCGTCGTCGGCGGTGTTGATATCGGCAGAGCTCACGACGGTCCAGCTTAAATGAACAGATGACCGCACTGATCGACGCCGCAGCCGTTGCCGCGCTGGCGACCGAACCGCTGGACCGGCGAGTCAAGGGTTTGCCTGCGGCGTGGGCGGGACGCACACCTGCCGAGATCACCGCCGCAGGGGCCGACTTCTTCGCCGAAGGCCCGCTGTCGCCGGTGTGTGTCCTCGACGCGGCGGCACTGACGCACAACCTGACGACGATGGCAGGGTGGTGTGCCGAGCACGGCGTCGAACTGGCCCCGCACGGCAAGACACACATGTCGCCACAGCTGCTGGCCAGGCAGTTCGACGCAGGTGCCACCGCGGTGACCGCCGCCACGATCAGCCAGGTGCGCACCTTCCGCGCGTTCGGTGTCCGGTCGGTGGTGTTGGCCAACGAATTGGTGGACGCCGCCGGATTACGCTGGGTGGCAGCCGAACTCGACGCCGATCCAGGTTTCCAGTTGGTGTGCTGGGTGGATTCGACGGCCGGGGTGGCACTGATGGACCGCGAGTTGGCCGGGATGAGCCGTCAGCTCGACGTCTGCGTCGAGGTCGGCGCGGTAGGCGGCCGGACGGGCTGCCGCAGCCCAGCGGATGTCGACGCGGTGGCACGTGCGGTGACCGGATCGACCCACCTTCGGTTGGTGGGCGTGGCCGGGTACGAGGCGGCGTTGGGGCACGACGTGTCCGAACCCGCGCGTGCCGTCATCGCCGAGTACCTGACAAGCCTGCGTGACACCGTGTTGCGGCTGGCGCCCCTGATCGACACCGATCAGATCCTGGTCACCGCCGGCGGCAGCACCCACTTCGACCTGGTCGCCGACGTGCTGACGCAGTGGCCGGCCGATATGCGGGTACGCACGGTACTGCGCAGCGGCTGCTATCTCACCCACGATGAGGGGCTGTACCTGCGCACGTCACCGCTGACGCGCGACGACCACGACGCCCTGCGACCGGCGTTGAGCGTCTGGGCCCATGTGCTGTCCGTCCCGGAGCCCGGGCTGGCGCTGGCGGGTGTCGGCCGCCGCGACATCTCCTTCGATCAGGGCATGCCGGTGCCGCGCAGGCCGGCCGACGCGGCGGTGACCAAGCTCAACGACCAGCACGCGTTTGTACAGTGGCCCGACGGCTCGGCACCGGCGGTGGGCGACTGGCTGGAATTCGGGATCTCGCACCCATGCACGACTTTTGACAAGTGGCCGCTGATCCCGGTGCTGGATGCGCAGCGCCGGGTGGTGGAACTGGTCCGGACGTTCTTCTGAAGTTCTCGTGGCCCGGCCCGCGCTAGGTCGCGCTGCGTAGTTTGCGCTGATGGTCTCGATTGCGCTCATACACCAGCCGCAGCCCGTCGAGCGTCAGGTAGCGGTCCAGCACCGCCTCGGTGCGCAGATCCGGCAGCAGCAGCGGCGCGGTGTGCCCGGTGGCGACCACCACCACGTCGTCGCCGCCGAAGCCATCGATGTCACTGCGGATCCGGCCGATCAGGCCGTCCACCAGTCCGGCGAAACCGAAAACGGCCCCGGCCTGCATGCATTCCACGGTGTTCTTGCCGATAACCGAGCGCGGTCGGGTGAGCTCCACCCGTCGCAGAGCCGCTGACCTGGCGGCGGCGGCATCGGAGGACACTTGGATACCCGGGGCGATTGCTCCGCCGAGGAACTCGCCTTTGGCCGACACCACATCCACACAGATCGACGAGCCGAAGTCGACCACGATGGCAGGGCGTCGATGTTTGTGAAAAGCGGCCAGACAGTTGACAATCCGGTCGGCACCCACCTCTTTGGGGTTGTCCACCAGCAGTGGCACCCCGGTGCGGATACCGGGTTCGATCAGGACGTGGGGGACGGTCGGCCAGTACTGGTCGAGCATCACCCTGACCTCGTGCAGCACCGACGGGACGGTGGACAGGCTCACCACGCCGGTCAGCTGATCGGAGTCGTCACCGATCAGGCCGTCGATGGTCAGCGCCAGCTCATCGGAGGTGACCTCGGCTTCGGTACGAATCCTCCAGTGCTGCACCACTTTTGCATGGTCTCCTGATCCGGAGACCAGCCCGACCACGGTGTGTGTGTTGCGGACGTCGATTGCCAGCAGCACGTCAGTTTCTCCAGGGCAGTTCGCGGTGCTGCTCGGCGCCGGCGTACTCGCCCTGCGCGCCGGCGGCGTTGCCCAGTTCGATCGCGATGTTGTCGAGAAGTCGGGTGTTGCCGAGCCGCCCCGCGACCAGCATTCGGCCCGCACCCGGTGCCGGGTTCTTCTCCAGCCAGGTACCGCGGACCTCCAGATAGTCCACGTCGATGGCCGGCACTTCATCGAGCACCGCCCGCGCGGAATCGATTGCAGCCACGGCGCCACCGGAGGCCGCATACATTCCGGCCAGCAGTGCGGCAGACAACGCGCCGGCCTGCTCGCGCTGCTCGGCATCGAGGTAGCGGTTGCGCGAGGACATGGCCAAACCGTCGGCTTCGCGCACGATCGGCACGCCGACGATGCGGGTGTCGACGTTGAGGTCGGCGCACATCTGCCTGATCAACACCAGCTGCTGGTAGTCCTTCTCACCGAAGAACGCCCGATCCGGCCGGATGATCTGCAGCAGCTTGAGCACCACCGTCAACATTCCCGCGAAATGTGTTGGCCGAACCGCACCTTCGAGTTCGGCGCCCAGCGGCCCCGGATGTACCGAGGTGCGCGGGCCGTCGGGATACATGGCCGAGGCACTCGGGGTGAAGACGATGTCGACATCCTCGGCGCGCAGCAGTTCCAGATCGGAGTCGAGGGTGCGCGGGTAAGCGTCGAGATCCTCGTTCGGGCCGAACTGCAACGGGTTGACGAAGATCGACACGACCACCACCGCGCCCGGCACCCTCTTGGCGGCCCGCACCAGCGCCAGATGCCCGTCGTGCAGAGCTCCCATGGTGGGCACCAGCATCACCCGCCGGCCGGTGGTCCGCAGGGCCCGGCTGACATCGGACACCGCAGCCGGTGTGGTGTAGGTGTTGAGCTGACCGGCGGTGAACGCCGGGGATTTCACTATCACCTGTTGAGCACCTCGAATACCTCCTTGGGCGCGTGGGCGCGCTGTGCGGTGCGCAGCGACGCCGCGCGGTAAGCCTGCGCGAGTTCGGGATCGACCTCGGCGAGAGCGCTCAGATGGGCAGCTACGGCTCCTGCGTCACCGCGGGCCACCGGCCCGGTGAGCGCGGCCTGTCCTCGTTGCAGAGTGTTGTCCAGTGCGGCCCGGGCCAGCGGAGCGATCACCCGTTCAGCAAGCCCGCCAGGGTACTCGCCCACCAACTCCTGCCCCAGCAGCTCCTGTCCGGCGATGGCAGCGCGCAAGGCCTCGACCGCATCGGCGATCACCGTCACCAGATGGTTGCTGGCATGGGCCAACGCCGCATGGTAGAGGATACGGGCGTCCTCGCGGACCCGGAACGGCTCACCGCCGACCTCGAGCACCAGAGACTGGGCTATCGCATAGCCGATCTCGTCGGCGGCGGTGATCCCGAAGCAGGTGCCGGGCAGGCGTTCGATGTCCTCGTCCGAGCCGGTGAACGTCATCGACGGATGAATCGCCAGCGGTATGCAACCCTGCGCGGTCAACGGTTGCAGCACACCGATTCCGTTGGCACCCGAGGTGTGGACCACGATGGCTCCCGGTGTCACCGCCGAGGTGGCCGCCAGCCCGCGCACCAGAGTGGCCAGTTCAGCATCGGGCACCGCCAGGATCAGCAGTTCGGCGGCCCGCGCGACGTCATCGACCGGTAGCACCGGGGTGTCGGGCAACCTGCGCTCGGCCCGCAGGCGCGATGCGCTCGAGATGGCGCTGCAGGCGACGACGACGTGCTCGGCGTTCTCCAGCGCAACACCGAGGGCGGTACCGACCCGGCCCGAGGAGATGATGCCCACCTTCAGTCGGGCCGGGCGCAACCCGTTGGGGGTCCCCATGCTGGCAAAGATTAGTCCCACTCGTGCTCCGAGTGGCAATCAGTCCTCACGCCTGCGCCGGCGGCCACCACTACCTGTGGTGCCGGCCTGCAGCCTGGCCAGGAGATCTGCCACCGACTGTCCACTGTCGGAATCACCGGAATCCGGGCCGCGATGCCGCGACGGCTGATCCGACTCGTCTGCAGGTGGTGGCGAGGCAGACGACGCCGGCTCCGCGCTGTCCGGGGCCGGTGGTGCCGAATGTCGGCCGCGCGGAATCTCCGGACCGACCGCGTCACCACCACTACCGGAGTGCCGTCCGCGCCGCTCCGGCTCGGGTGACGGCTGCGGGGCCACCGAGGGTTGCGGGGTGACCGAGGGCTCTGGGGACGGCGAGGGCTGCGAGGACGCTGGCGCCGGTCGCGGAGCCTGCTGCGGAGGTGGCGGCGGGGCGGGCCTCGGGGCCGCGGTGGGCGAAGACGCAGCCGGCGTGGGGCGAGCCGGCGGACGCTCCTGGGTCTTGGGCTGAGGCTGGACCGGCTTCGGTTTGGGTCTCGGCGCGGGGGCGGCCTGCGGGGGCGGCGGCCCCGGCCGCACCGGCGGGATCCAACCCGTCTCCTCGCTGGGACGCCGGTGGGAACCGCGGTAGCCATCCTCGGGCCTACGCGGCTGCTGGATCAGAGGCTCTTCGGGGACATCGATGATCGGGCTCTCCGCGGGTTCGGGGTACCGGTGTTCGTCTCGTTCCTCGCGGACCGAGGTGATCCGGCTGCTGGCGACCCTACCGGGCTTGGACGGTCGGCTGCGATCGGTCTCGAGTGCCGGTCGGTGCGCCAGGTCTGTGTCGAACAGAATTTCCAGATTGGTTCTCAGCGCTGCCAATTCAGCACGCAACGCGGCCACCTCGTCGGCTTGCTGAGCGCGCAGCTCGGCCGACAGTTCACGGCGCAGGTGCGTTTCCACACTCAGCTCGTACTCGCGGCGGGCCGAGATCTCACGATCCAACTGCAGGTCGTAGACATGCTTGAGGTCGCGCACCTTGGCCTGGTCGCTGTCGCTCTGCCTGCGGTAGATCACCGAGACGAAAGCGGCCACGACCGCCGCCCACAACGCGAGGAGCACAGCCAGCCGCAGCAGTTCGACGCGGCTGGTGAACACCAGCGCGCAGCTGGCACCGATGGCCAGGATCAGCAAC
This sequence comes from Mycobacterium sp. MS1601, assembly GCF_001984215.1. Lineage (NCBI taxonomy): Bacteria > Bacillati > Actinomycetota > Actinomycetes > Mycobacteriales > Mycobacteriaceae > Mycobacterium > Mycobacterium sp. MS1601. The sequence goes on from NZ_CP019420.1 coordinate 1,956,446, forward strand.
ACCGTCAGCAATGCCCAGCCCGGCCTGCGGCCGCCGCGCCGAGCCCGGGCGCCGCGGGACAGAACGGTCATGGGGCGACTGTACCCGGGCGACGTCGCTGCGCGTGTCGCCGCGTACGGCGATTCGTACGGTCTTGTCTGCCGGTCAGGGGCATCAAGCCCGCGCCGACACTTTTTCCCGCGAACGCAGAACAGCGGGCAACGTCATCAGCAGAATCTGCAGATCCAGTGCCAGTGACCAGTTTTCGATGTAAAAGTTGTCCCACTCGGCGCGGTCGTCGATGGAGGTCTGCCCGCGCAGGCCGTGCACCTGCGCCCAGCCGGTCATCCCCGCCTTGACCCGATGCCGCTCCCCATAACGCCGGATCTGGGTGTTGAAAAGTTCCACGTACTCGGGGCGTTCCGGGCGGGGTCCGACCAGACTCATGTCGCCCTTGACGACATTGAGAAGTTGCGGGAGCTCGTCCAAGGAGGTACTGCGGAGCCACTTTCCGATTCCGGTGCGCCGATCGACGCCCTCCACCCCGCCCGGAGCGCAACCGTGACGCAACACGAAAGCCTTCTCGGAATCGCGCAGCGCTCGCATCGAGCGGAACTTCAGGCAATCGAACACGATTCCATCTCGCCCGATCCTTGGTTGGCGATAGAACACCGAACCCGGTGACGAGAGCTTGACGGCAGCCGCGAGCAGGATGAAGAACGGGGAAATGGCCAACAGGATGCCGGCAGCCACGACTCGATCCGAGATGTACTTGACGGTGAACTGCCAGCTGTTGGGGTTGGTGCTGCACAGATCGAGCACCGGCATCCCGCCCACGTAGTCCAAGCGGGACCGCTTGCTGACCGCATCGAACAACCGCGGCACCACCCAGACGGTCAATCCCGCCAGCCGCGCGGTCCTGATGGCGGGTACCAGATCTTCATCTCTGGTCAGCGAGAACGCGACAACCACCGCCTCGGCTCCGGTGTCTCGGATCGCCGCTGCCATCTTCTCCGGGGTGCCCGCCGCCGGAAGCGGGCAGACCGAGTGGGCCGCTGAAGATGGTGTCGCATCAGCATCGACAAAGCCCACCGGCACAATCCCGTACTGCGGATTGTCGATGAAACGCTGGGCCAGGTGACTTGCAACCAACCCGTTGCCCAGGATCAGGGTGCGCGATTGCAGATAGTGACGCCGCCGCAAGGCTCGCTTGAGCGAGATCGCAGAGACCCGGCCGACCGGCAGCAGTGCCGCAGTGGCCAACCACACCTTCGCCACCGTGTCGCCCAGGTCCCCGGACACACCGGTGACCACCATGCCGGCCAACAGCAGCATCGCCGCCAGAGCGGCCGTCATCTGCACCGCTATGTACTCGTCGACCAGATTCTTGTGCAACCTACGCCGATAGGTCGACCGCGCCGCAAACAGGACAAGGACCATCGGGGCGTAGCACGACATCATCCACACCGGCGGCATCGGCAGCCCGCTGCTGTGCGCCCAGTACAACCCCACGGCGGAGGCGATACACGCTGCCGCCGCATCGGCGACAAAGCTGACGGCCAGCCCGAGCGAGCCCATCGGCAAACGGATCCGGGCAGCGATCTCCCGAAGCATCAGCGGTGACGTCATGCGCTCGTCATGCGCCAACCGCACCGCCATGTGCTACCGCCTTCTGCTCACGAGAACTACGAGGAAGCACAGTGCATCGCCCGGCGGTTACCGTAATTCGACGGCTTCTTCAGTGAGCATCTGTAACCCGTGCGCGGGCTGGCGAAACATCGACAAAAGTGACAGATCGGTAACGCCGCGGCCCGCCAGGAGATCCTGCCGCTACTCGGTAGCGCCCTCGGGACCGTCAGACGTGTCCGGCGGCGACTTGCAGCAATGCTGCAACCACAGTGCCGCGCCGATCAGCACCAGCGCGCACACCGCGGCCACCACCGCACCGGCGGTGTCCTCCCCGGCGACGCGGACACTCGTGCGACGCGGAATCAGGTAAGCCAGCACCGCAATCCACCACCCGAGCACCACTGCACCCATCCATGCCGACGCCTTGGCGATCACCACGCTGCGCGCCACCGCCAGTGGGTGCACCCGGCCGCCGCCGACTCCGATCTCCCCGTTGTTGATCTTGGCTCGTAGGTGCCAGCCCCAGACCGCCTCGGCGACACCCACCGCCGCCAGGGACAGTCCGGTCCACACCGTCAGCGGAGGGAAGTACCGGTAGGACATCAGCACCAGGAGGTAGCCGATGACGGCCGCGGCCACCACCGCGCCTGCGAGATCACGTTTGCGGGTGGGTCCCATCAGTCGGCGACACCGAGCACCAGGGGCGTCAACCGCACGCCGTCACGGTCGTCGGCAGGCAGCTCGGACAGCAGCTGCGACACCGGCACCACGGTGTCGGTGACCGTCAACGTCGCGTCCGGGTCCACCGCCAGCCACGGGATCAGCACGAACGCACGCAGGTGGGCCAGCGGATGGGGCAAAGTCAGTCCGTCGTCCCGGCAGATCTGCTCACCGGCCTGGTCATGGCAGGCCACCAGATCGACATCCAGGGTGCGCGGTCCCCACTTCTGCCCGCGGATCCGTTCGGCAGCAGCCTCGAGTGTCTGGGCGAAGTCGAGCCAACCGTGACCGTCGAGACCGGGGTCCTCGGCGGTCACCACGGCATTCAGGAACGCACCTTGGTCAACTCCACCCCACGGGTCGGTCTCGTACACCGGCGACACGGCCCGCAACCGGTCACCGAGCGCGTCCACCACGGACTGCAGACGAGCCAGCCGGTCACCGAGATTGGAACCGATGGACAGGACCACTGTGCTCATGCGCGATCCGCTCCCCCGCTCGTCCCTCGCGTACTCGCTACTCGCTCGACGCTCATGCGCGATCCGCTCCCCCGCTCGTCCCTCGCGTACTCGCTACTCGCTCGACGCTCATGCGCGATTACCCCGACGCGACCTGCGGGCCACCACCGCGACATCGGCGAAGTCCAGCGGGATCGGCGCCTTCGGTTTGTGCACCACCACCTCGACGGCGTGCACCCGCTCGTCGGTCATCACGTCCTCGGCGATCGCGGCCGACACGGTCTCGATCAGGTTCCTGGGCTCGCCGCCCACGATCGCGGCGGCCCGCGCGGCCAGCACCCCGTAGTCGTAGGTGTCCTCGAGCTGGTCGGAGGCCGCTGCGGCGGCAAGGTCGATCCACAGCGTGATGTCGACCACGAACTCCTGACCGTCGCGCCGCTCGTGGTCGAACACACCGTGATTGCCGCGAACAGTCAACCCGCGCAGCTCGATTCGGTCAGCCATGACTCGCACCTCCGGAGTTCCAGGCGTCCGCGACGGCGAGCGCGTCCACCGAGGCGCGCACATTGTGCACCCGCACTCCCCAGGCTCCATGGGTGGCCGCCAACGCGGAGATCACCGCGGTGGCGGTCTCGCGGCCATCCGGCGGACGGACACCGTCGGCGCCGGCCAGCAGGGCGCCGAGGAAGCGTTTTCTCGACGCCCCGATCAGGACGGGGAACCCGGTTTCGACGAACTTCGGCAGCGCCTTGAGCAGCTGCCAATTGTGTTGTGCCGTCTTGGCAAACCCGAGACCAGGGTCGATCACCAAATTGGCGGGGTCCACACCGGCGGCCACCGCGTCGTCGACGGTGCGCAGTAATGCGTCGCGCACGTCGGTCACCACATCCCCATAGTCCGGCACGGTGTGCGGATCCTGCGCCGAGACCGGCCGCCAGTGCATCAGGATCCAGGGCACTCCCGCTGATGCCACCACTCCGGCCATCGCCGCGTCGGCGCGGCCACCGGACACGTCGTTGACGATGGCGGCGCCGTGTTCGAGGGCCGCTGCTGCCACATCGGCGTGCATGGTGTCGATGCTGACGGTGACCCCTTGGGCGGCAAGCCTTTCGACGACGGGCAGCACCCGCGCCTTTTCGATTTCGGGCTCGACACGTTGGTGGCCGGGACGGGTGGACTCACCACCCACGTCGATGATGGCGGCTCCGTCGGCCACCAAGCCCAAACCGTGCCGCACAGCTGCATCAGGCGAAAGGTAGCGCCCACCGTCGGAGAACGAATCCTCGGTGACGTTGACGATGCCCATCACCTGCACGTGTGGAGAGTTCACTTTCGCAGGATGAGATCCAGCGCCTCGGCCCGAGATGCCTTGTCCGTCTTGAACTGTCCGCGAACAGCCGAGGTGGTGGTGACAGCACCCGGCTTGCGGATACCGCGCATCGCCATACAGAGGTGCTCGGCCTCCATCACGACGATGACACCACGCGGGTCCAGTTTGCGCATCATCGCATCAGCCACCTGGCCGGTCAGCCGTTCCTGGACTTGCGGCCGCTTGGCGTAGAGGTCGACCACGCGGGCCAGTTTGGACAGTCCCGTCACCCTGCCGTCGACCCCGGGGATGTAGCCGACATGGGCCACCCCGTGGAAAGCCACCAGGTGGTGCTCACACGTCGAGTACATCGGGATGTCCTTGACCAGCACCAGCTCGTCATGTTGCTCGTCGAACGTGGTGTTGAGTACGTCGTCGGGATTGGTGTACAGCCCGGCGAACATCTCCTGGTATGCCCGAGCCACCCGCGCCGGGGTGTCCACCAGACCTTGCCGGTCCGGGTCCTCGCCGATGGCGTACAGCAGTTCCCGCACCGCCGCCTCCGCGCGCGCTTGGTCGAACTCCGGGCGACTGTACGTCGCCGCGTGGGAGTTGGGCTGCGGCGCCGACGCCGCCAGGCCCCCAGTAGCCACTCGAGCCTCCGCTCTATGTCAGCCGTGGTCGGGTCGGTTGTGTCGACCCGCATCCTCGCCCCGGGAGTCCGGCCGTTCGCCGCCCTCCGGTCCAGGCTGACCATACTGCGGGGGGTAGGGCTGGTACGGGTAGGGCTGTTGCTGCCCCGGATATCCACCCTGGCCTTGGTAGCCGCCGGAATGCTGTCCCGGGTAGCCACCCGACGGCGGACCCCAGCCACCTGACGGCGGAGCGGGCTGCTGACCGGACGGCGGATACCACGGGCCCTGCGGCGGCTGCGGCGGCGGTTGCTGGCCGCGAGGCGGCCAACCCGGCGCGTGCCAACCGGCGGGAGCGCCGTAGTCCGGCTGCTTTGCGCCGGGAGCACCGTTGGAACCGTTGGGTGCGCCGTTGGATCCGTTGGAGCCGTTGTTCTTGCGTTCGGCCTCGCGGATCGCCTGCTTGAACGCCGGCTCGGGCAGCGGCTTGGGCCACTCCTCGCCACGCTCGATCGCCAGCTCGCCCGGAGTCTTGATGGGCGGCTTGTCGGACGGCACCCGGCCGCCGAAGTCGTCGAACGCGGTGATGCGGGGACGCTTCTTCACCGCGCTGAGGATGACCTCGAGTTCGGCGCGATGCAGCGTCTCCTTCTCCAGCAGCTCGCCGGCCAGTACGTCGAGGACGTCGCGGTTCTCGCTGAGCACCTCCCAGGCCTCGGTGTGCGCGGCTTCGATGAGCTTGCGCACCTCTTCGTCGATCTCGCGGGCCACTTCGTGGCTGTAGTCGGCCTGCGTGCCCATGGAACGGCCCAGGAACGGGTCACCGTGTTCGGTGCCGTACTTGACCGCGCCCAGCTTGGCGCTCATGCCGTACTCGGTGACCATGGCGCGGGCGATACGGGTGGCCTGCTGGATGTCCGACGACGCACCGGTGGTGGGCTCGCGGAAGATCAGTTCCTCGGCCGCGCGCCCGCCCATGGCGAACACCAGCCGGGCGATCATCTCCGAGCGGGTCATCAGGCCCTTGTCGTCCTCGGGCACCGAGACGGCGTGGCCGCCGGTACGGCCGCGCGCCAGGATGGTGACCTTGTAGATGGGCTCGATGTCCGGCATCGCCCACGCCGCGAGGGTGTGCCCACCCTCGTGGTAGGCGGTGATCTTCTTCTCTTCCTCGCTGATGATCCGGCTCTTGCGGCGGGGCCCGCCGATCACGCGGTCGACGGCCTCTTCGAGCGCCGCGCCGGAGATGATGGTGCCGTTCTCGCGGGCGGTCAGCAGGGCCGCCTCGTTGATGACGTTGGACAGGTCGGCACCCGACATACCCACGGTGCGCTTGGCCAGACCCTCGAGGTCGGCGTCCTCGGCGATCGGCTTGCCCTGCGAGTGCACCTTCAGCACTGCGCGCCTGCCGGCCAGGTCGGGCGCGGTGACCGGGATCTGGCGGTCGAAGCGGCCGGGCCGCAGCAGGGCCGGGTCCAGGATGTCGGGACGGTTGGTGGCCGCGATCAGGATGACGCCCTGGCGGTCGCCGAAGCCGTCCATCTCGACCAGCAGCTGGTTGAGCGTCTGCTCACGCTCGTCGTGCCCGCCACCCAGGCCGGCGCCACGTTGGCGGCCCACGGCGTCGATCTCGTCGACGAAGATGATGCAGGGGTTGTTCTGCTTGGCCTGCTCGAAGAGATCACGCACGCGGGAGGCGCCGACACCGACGAACATCTCCACGAAGTCCGAGCCGGAGATGGTGAAGAACGGCACACCCGCCTCGCCTGCGACCGCACGGGCCAACAGCGTCTTGCCGGTTCCCGGCGGGCCGTAGAGCAGCACGCCCTTGGGGATCTTGGCGCCCAGAGCCTGGTAGCGCGACGGGTTCTGCAGGAAGTCCTTGATCTCGTAGAGCTCTTCGACAGCCTCGTCGGCGCCCGCGACGTCGGCGAACGTGGTCTTGGGCATGTCCTTGGTGAGCTGCTTGGCCTTGGACTTGCCGAAGCCGAAGCCCATCCGGCCGCCGGACTGCATGCGGGAGAACATGATGAACAGGCCGACGAGCAGCAGCAGCGGAAGCATGTAGATCAACAGCGAACCGAGGACGCTGCCCTGGTTCACCACCGTGTTGATCTTGACGTTCTTGTCGCTGAGGTCGTTGAACAACGTGACGCCGTACCCGGTGGGGTACTTCGAGATCACCTGGGTGGAGTTCTCGGTGTCGCCGTTGCCCTCTTTGAGGTCGAGGCGGATCTGCTGCTCGCGGTCGTCGATCTGCGCGCTGTTGACGTTGTTGTCGCTGATCTGGGCGAGTGCGACGGACGTGTCGACGGGCTTGTAGCCGCGAGTGTCGTCGGAAAAATAGAAGAACGACCATCCGAGCAACAGCACCACGGCGATCACCGTGAGCGTGCGGATCAGGGTTTTACGGTTCATCAATATCGTCGGCCGGCATGCATGTCCTGCCAGCCAGGTCCTTCCAATGCGCGCGGGGAGAACTTCAAGGCTACCGCTAGGCCAACGATCCGCAGTTCCCACGGGCACCGAATCGTGATTTGGTGGGACTGTGCGGACGTCAACCCAGCGTTTGGTCGAGTCCTACGGGGCTGGACTCCAGCTGATCGAAGCGAGCCGACCAGCAGCTTCCCAGGTGCTGCTGAACATCGTGGCGGTGGTGCGGTGAACCGTCCGCTGAACTTCGGCGCCTTCATCACGCCCTTCCATCCGGTGGGACAGTCCCCCACCGTTGCGCTGGACTACGACCTGGAGCGGGTGGTGGCACTGGACCGGCTCGGATTCGACGAGGCCTGGTTCGGGGAGCACCATTCCGGCGGCTATGAGCTGATCTCCTGCCCCGAGGTGTTCATCGCCACGGCCGCGGAGCGCACCAGGCACATCCGCCTGGGCACCGGTGTGGTGTCACTGCCATACCACCATCCGCTCATGGTCGCCGACCGCTGGGTGCTGCTGGACCACCTGACCCGGGGCCGGGTGATGTTCGGGACCGGACCGGGCGCGCTGCCGTCGGACGCTTACATGATGGGCATCGACCCGGTGCGGCAGCGACCTATGATGCGCGAATCGCTCGAGGCCATCCTCGCGCTGTTCCGCGCAGCCCCCGGCGAGCGGATCGACCGGCAGACCGACTGGTTCACGTTGCGCGAGGCTGCTTTGCAGGTGCGGCCGTACACCTGGCCCTACCCGGAGATCTCGACCGCGGCCATGGTGTCGCCGTCGGGGCCGAGGCTCGCCGGGGCGCTGGGCACCTCACTGTTGTCGTTGTCGATGTCGGTGCCGGGTGGGTTCGCCGCGCTGGAGGATGCCTGGCAGATCGTCACCGATCAGGCCGAGAAGGCCGGGCGCGCGCAACCCGACCGGGCGAACTGGCGGGTGCTGGGCATCGTGCACCTGGCCGACAGCCGTGACCAGGCGATCGACGACTGCACATATGGCCTGCAGGATTTCGCGAAGTACTTCGGGGCCGCGGGCTTCGTGCCGCTGTCGAACACGGTGGACGGCACACCGCCGAATCCGCGGCAATTCGTCGCCGACTACGCCGCCAAGGGCAACTGCTGCATCGGCACGCCGGACGACGCCATCGCCTACATCTCGGGTCTGTTGGAACAGTCGGGGGGATTCGGCACATTTTTGATGTTGGGTCATGACTGGGCGGACCCGAGGGCCACCCTGCATTCCTACGACCTCTTCGCGCGCAAGGTGATCCCGTACTTCAAGGGCCAGTTGGCAGCACCTCAGGACTCCCACGACTGGGCCAGCGGCAAGCGCAGGGCACTGCTGGGCCGGGCGGGTGAGGCGGTGGTCAACGCCATCGAGGAACACACCCAGGAGAGCCAGCGGTGATGCGTGCCAGCGTGTTACGCAACGGCGCCATGGTGTTGCGCGACGACGTCCCGGATCCGGTACCCGGACCCGGCCAGGTGCTGGTGGAGGTACGGGCGTGCGGCATCTGCGGATCCGACCTGCATTTCGCCCGACACGGCGCCGAGATGATCGAACTCGCCAGACAGGTTCGCGACACGCCCATGAACACTGATCTGGACCTCGACGCCGACGTCTTCATGGGCCACGAATTCAGTGCCGAGATACTCGAAGCGGGCCCCGAGACCGACGCCCCGGCGCCGGGAACCCTGGTGACCTCACAGCCGATCCTGGTGTCCGGGGACCGAATCGATGGAATCGTGTTCAGCAACACCGTGATCGGTGGCTATGCCGAACGGATGCTGCTCTCGGCGCCGCTGCTGCTACCGGTGCCCAACGGGCTCGACGCACGGCGGGCGGCGCTGACAGAACCGTTGGCTGTCGGCATCCACGCCGTCAACAAATCCCGTATCCGCCCCGACGACACCGCGGTGGTGATCGGCGCCGGACCGGTGGGCATCTCGATCATCGCCGCGTTGCGCGCGGCCGGGGTGGAATCCGTCGTCGCCGCGGACTTCTCACCTGTGCGGCGCACTCTGGCGCAGACCATGGGAGCTTCCCGGACGGTGGATCCGGCGATGCAGTCACCGTTCGACGTGGCGCGGCCCTCGGTCGTGTTCGAAGCCGTCGGTGTACCCGGCATCATCGATGAGGCGATCCGCATGGCGCCGAGCAATTGCCGATTGGTCTCGGTGGGCGCGTCGATGCAGCCGGACACCGTGCGCCCGGCGTTCGCCGCCATGAAGAACATCACCGTGCAGTTCGTCTTTGGCCACAGCCCAAAAGAGTTCGCGTCAGCGCTGACCGCCATTGCCGACGGGGTGGTGGATGTGTCCCCGATGATCACCTCGACGGTGAGTCTCGACGGAGTGGGCGCGGCGTTCACCGGCCTGGCCGATCCGGAACGACACTGCAAGGTCCTGGTGACGCCTCAGGCGTGACATGGCATTGGGCGGCCGTGGTGTGACGTGACCATTGTCGCAGCTCACGCGATGAATCGAACGGCCTCGCGTGAGGCCGTCGATGCTGTCAACGCCGTCGGAACGTCACAGACCCGCCGCTCCGATCTGGACCTCACGTCCAACTGAATCGCCAGGTACTGATGGGGAATACGGGACGAGCAGCGACCGGGCGCTACCCACACCGGCCAAACCTCTGCCAACCGCCAGAATCTCTCTCCCAATCAAGGCCTTTCGTCGCTGGTCATTTCACGAACACGACGTTCTTCGTGAGATCGTTACGGGGTATGGTCAGCCGATTCGCCGCGAAGGCCGGGTCCGCATAGCCGATGCACAGCCCGCACAACAGCTGCAGTTCGTCAGGGATACCGAGATGTTCGCGCACCACATCGGGATAAAGCGTGGTGGACACCTGCACGCAGCTGTCGAGGCCACGCTCGGTCAGCGCCAGCAGCAGAGTCTGTAGGAACATGCCCACCCCAACGGCATCGGGCATGCCGAGATCGCGGTGCATGCAGACCATTCCGGCCACGGGGGCGTGGAAGAACTCAAAGTTGCGTAGCTGGGCGTTCCATCGGGCTGCCCCGTCCTCACGGGCAATCCCCATAGCGCCGTACACCTGCGCGCCCAGTTCACGACGTAGGGCGGCGAAGGAGTCCGGCAGGCCCGTTGCCGTGGGAGGGTTGGTTCGTGCCCGCTCAGACAGCGCGGCGGCGAGTGCGTCGCGACGCTCCCCCGAGGCGAGCAACAGCTGCCAGGGTTGCACGTTGGAATTCGACGGTGCCCGCATGGCCAACGTCAGCGCCTCGTGGAGGAGCTCTGGTGGAACAGGTTTGTCGGCCAAGAACATTCGTGAAGAGTGCCTACGGTGCACGATCTCGGCGAAGGTGTTCATCTCATACCGCCGATCCGCCGCCGTCGACGTGCAACGTGGTTCCGGTGATGAAGCTGGCACGCGGCGAGGCAAGGAAGAGGATGGCTTCGGCGATCTCGACGGGATCTGCGGTGCGCCCCAACGGCAGTGCCCTGCCTAGTTCTTCGTTAACGTCACCCCATTCTGCGGCCACTCCCTCGGTGGCGGTGGGTCCGGGCGCCACACTGTTGACTCTCACTCCGTGGCTGCCGAATTCCGCCGCCCAAGTCCGAGTCATCGATTCCAGCGCGGCCTTCGACGAGCTGTACACCGATGCACCTGCCACACCCTTGCTCGCCACCATCGACGTGACATTGACGATGGAACCACCGCCGCGGCGGATCATCGCCGGTACCACCTCGGCCACCAGAAAGTACACGCCGCGCACGTTGATCGCGTAGGTGCGTTCGAAGGAGTTGACGTCCTGGTCCACTGTCATGGCCCCCGGGAAGCTCGCCGCGTTGTTGACCACGATGTCGCCATCGAAGTGACGGGCCAGGTGGTCCACGGACGCCAGGTCGGTCATATCGGCCATGATGAACCGAACCCGGTCCCCCAGTTCTGCTGCGGCAGCAACACCCTTGGCGGCGTCGCGACCTGTGATGGTCACCATGGCGCCTGCGGCGGCGAGCAGCCGAGCCGTGGCCTTGCCGATACCAGCCGTGCCGCCGGTGACCAGGGCACTGTGCCCCTGCAATTCGCTCATCGCTTGGCCAGCCACTCGGCCAGGCTGGTGGCGGACAGCTGACCGTCCGGGCCGGGGACCATGCTGCTGCGCTGAACCGGGACGCCGAAGTAAGCCGCGGTGGGGTCGGTGAGCACCGGGATGTCCGTGCCCTGCTGGGCCAGCACCAGCTTCGCCATCGCGGCAAAGGCCATGGGCTCCGGGCCTGCGATGTTGCGTACCCCGTTGACGGGTGTGCCCGTCGCCACGTCGGCGACCTCGGTCGCGACGTCGTCGGCAGCAATGGGTTGGATCAGCGCATCCGGAGCGTGCACGGTGCCGTCGACGATCAGTGCTGCGGTGATGAGTTCGGTCAACTCGTGGAACTGGGTGGCGCGCACAATGGTGTAGGGCACGCCCGAGGCGGCGACAGTCATCTCCTGCAACACTTTTCCTCTCAGGTACCCACCGCCCTGCAGACCGGCGCCGACCCCCACGATGGACAGCAGGACATAATGGCGCACATCGGCCTTCTCGGCGGCGGCGGTGAGATTGGCCGAAGTGCCACGAAGAAGGCCAGTGCGGCGTCGTCCTCCATGGTGGGTGAGTTCAGAACGTCGATCAGCACGTCGGCACCTGACAGTGCCTCATCGAGGCCCACGCCCGTTGTGGCGTCCACGCCGGATTGCCGGGATGCGGCGGTGATGCGGTGCCCGGCTGTGGACAGCAACGACACCAGCCGGGTGCCGATCTGACCGGTGGCTCCGACAATGGTGATGTTCATGATGGATTCCGTTTCGGGCTGTCCAGCCACTGGTCGAAGGTCAGGTCCCCGGTCGCGCTGCCCGGGGTGCCCCGCAGCACACCGGAAGCCACTCCACGCCAGTACTTTCCGGGGAGGGCCACCCCGATGGGGCGCTTGCGTACGCCGTCATGGGCAAAGGTCTTGCGCACCAATCCCATCAGCGTGTCGTCACGCGGGCCCACCAGGTCGGTGGCGCAACCGCACGGCCCGGCTTCGGCCAGGTCGACCAGCCGCTGCGCGACTTCCGCGGCGGCGACGGTGCGCACCAGCATCTTGGGCACAAGGGCCACCGGACCCAACGTGCCCTGCGCCAGCGCTTGGCAGACGAACTCGTGGAACTGGGTAGCCCGCATGATCGTCCACGGCACCTGGGCTTGCATCACCACTTTCTCCTGCGCGACCTTGCCTGCGTAGTAGCCGGTGTTGATCGCGTCGATGCCGACGATCGACAGCACCAAATGGTGTCCGACGCCGTTGGCGCGTTCAGCATCGTGGAGGTTACGGGTGGCATCGGTGAAGAACTGCACGGCTTTTGCGGTGTTCATCGTCGTCTGGCTGCTGACGTCGATCACCACGTCCGCGCCCGTCAGCGCCTGCGTGAGACCCGCACCGGTGGTGACGTCCTGGCCCGAGTTGCGCGACAATGCCACCACGTCGTGGCCCCTGCGCCCCGCTTCGGCCACCACGTGGCGTCCGACGGTGCCGGTAGCGCCGGCGATCACGATCTTCATTTCGCCGGAACCCGGCGGTCGCGACGATCCTCGAGTTCGGCGTCGTCGACGATGACGAACATCTGCTCGCCGGGTTTGCACATCATGGTGACCAGGAACCGCAGCGGAACGTCATCGCGGTTGTTGCCATCGGAATAGTGAATGACGTCACCGCCCGGTTCCCAGAACGCCTCCCCGGCCTGGATCACTCGCGGTGCCTCACCTTCCAGCTCGAAGAGCATCTCGCCTTCGAGGACGTAGCCGAAACACGGCCCGCCCGGGTGGCGGTGCGGCGGTGCGCCCGTATCGCCGGGTCCCCATTCGATGATCGAGGTCATGACGTGCGCGTCGGCGGGAATCACCGGCGGCTCGACGCTCTGGATCACCTTCATGGCGCCCAACAATTTCTCGAACACGTCCGACATGACGCTGCCTCCAGATCTGTTCCGATGTGACTCTTCGAGCCTCGCACCGGAGCAGGAGCGTGCGAATCACGGAAAACCCGTAGTCCGTCCGTAGTGCACCGGGCGGTTCCCTCCGGTGCGCTGCACCCCCGGTCTGGGAGTCACGCTGGAAAATGCTCAGCTGGACGGCATCTCACTGCCGATCACACTGCGCTCATGCGCCTCGAGGGGCATACATGATGACAGCGACACCCAGAAGGCAGATAACCGCGCCGATGACATCCCATCGATCAGGCCGGAAGCCGTCCAAGGCCATGCCCCACACCAAAGAGCCGGCGACAAACACCCCGCCATAGGCGGCAAGGATGCGACCGAAGTTGGCGTCGGGCTGCAAGGTCGCAACAAAGCCGTATGCACCCAGCGCGATGACTCCCAGCCCGACCCAGACCCAGCCACGATGTTCCCGAACACCCTGCCAGACCAGCCACGCTCCGCCGATCTCGAGGAGCGCGGCGACCACGAACAGGGCCACGGACTTGGCGGTCATCATCAGGGCTGCTCCGTCTCAGGGGTATCGGTGGGAGGAGTTCCCAGCCGACCGTAGTGGAGCAGGCTCGGCGAGGACGCTGCGCGTCGGCAAGACACCTGCGAAACTCGCATCACAGCCGTCCCTTCCATGGTAAATGGGAAACCCGCCCGACCTTTCTGATCGGCCTCTTGTGACCGCACTCCGAGCACCCGACGCAGCGCTCACCGGTGAACTCGCGGAACTGCGCGAGTGCCGGCGGAACACCTGCTGCACCAGCATGATTGGGCCGGTTCCTGATGCCGGAACCATCGACCACGACTCCCGGCCGGTCACCACCGGCACCCCAGAAATGGGGTCACGGGCGCAGCCCGCGCCCGCGACTGGCAGATGTCGAGGCGCGCCGGCACACCGATAGCACCGTCGCTCGGGTCCACACCCGCAGGACTCGTTCCTCGCCCGGTCATCGGTCGCCGCACTATAAAGTGCGAAGCATGCGATCCCGCCTCACCGCCGTCCTTCTCGCCGGTCTCACCGCCGCCGCGGTCACCGCCTGCGACGCGGCCCCACCCGCGCCTCCGCTGCCCGGTGACACCCCGCGGCAGGTGACGGTGGTCGGGGAAGGCGACGTCCAGGGCACGCCGGATCTGATGACCGCCAGCGCCGGCATCAGCGTCATCGCCTCCGACGCCACCGACGCGATGAACCAGTCCACTGATCGTGTCAACCAGGTCAGGACCGCACTGGTGGAAGCGGGCATCGACGAATCCGACATCGCCACCGCCAACTTCTCCCTGCAGCCGCAGTACGGGGCAGACGGCGTCTCCGCCGAGCCCGTCGGCTACGAGGCCAACAACACCATGAACGTCACCATCCGCGACACTGCCGTCGCGGGCCGGGTGCTGGCACTCATCCAGTCCAGCGGCGGCAACGCCACCCGCATCAACTCGGTGGCCTACTCCTTCGCCGACGACTCGGAGCTGGTGAAAGACGCCCGTACCAACGCCTTCGAAGACGCTCAGGCCCGCGCACAGCAGTACGCCGACCTGTCCGGCCTGGAGCTGGGCAAGATCATCTCCATCTCCGAGACCGGCGGCGGTACGCCACCGCCGACGCCGATGCCGATGGAACGCGCCATGGCTGCCAGCCCGGTTCCGCTGTCGCCGGGCCAGCAGACGGTGTCGTTCTCGGTTACCGCAATCTGGGAACTCAGGTAGCCGAGACCTCAACCGGCAACCCGTTGAGCACCGCGGTGCCCGACAGCGGGTCCAGGAAGCTGCCGTCGTTGAGCTGGTTGACATTGACGCCCGGCTGCGTTGCCGCGACGTCCAACCGGGTGCCGTCCTGCCCGTGACCCCAGCCGTGTGGGATGGAGACCACCCCGGGCCGGATGGTGTCGGTGACCTCGACCGGGACGGTCAACTCACCGCCCGGTCCTTTCACCACCGCCGTGTCTCCCAAGCCGAGGTTCGCCGCGTCGTCCGGATGGATCTGCAGGGTGCAGCGGTTGGAGCCACCGGCCAGCGCGGGCACGTTGTGCATCCAGCTGTTGTTGGAACGCAGGTGCCTGCGCCCGATCAGCACGAATCGGTCGGGCACCGCATCCAGGGTGGCGGCCAGGCGCGCGGCGTCGGCCACCAGAGCGTCAGGAGCGAGTTCCACTGCGCCGGAGGCGGTCCGCAGCACCTCGGGAATGCGCGGCTGTAGCGGCCCCAGATCAACGCCGTGCGGAGCGTCCTTCAACCGCTCCAGGTTCAGCCCGTCGGGACGCGCGCCGAAGCCGTCGCCGTAGGCCCCCAGGCGCAGCATCATGTCGAGGCGCCTCTCGTATCCGGTATCGCCGGTCAGCTGGGCCGCCAACACCTCGGGGTCCAGCCCGGCCACCGGCGACTGCGGGTCGGCGACGGCCTTGCCCAGCGTCATCGAGATCACCTGCTGATCGGCCAGCGACGGGTCGGCGTCCAGGCCGGCGCCCAGGATCAGCAGTGCGATGCGGGAGAGGATCTCGGGTTCACTGGGCCTGTTCCCCAAGGGCAGCACCGGTGGTGAATACCGGGCGTTGTTGTGCACCGCGAGGTTGTTGAGCGCGAAGTCGAAGTGTGCAGCCTGCGACGGCGGTGGCGGCGGCAGCACGACGTCGGCGTGGCGGGTGGTCTCGTTGAGGTAGGGATCGATGCTGAGCATGAAATCGACACCCTCGAGTGCAGCTGCCAGGCGTTGCCCGTCCGGCGCCGAGAGCACCGGGTTGCCCGCCACAGTGATCAGCGCCCTGACCTGACCATCACCCGGGGTGATGATTTCCTCTGCCAGCGCGGTGGCCGGGAACTCCGAGGCCACCTCCGGATATCCGGAGACCCGGCTGTGCCAGCGTCCGGTGCTGAAACCGCGACCCGGTTTCGGTGTCCGTGGGGCCGGGGCGGTGGGCCCGAGGGGGAACATGGCACCACCTGGCCGGTCCAGATTGCCGGTGAGGATGTTGATGACGTCGATGAGCCAACTGCCCAGGGTGCCGAACTCCACCGTCGACGTCCCGATCCGGCCGTACACCGCGCACCGCGGTGCCGCCGCGATGGAGCGGGCCAGATCGCGGATGTCGTCGACCGTGACACCGCAGTACCTGGCGACGGCGGTGGGTGGGAAGTCGGCGGCCAGGGCCCGCACCTGCTCGACGCCGGTGACGTGTCCGCCGATACCGCCGAGATCCGGCGACGTGAGTCCCTCGGCGAACAGCACGTTGACCACCGCGAACAGCAGCGCGGCATCGGTGCCCGGGCGCGGTGCCAGGTGGCAGTCGGCCATCTCGGCGGTGCGGGTGCGACTTGGATCGATGACGGTGAGCCGACCGCCGCGACGGCGCAGTGCTTTGAGCTTGCCACCGAAATCGGCTGCGGTGGCGACACTTCCGTTGGACACCAGCGGGTTGGCGCCGATGACCACCAGGTGGTCGGTGCGGTCGAGGTCGGGCACCGTGAACGCGAACGCGTTGCCGTACAGACAGCCCTGCGCCACCTGCTTGGGCATCTGGTCCAGGGTGCTGGCACTGAACACGTAGCGGGTGCCCAGCGCTTTGATCACCAGCGGTGCGTAGAGCGCACCGGCGATGGTGTGGGCATTGGGATTACCCAGGTAGATGGCCGTCTGCTTTCCCGCAACCCGGCCCAGTCCGTCGGCCACCGCCGCAAAGGCCTCATCCCAGGTTGTCTCCACCAACTCACCGCCACGGCGTACCAACGGCCGGGTGAGCCGGTCGGGGTCGTTGTCGAGTTCGGCGAAGCTGGCGCCTTTGGGGCAGATGAACCCCGCGCTGAACACGTCGTCGCGATCTCCCCGGGCACCGGTGACCCGGTTGTCGTCGATGGTGAGAACCAACCCGCAGGTCGCTTCACACAACGGACAGATGCGCAGAGCAGTACCCATGGCAACAGTCTGCCGATCGAAAGCCGAAGCATGCAGAAATGTTTCACTCGAAAGTCAATCACCCAATAGTTGCTTGTATTCGTAATGCAACTGGAGCGTGAATCAACATATACGTAACACTATTTGCCTACTCTGCCTTTCGAACGAAAAGTAGCGGAAAGGACGTGGATGATGCAGATCGGCCTTGGCGTGTTCACGGGCGAGGTCCTCCCGGAGCAGGAGATCTCCCAGACGCGCCAGCTGCGGGACGAGATCGAACAGATGCGCACCGCCGAACAGGTTGGCCTGGATGCCGTGTGGATCTCCGAGCACCACTTCCTCGACAACGGCTACGTCGGCAGCGTGTTGCCCTACGCGGCCGCGGTGGCTCAGGCCACCGAGAGCATCACCGTGGGCATCTCGGTGGCACTCGCGCCGCTCTACGACCCCATCCGGCTGGCCGAGGACACCGCATTCCTCGACCAGCTCTCCGGAGGCCGGGCGGCACTGGGCGTGGCACTGGGTTACCGCGACATCGAGTACCAGGGCTTCGGGACCACGCGCTCCCGGCGCGTCCGCCAGATGGAAGACCTGTGCCTGCTGCTCCGCCGGGCGTGGGCCGACGGACCTATCGATTTCGAGGGAACTACCTACTCACGTAACGGTTTCGAGGTCTTTCCCAAGCCGGTCCAACCCGGTGGGGTGCCGCTACTGATGGGTGGGCATGCACCGGCCGCGATCGAACGAGCCGCACGGCTCGCCGATGGGTTCATCATGGACGGCGGCACCGACTCCCGAAAGTTCAAGGAACTGGGTCACAATCGCGATCTGTTCAGCCGCGTCGCCGAACTCGTCGGCGAATACCGAGCCGCACTCGACAATGCCGGCAAGGATCCACTGGCCGCCCCGGTGTATCTGACCCTCGGCGGGTTCCTGCACGAAGACGGTGCCGACGCCGCATGGCAGACCGTCCAGGACGGTTACATGTACACCCGCCGGGTGTACGGCGACTGGTACGGCCTGCCGCCCGCCGAGTACGCCGACTGGTACCCCGACCGGATGCCGCCGGAAGAACACGCCGCCCGCCGCAGTGAGATCTGGCTGGGCTCACCCGATGAGCTGGCACCCGGCTTCCGCAGACTGCGCGACGTCGTGGGCGACTCACTGCACGTGATGTTCCGCTGTCGATACCCCGGGATCTCTCACGAGGACACGGTGAAATCCATCCGCCTGCTGGGCCAGGTGCGTCAGGAGGTACTGGCGTGACGGCCACCCCCTTGGTGCGAATGCGTGGCATCGGTAAATCCTTTGGCACCAACACCGTTCTCGCCGGGGTTGATCTCGACATCGCACGCGGTTCGGTGGTGGTCATCCTCGGCCCCAGCGGTTCCGGGAAGTCGACCCTACTGCGGACCATCAACATGCTTACCCCACCCGATGCCGGCACGGTCGAATTCGACGGCGAGATCCTCCGACCCGCCACCGCAGGCTTGCCGTGGCGCTACCGCGCCGAACGCAGGGAGCTGGCTCGGCACCGCCGCGAGATGGGCATGGTGTTCCAGCACTTCAACGTCTTTCCGCACATGACGACGTTGGCCAACGTCACCCTGGCGCTGCGCAAGGCCCAGGGGCTCAGCGGGCCGGAGGCCAAAGAAGTTGCGATGGAACGCCTTCGAGCCGTCTCCCTGGACGCCAAGGCCCAGGCCTACCCGGATTCCCTGTCCGGAGGCCAGAAGCAGCGCCTGGCCATCGCCCGCGCCCTGGCGCTCAAGCCCAAGCTGATGCTGTTCGACGAGGCGACGAGCGCACTGGACCCAGAACTCGTCAAAGGGGTGCTCGATGACATGCGTGAACTCGCCGCCACCGGCATGACCATGGTGGTCGTCACCCACGAGATCCCCTTCGCCCGAGACGTCGCCGACCGCATCGTCTTCATGGCTGACGGCCGCATCGTCGAAGAAGGACCCGCAGCCCAGTTCTCCGACCCGCTTCACGAACGCACCCGCGCCTTCCTCTCGGCGCTGGCCCCCTAGGCGCGGCAGATGTTGTTCAACGAGCGGATCATCGCAGAAGCACTCCCCGCGATGCTCGAAGGACTGGTACTCACCGTCGAGATCGCGGTGTGGGGCATGGTGGTGGCCCTTGGCATCGGGCTCGGCGTCGCCGCCGTGGGGCTGTCCCGCTACGGGGCGCTGCGGGCCGCCGCGAACTTGTGGCTCACATTGCTGCGCGGGGTTCCACTGCTGGTCTTCATGTACTGGCTCTACTACGGCATGCCACAGGCCACCGGGGCGAACCTCGGCCCGTTCCTGGCAGCAGTCCTGGCACTGGGACTGACCGGCTCGGCCTACATGGCCGAAGTGTACCGGTCCGGCCTGCAGGCTGTCGATGTCGGGCAACACGAGGCGTCGGCCGCGCTCGGCCTGCCCGGAATGACAGCCTTCTGGCGGGTGACGTTCCCACAGGCGGCCAGGTTCATCATCGGCCCGTCTATCAACGTGTTCGTCGGACTGCTCAAGGGTGCCACCATCGTCTCCGTCATCGGCGTCGCCGACATGCTCTACGTGGCCAAACAGGTCTCGACACGGTCCTTCGCCCCCTTCGAGCTGTACTCCACAGCAGGTGTCATCCTGATCGCCATCACCGTCGTGGTGGCCCTCGCCGGCCTGTTGATCGAACGGCGTCTGGACCGGGGACGGGTGCGCCATGGGTGATTTCGAGCTCGACTTCTCCCCGGTATGGGTGAACATGCCGAAGCTGCTGGCAGGATTCGGGGTCAGCATGCTGGTCGCAGTGGCAGCCATGGCGGCCGCACTGCTGGCTGGTATCGGCATCGCCCTGTTGAGCACCTCGCGGTGGCGCACACTGCGCTGGCTCGCGTTCTCCTACATCCAGGTGTTCCGCGGCGTGGCCCTGTACGTGCTGATCATCTGGGTGTACTTCGGCCTCGCGATCAGCCTGCAGGTCAGTTTCGCACCCATTCCGGCCGGGATCATCTCGCTGGCACTGCTCAACAGTGCGTACCTGGCAGACATCATCCGCACCGGTCTGCAGCGTCTCGACCCCGGCCAACGCGAAGCTGGTGACACGCTGGGGCTGGGCCGCACCACAACCATGCTGCACGTCGAGTTGCCGCAGGCGCTGCGGGCGATGATCCCGGCGATCGGCAACCAGTTCACCGACGTACTGAAGGACACGTCGCTGCTGGCGATGATCGCTGTTCCCGAACTCATGTTCCAGTCGCAGCGCCTGGCACAGACCTCGTTCTCCCCGTTCGAGTTCTACAGCTTCGCCGCCGTGCTCTACATCGTCGCCGTCGCATTCATCACCTGGGGAGTGCGCCGCCTCGAACGCTCCGGCCGCGGGCGCAGCACCCACATCGAACCGGTTGCCGTCGACCAAGTGACCGAGACACCGCTGCCGGTGTCCACAGTGCCCGAAACGCGAAGGTAAGGACCCGCAAGCGATGACCACCGCAACCCCCCGCACCGTGCTGGTGACTGGCGCCGGATCCGGAATCGGCCGCGGCATTGCCACCGCGTTCGCCGACGCGGGTGACCATGTGGCGGTGCTCGACCGCGACGAAGCCGCCGCGGCGGCCAC
Organism: Mycobacterium sp. MS1601; assembly: GCF_001984215.1. Classification (NCBI taxonomy): domain Bacteria; kingdom Bacillati; phylum Actinomycetota; class Actinomycetes; order Mycobacteriales; family Mycobacteriaceae; genus Mycobacterium; species Mycobacterium sp. MS1601. The sequence goes on from NZ_CP019420.1 coordinate 1,977,074, forward strand.
GGTCGAGTTGATCATCGCAGCCGGCGGGTCAGCGAAGGCACACGGACTGGACGTCTCCGACACCCTGGCCGTCCGTGAATGTGTGGCCACGCTGGCTCGCGAACACGGCACATTGGACGTCCTGATCAACAACGCCGGCGTCGCCCGTGCCAAGCCGTTCGCCGATTACGACGTGGCGGACTGGGATCTGATGCTCGGCGTCAACGCCAAGGGCGCGTTCTTCGTCCAGCAGGCGACCGCCGAGCACATGGTCGCCGCCGGTCGCGGCAAGGTCGTCAACATCGCGTCCACCGCCGCCTTCGTGTCGTCGTCGACTCCCGAGAGCATCTACGACCTGTCCAAGGCAGCCGTCCGGCAACTCACGGTGTCCACCGCCGTCGAACTCGCCCCACACGGAGTGAACGTCAACGCCATAGCACCGGGCACCATCGCCACCGACTTGACTCTCGCCGTGCTCGACACCCCGGAGAAACTGTCCAAGGCCGGCCAGAAGATCCCGGCGCGCCGACTCGGCACACCGGCCGACATCGCGGGCGCCGCACTGTTTCTGGCGTCCGACGCCGCAGATTACATCCACGGGCACACCCTCGTCGTCGATGGTGGCTGGCTCCTCGAATGAACCCCTCAACCCACCATCGAAAGGCACTCTCCATGACCGAATCCCCGCGCATCTTCGGTTCTCGACGCGCCATCCTGACCGGCGGCCTGGCCGTTGGCTCCGCAGCGGTAGTGGCCGCCTGCACCAGCACGGCGTCGCCGTCCGGCTCAGGGTCCGCCGCCTCCTCCGATGATCTGTTGCAGCGCATCATCTCCGACGGAAAAGTGCGCCTGGGGGTGGATCTGACGTTTGCGCCCTTGCAGTTTCGCGACGACAACGACGAGCCCACCGGCTACTCGATCGAACTGACAAAGATGATCCTGGCCGATCTCGGAGTCGAGATCGAATGGGTGGAGATGGAATTCTCGCAGCTGTTCGCCGGTCTGGTCGCCGACCGGTTCGACATGACCGGGATCCCCGCGACCATCCTGCCGTCACGGGCCCAGCAGGTTCTGTTCAGTACCCAGCCGGCGTTCATCGAATCCAATGTGATCCTGCAGCGTCCCGGACTGTCACTACGTAGCGAAGCCGACTTGAACAACCCCGACATCACCATCGCGGTGCTGGCGGGGTCGTCTCAGGAAGCCGCGGTGCCGCTGCTGTACCCCAACGCCAAAACCAAGAGCCTGGGCAACCAGGAGGCCATCCAGGACGTCGCCTCGGGGCAGTCCGACGTCAGTATGCTCAGCGAGTTCAACATCGCCGATGCACTCGAGCAGTACCCGAATCTGACTGTGCTGCCGGGTCCTTCGTCCTTGGTGGACGTCAACACCTACTTCGTGCCGGCCGGCCAGTTCGGCCTCAAGTCCTACATCGACAACGCCCTGCTGTACCTCACCTCGCACGGCACACTCGCCGGGCTGTGGAACCAGTGGGTGGGCAATGCCGCCACTGCCGCGGGTCTACCGACGGTGCCGGTGCGATTCCCCTACCTCAACGGAGCCGCGTGACCCCGTTGGGGTCACGCGTACTCAGCGACGGCGCCACCGTCGTCACCGGAGCGGCAGGTGGGCTGGGCTCACGCACAGCCCACCTGATCGCTGCGGCCGGTGGTGACCTGGTGCTCGTCGACCGCGACGAGCACCGGTTGGCGCACACAGCCCAAGACTTGCGCAGCCACGGAGTGCGGGTGCTGACGGTTGTCGGCGACGTCGCCACCGAGGAACTCGCCCACGCTGTCGTGGCCGCCGGGCGAACTCTGCCCGGTGGCCTGGGGCGGGCGTTCCTCAACGCCGGTATCGACCCACTGGCGGCCCGCTCCGTGGTCGACACCGACGTGGCGTTGTGGGACCTGGTGATGGCGGTCAACGTGCGCTCGGCGTTTTTGCTCACGCGCGCGCTCATCCCGGAGCTCATCGACGGCGGGGGTGGGTCGATCGTGATGACCGCTTCCAGCGCAGCGCACCGGGCGGCTACCGACGAGGCCGCCTACACCGTATCCAAAACCGCACTTCTTGGCCTGGCCCGTTCCATCGCCGTCGACTTCGGCGCCAACGGGATCCGGGCCAACTGCGTCAGCCCGGGCCCACTGGAATCCGTCATGACCGACCGCCGGATCGACATGAGCGCGGCCGAACTGGAACGGCGGCGCAGCGTGGTCGAGTCGATGGTTCCGTTGGGGCGCGAGGGCAGCTACGACGAAGTGGCCCGCTGCGTGGTCTTTCTCCTGGGGCCCGACAGCTCCTATGTGACGGGCACAGCGCTGGCCGCCGACGGCGGGCTGGTTAGCTGAGGGTCCGCCGAAAGACGAGGAATCACAGACCATGACGACTGGTTCGGGAGACCACACAGGGATGCAGGGCCTGTCCAAAGCGGTGGCTCGCGCCAGCGCGCGCGTCGACCTCGATGACACCGACCGCGCAATCCTGGCCCTACTGGCTGCCGACGCCAGGATGTCGCAACGACAGATCGCCAAGCAGATAGGCATGTCGGCCCCGTCGGTCGGCGAGCGCATCGCCAAGCTGGAACGGTCCGGGGTGATCAAGGCCTACTCGATCACCGTCGACTGGGCCGCCGTCGGCCTTCCGATCCTGGTCTATCTGCCCGTCACCATCGCACCGGGAACCGATCTGGAGGAACTGCTCATGCAGTTGCGTGCGGTTCCCGAACTCGAACAGCTGTCCGTGGTGACGGGAGGCTACGACCTGGTCGCACGATTCCGGGTGAGCGACTACAACCACCTGCAGAAGATCCTGCTCGATCGGCTGTACCCGATCCGTGGACTACAGCGCTTCGAGACGCTGCTGAGCCTCGGCGAGGTGCCGGTGGAAGACCTGTGGACACGCACGTTCGGCGTGCCGGCAGATCCCGAGAGTTAGTGGCTGTAGACCTTCGGTTCCAGCGTCCCGATGTAGGGCAGATCCCGATAGCGTTCGGCGTAATCGAGGCCGTACCCGACGACGAACTCGTTGGGGATGTCGAAACCGATATAGCTGACGTCGAGTTCGGCACGTACCGCCTCGGGTTTACGCAACAGAGTGCACACCCGCAACGAGCGGGGATGCCGGGTGGCGAGGTTGCGCAGCAACCACGACAACGTGAGCCCCGAATCGATGATGTCCTCGACTATCAGCACGTCGCGGTCGTGGATGTCACGGTCCAGATCCTTGAGGATGCGCACCACGCCGGACGACGACGTGGACGAACCGTACGAGCTGACGGCCATGAACTCCAGTTGGGTGGGCAGCGGGATCGCCCTGGCCAGATCGGTGACGAACATGACGGCGCCTTTGAGGACCGTGATCAGGAGCAGGTCCTGACCTGCGGAGGCGTCACGGTAGTCCGCGCCGATCTGCGCTGCCAGTTCGGCAGTCTTGTCCCGGATCTGTTCCTCCGAGAGCAATACCGACCTGATGTCCCCGGGATACAACTCGGCGGTATGCGAAGGCACGAGTCACAGCTTAGCCGGGTCGACGAGGCGGTGACGAAGGAGCCGGGGTGGGGGGCTCAGGGTCCGGCTCATCAGATCTGGCCCGAAGGCCGGACCGGCTCGCGATAGAGCACCAGATGACCGTCGCGGCGGCCCGCGAACAGCCGCTGATCGCGCAGTCGGCTGGGCACCGCCACCCCCCCTTGGCCGTGCCAGGTGGTCACGAGCGCGTCGACCGCCCTGATCTGTTTGTCGGTGAGCCCGACGGCTCCACCCGCCAGCAGCCAGCGTCGCAGGACCCGGCGCCGCACGGCAGCCGGGTGATCAGCCACCGCGTCCACGGGCAGCCGGTCGCTTCTGACGTCGAGCCAGATCTGTTCAGCGAGCGCGTCGAGGACGTCACCGTCCTCCTGTAGCGCTGCCGCCGTGCGGGCCAGCGCAGGCGCGACCCCGCCGCCCAGGATGTCTTCCAGCAGAGGCAGGACCTCGATCCGCAGTCGCGACCGGGTGAACCGGCTGTCGATGTTGTGCGGGTCCTGCCAGGGTGTCAGGCCCAGTTCCTGACAGGCCGCCTCGGTGTCGTGACGGCGTAGGTGCAACAAGGGCCGGCCCCACGGCGGATCCCATGACCTGATCCCAGCGATGGACCGCGGACCCGAACCGCGCCCCAGGCCCATCAGCACCGTCTCGGCTTGATCATCGAGGGTGTGGCCGATCAGCACCGGCGCGTGGTCGCGTGCCTGCTGCAGCGCCTCGTACCGGGCGGTGCGGGCGGCCGCCTCCGGACCACCCGCGGTGCCGACCTTCACCGTAAGAACCTGTGCATCAACACATCCCAGTTCCAGCGCGTGCGCACGCGCTTTTCCTGCCACCGCAGCGGAGCCAGGCTGCAGGCCGTGATCGACGACGAGGGCAACGGTGGGCAACACCGCGGCAGCACCAGCTGTCAACGCCAGCGAATCCGCGCCGCCGGACAGTGCGACGCACCAGCGTTTCGCCTCGGGGACGTGGCATTTCGCGAAGGCGGACACCGCGGCGGCGATGCGGCCTACAGGACTCTGTCGATCCATTTCTCGGGGTGATCGATCTCGTCGGGAAGCGGAAGGGTCTCACTGTTGGTCCACACCGTATTGAACCGGTCCATGCCGACCCGGCCCACCACGTCGTCGACAAACGCCTTGCCCCTGGTGTACTGCGCCAGCTTGGCGTCCACACCCAACAGTGCACGCAGAATCCGTTGCAGCGGTGGCTGCTTGCGCGTCCTGCGCTCTTCGAACCTGTGCCGGATCGAGGCGACTGTGGGTACCACCGCCGGGCCCACCGCGTCCATCACGTGATCGGCGTGCCCCTCCAGCAGGGTGCCGAGCACCAACAGTCGGTCCAGCGCCTGACGTTGCTCATCCGACTGAACGGCGCGCATGAGGTCCAGGACGCCACCGCCAGTCGAATCTCCTTCTGCGCGGCGTTGTTTGACGAACTCACTGAGCCTGCCGACCATGGCCCCGAAGTCGTCACTGCTGTCGGCGGTGAGCACCTCCAGCGTCGATTTCATGTAGCCGGCCAGCCACGGGTTGGCGGTGAACTGGACGCGGTGCGTCACCTCGTGCAGACACACCCACAGTCGAAAATCCTTGGGCGACACCCGGAGTTGGCGCTCCACCGCGATGATGTTCGGATAGACCAGCAGTAGGCAGCCGCCGCCGTCGTCCGTCAAAGACACGAACGGGTCGTACTGCCCGAGGATGCCCGAGGACACGAACGCCAGCACCGCCCCCGTCTGGGCGCCGGTGACGCGGCCCGTCAGGACACCCTTGGGCGTCGCCGCACCGCCCGTCATGGCGCGCATCGATTCCGTCGCGGCCTTGATCCACTCGGGGCGATCCACGATGCGGGCCTCGGGCACCGTGCCGTCGGTATGCAGTCGGGTGACATCACGCACCGGCGGCTCCGCCGCTTTGGACGACTCCGCCAGCTGTGAAATCGCCTGGTGCCGGGTGTATTCGGTGGCGGGTGGAGCAGAACGGGCGAGCTTCGCCCCGACCGTGGCCGCAAAGCCCCAGTCAACCGCCGCTCCGATGGAACTACCGCTCATTTCTCGCACCCACACGACCGTAGCGTGGCCGCCAGCACGTCGAGCGCGATGCGGCCGGTGGGCCCCGCGTCGTTGGAGACGAACGCGAAGGTGAGGACCCGGCCGCTGGCATCGGTGATCACACCTGCCAGCGTATTGGTGCCCGTCAGACTCCCGGTCTTGGCCCGTAGCCAGCCGGCTGCGGTTCCGGTGACGTCATCGTGGTACCGGTTCGACAGCGTGCCACTTCCCCCCGCGACGGGCAGCAGGTCCAGCAGTGGGCGCAGCCGCGGGTGTTCCTGGCCTGCGGCCGCCAACATCACGTCATCGAGGGTGTGGGCGGTCAGCCGGTCGTCGATCGACAGGCCGCTGGAATCGAGCAGATGGGCGCCGTCGAGGTTGATGTCGGCGTCGCGCAACTGCTCCAGCACCGCGTCGGCGGCACCAGCGAAGCTGAGCGGTTTGCCCGCGGCGGCCGCGACCTCTCGGCCGATGGTCTCGGCCATGACGTTGTCGCTGGCGCCCATCATCTGTCGCAGGCGCTCGATCAGCGGCGCCGACTGCACCGAGACGATCTCCGAGCCCTTCGGCGCGCGCGGCACCAAAGTGACCCTGGCCGGGTCGACCCCCAGACCCGCGGCCAGCGCCCGGCCGGCATCCAGGGCAGGGGTGTGCGAGCGTCGAGAGTCATAGCTGGTGGGCTGGGTGCGTCCGGCATCGAGCATCACCGACTGGATGGGTGCGATGTCGCCGAGGTCGATGTCCAGCGGGTCCCAGCCCGGCGCCATGTCCGGGCCGGTGTACAGCGAGGTGTCGACCTGAACATCGGTCACCTTGATGCCGCGGGCGCGGACCCCGTCCACCAGATCACTGATCCGCGCGGCATCGCGGTACCAGGTGTCCTCGTCGGCCGGGGCTGCCGAGAGCACCGGATCACCTCCACCCACCAGCACGATCACTCCCGGCGTGGTGCCGGCGTACACCGTTGTGGTCAGCCGCTCGTCGCGGTCGAGCGTCAGCAGCGCAGCGGCCGCGGTCAGCGATTTGTTGGTCGAGGCCGGTTGCATCGGCACGTCGTCGCGTTGCTCCCACAACACCTCACCGGTCGAGGCGTCGGTGATGCGGCCGGTCAGGTTCCCGAGATTCGGGTCGGCCAGTGCCTGCGCGAGGGCACGGGCCAGCCCGGCCCGGGTGGGCGACGGCGCCCCGTCGGCCACCGGGACCACAGCCGGGTCGGCGGTGACGGCAGCGGGCTGCGCGGTGATCTGCGGGTCGGGCTGCTTCTTGCCGCCGGTGACCAGCGCGGCAACGGCCACCACGATGGCGACCAGCACCACGACTCCGGCGCCGAGCGCCAGATGCGTGGACTTCCGCCAACGACCGGGACGCATGCAGTGCAGAGTAGCGCTGCACTAGGGTTTGTCCCGACGACTACAGACTTCAGGAGAGCCACGTGGAATTCGACGTGACCATCGAGATCCCCAAGGGACAGCGCAACAAGTACGAGGTGGACCACAAGACCGGACGGGTCAAGTTGGACCGCTACCTCTACACGCCGATGGCCTACCCGACCGACTACGGCTTCATCGAAGACACTCTCGGCGAGGACGGCGATCCGTTGGACGCCCTGGTTCTGCTGCCGGAATCGGTGTTCCCCGGTGTGCTGGTCGAGGCCCGCCCGGTCGGCATGTTCAAGATGGTCGACGAGGCCGGCGGCGACGACAAGGTGCTCTGTGTGCCGGCCGGCGACAAGCGCTGGGACCACATTCAGGACATCTCCGACGTGTCGAAGTTCGAGCTGGACGCCATCCAGCACTTCTTCGTGCACTACAAGGACCTCGAGCCCAACAAGTTCGTCAAGGGTTCCGACTGGGTGGGCCGCGAGGAAGCCGAGGCCGAGTACTTGCGTTCGGTCGAGCGGTTCAAGACCTCCGGACACTGATTTAGCACTGTCGTAACACGCCGTAACCCCGGCGTGGCATGTTGCTCGGATCATGACTTTGTGCTTATGCATCAGGGAATCGGCCTCGAGGCCTTCAACACGATGCCCGAGCGCCGCGCGGTGCACGCGCTCTACGAGTGCTGCAACGACGTCTCGCTGGCACGCGCGCTCGCCCGGGGTCGTGGGTATGACTGTCACGACGCCCTGTTCCGCCGGGCGGATGCGTTGTTGTTCTCCCTGCCCGACACCGCGATCGACAGCATCCTGGAGGCGTATCCGCACATCGGAGCCCGCCCGGGCAGCGTGAAATCCGCTGCTGAGCAGTGCTCGGTGTGGAACGACGACCAATCGGTGATGACAACCCTCCGCGAGGGCGCTGCGCGCTACCGCGAGCAGTTCGGGTTCGAGTTCGTGATGTTCGTCGGCGGGATGAGCTGCGCCGAAGTTTCCGCCGCGATGGCTGACCGGATGCACAACGACCTGGAGACCGAACGCAAGGTCGTGCGCAATGAGCTGGCCAAGATCAACCGCACTCGGCTGGAGCGCATGCTCGGGCCGGAGGGCGGCTTTTCGAACTGGTAACGGTATTCCATTAAGGTCTACCGGGTGAGCACTCCTGCAACCGGCCCCGGATCCCATTCGCATTTCCTGTCGCTCCCCGACCTCGCCGCGCGTTCCTCTGGCGGTTCGGCGCTGTGGGCGAATGACGATCTGTTCGCCGAGCGGGAGAACCTGATCACCCCCAAGCCCGCGGAATTCCGTCCCGCGACGTTCGGCCACAAGGGCCAGGTGTACGACGGCTGGGAGACCCGCCGCCGCCGGGGCGCCGGACCCGACGCCTGCGACGCGGCAATCGTGCGGCTGGGGGTGCCCGGCGTGGTGCGTGGCGTGGTGGTCGACACCGCCTGGTTCACCGGCAACTACCCTCCGCAGATCTCGGTGGAGGCCGCCCAGGTCAGCGGATACCCCTCGACCGAGGAGCTTGTCGAGAAGACCTCGTGGGAGACCATCGTCGAACGGACCAATGTCAACGGCGACACCCGAAACCCGTTCAAGGTCAATTCAACTCGTCGCTGGACCCATGTGCGACTGTCCATCTACCCAGACGGCGGCGTCGCACGTTTCCGCGTACACGGCGAGGGCCTGCTGGACCCGAAGTTCGCCGAGAACATGACCCTGGACCTGGCCGCACTGGAGAACGGCGGCCGAATCACGGCCTGCTCCAACATGTTCTACAGCTCCCCCAACAATCTGTTGCTGCCCGGCGGGGCCCGTAACATGGGCGAGGGTTGGGAGACCTCGCGCCGCCGCGACAGCGGCAACGACTGGGTGCAGATCCGTCTGGCCGGCCAGGGCGTGTTGAACGCAGCCGAGCTGGACACGTCGTATTTCATTGGTAATGCGCCTGGTTCGGCCCGGCTGTCCGGCCGCGACGGTGACGGCGAGTGGTTCGAACTGATGCCGATGACCGATCTGCTGCCCGACACCCGGCATCGCTTCCTGATCGACACCGACCGCCCGATCACCGATGCGCGGCTGGACATCTACCCCGACGGCGGCATGGCTCGGGTGCGGTTGTTCGGCGCTCTGACCGACGATGGCCTGCAAGCCTTGAAGGGCCGCTGGGAAGCCAGCTCCTAACTCAGTCTGGCCACCCCAGCGGTGGCTTCCTACGCAGCGATGCGCAACCGCAGGGCCACCCGCTGCGAAGCCGCTTCGGCCAGCGAGCGGGCGTCCTGCTGCGGGGCAGCGGGAATCAGCGTCACGCCGTCGGCCACACCGGCCAGGTAGATGTCGGCAAGCAGCCCGGCCAGCCCGTCGAGCGTGCCGGCGTACGCAAGGGTGTCCTGACCGACTTCCAGCTCAGACAGCAGGCGCTGCGCCGATCGAAAGTCGTCATCGACCACGACGGTGACATCCAACACGCACTCGCCGGCAAGCCGGCGACGAACGCGCTGAGCCTGCTGCAGATCCGGCGCACTGAACCTGACGGCGGGCGCTCCGCCCGCCGTCAGTTCAGTCCAGTCGTCATCGGCGATGAACATGCGCAACCCACTCTGATGACTCACAACGCCGACGGTAGACAACCGCCGAAGCGCTGTCAGTGGTTGGGATCAGCGGGACGCGAAGTACCGGGCGACTCCTCGCTGGGCTTCACGGCCGAATTCTCCGAGGGATCCACCGGAACATCGGGGTCGGCGGCCTTCTTCTCATCGGAGCGCGTCTTGTAGAGGCTCGCGACGGTGGTGATCGCCAGCGTCACGATGATCACGCCCAGGCTGAGCAGCGTCGGGATCTCCGGCACCATCACGTGCTCACCGCCATTGATGAACGGCAGCTCGTTCTCGTGCAGCGCGTGGAAGAAGAGCTTCACGCCGATGAACGCCAGGATGAAGGCCAGCCCGTAGGACAGGTACACCAGCCGCTGGACCAGGCCGCCCAGCAGGAAGTACAGCTGGCGCAGACCCATCAGCGCGAAGACGTTGGCCGCGAACACCAGGTAGGGCTCCTGGGTCAGGCCGTAGATCGCCGGAATCGAGTCCAGCGCGAAGATCAGGTCAGTGGTGCCGAGTGCGACGATGACGAGGAACATCGGCGTCATCAGACGCTTGCCGTCCTCCTTGATCCACAGGCGCAGCCCGTCCCACTTGTCGGTGGTGCTCAGGTGGTTACGCGCGAACTTGACCACCGCATTGTCACCGTCATCGTGGTCGTCGCCGCCGCTGACCAGCTTCCACGCCGTGTACACCAGGAACAGGCCGAAAATGTAGAACACCCAGGAGAACTGGTTGATGGCCACCGCACCCAGCGCGATGAAGATGCCGCGGAAGATCAGCGCCAGGATGATGCCCACCATCAGGGCTTCCTGCTGGTACTTCTTCGGCACGTTGAAGCTGGCCATGATGATGATGAAGATGAACAGGTTGTCCACCGACAAGCTGTACTCGGTGAGCCAGCCCGCGAAGAACTCCAGGCCGTACTGCCCGCCGTGGAAGAACCATGTCCACAAACCGAACAGGATCGCCAGGGTGACGTAGACCGACAGCGCCCTACCGCACTCTTTCATCGACGGTTCGTGCGGATTGCGGGCGATCACGATCACGTCGAACACGATGATCGCGATGGTCACGCCCAGCGTGATGGCCCATTCGAGCCCCGAAACGTTCATGCAGAGAAGCCTCCGGTCGTCAACGAAACGCCAGAGGTCTCTTCCACCGCTGCGTGACGCCGATAGCGGTCCACGGCGCCGGTCACCCGTATGGACGGACAACGTATTGACGACACCGCAGCGAAGGAATACTCCCCTCTGACGAACATTCTGTCAGGTGGTCCCGGTCTTTCGCCAAACGGAGTACCCACGCTGGGCGCGCGCGGCACCCCGTCGTCATCACCGACGCCTAGGATCCACAGATTGTGTCAGCCGATCCCAGCACCGGAATTCCGTCGCAGTACCTGCTGTCGACGTCGGCCCCGAAACCGCGGACGCTGATCGACATCCTCTACGACACGGCGGCCCGTTTCCCGGACTCGCCCGCCCTCGACGACGGCACCGTCCAGCTCACCTACAGCGAACTCATCGCCGACATCGAGGACAGCGTGGGCTGGCTGGCGGCCCGTGGCATAGGGCGCGGCGACCGCATCGGCATTCGCATGCCGTCTGGCAGTTATGCGCTCTACGTCGCCATCTTGTCGACACTGGCAGCCGGCGCCGCCTACGTCCCGGTGGACGCCGACGATCCACCGGAGCGCGCCGATCTGGTGTTCGGTGAGGCCGACGTGGTGGCAGTGATCACCGAAGCCGGCTTGGCCAGGCGTACCGGCCAATCCAGAGGTTGGCGTGCGGCGCCCCCGCTGGGCCGCGACGACGCGTGGATCATCTTCACCTCGGGCTCCACCGGAACCCCCAAGGGCGTCGCGGTGACACACCGTAGTGCCGCGGCATTCGTCGACGCCGAGGCCCAGATCTTCCTCCAGGGCAATCCGATCGGCCCCGGCGACCGGGTGCTGGCCGGGCTGTCGGTGGCCTTCGACGCGTCCTGCGAGGAGATGTGGCTGGCATGGCGGCACGGCGCCTGCCTGGTGCCCGCCCCGCGGTCACTGGTGCGCAGTGGCATGGACCTGGGTCCGTGGCTGGTCTCTCGCGACGTCACCGTGGTCTCGACGGTGCCCACCCTGGCGGCCCTGTGGCCGGCCGAGGCCCTGGAAGCGGTGCGGCTGCTGATCTTCGGCGGCGAGGCCTGCCCACCCGAACTCGCCGAACGCCTGGCCGTCGACGGCCGCGAAGTCTGGAACACCTACGGCCCCACCGAGGCCACCGTGGTGGCCTGCGCCGCTCCACTGGACGGCCGGGGGCCCGTCAGCATCGGGCTGCCGCTGCCCGGCTGGGACCTGGCCGTCGTCGACCCCGGCGGCAGGCAGGTCGGCTACGGCGAAGTGGGCGAACTCGTCATCGGTGGTGTCGGACTGGCCCGTTACCTCGACCCGGCCAAGGACGCCGAAAAGTTCGCCCCCATGGATTCACTGGGCTGGGCCCGCGCGTACCGCAGTGGCGATCTGGTGCGCCTGGAAGCCGACGGGCTGTACTTCCAAGGCCGCGCCGACGATCAGGTGAAGGTCGGCGGACGTCGTATCGAGCTCGGCGAGGTGGACTCCGCGCTGGTGAACCTGCCCGGCGTTTCGGGTGGCGCCGCGGCGGTACGCAAAACCACAAGCGGCACACCACTACTCGTGGGATACATCGCATCCGCCGACCCGAACTTCGACATCCATGCCGCCCGCGCAGCCCTGGCCGAAGCACTGCCCGCCGCCTTGGTGCCGCGCCTGGTGCTGGTGGACGAACTGCCCACCCGCACCTCGGGCAAGGTGGATCGCAACGCGCTGCCGTGGCCGCCGCCCGGTCTGGACGTTCACGAGGAGGCCGACGACCTCGGTGGCACCATGGGCTGGCTGGCCAGGCTGTGGCGCGACGTGCTGGGCGCCCACATCGAGGGCCCCGAAGCCGACTTCTTCGCCGAGGGCGGTGGTTCACTGTCGGCCGCACAACTGGTGGCCGCACTGCGCCAGCGCTACCCCCAGGTGACGGTTGCCGACCTCTATGACCATCCGCGCCTGGGATCACTGGCCGGCTACCTCGACGAACTGGACCCGCCGGTCGAGGTGGAGATCCGCAACGTCAAGCCGACGCCGCTGTTCACCCAGGCCGCGCAGGTGGTGCTGTCACTGCCGCTGGCAACCCTGACCGGTCTGCAGTGGGTGACCTGGCTGGCCCTGCTCAACAATCTCTTCGCCGGCGCCGTGCCCTGGTTGGTCCCCGTCAACTGGTGGTGGATCCTGGCCGGGTTCCTGATCTTCATCAGCCCGGTGGGCCGGATGGCGATCGCTGTGCTGGGAGCACAGATCATGCTGTCGAATCTGAAACCGGGCACTTACAAGCGCGGCGGCTCCGAACACATGCGGGTGTGGCTCGCCGAACGTCTGGCCGAGGCCAGCGGCGCCGAAAACCTGGCCGGCGCGCCGTGGCTGGTCTATTACGCCCGCGCTCTGGGTAACAAAGTCGGCAAGGGTGTCGACCTGCATTCGTCACCTCCGGTGACCGGGATGATGACGCTGGGTCACCGCAGCTCCATCGAACCGGAGGTCGATCTGTCCGGACACTGGGTCGACGGTGATCTGTTCCACGTCGGCGAGGTCACCATAGGCAACGACGCGACGGTCGGTGCCCGCACCACACTGCTGCCGGGTGCGGTGATCGGCAAGAACGCCGATGTCGCCCCGGGCTCCGGGGTGGTGGGCAAGGTCAAGAACGGGCAGTACTGGAAGGGCTCCCCCGCGGTGAAGTCCGGCAAAGCCAAGCACCCGTGGCCGGATCACCGGCCGGCGCGGGCCCCGGTGTGGGTGGCGATGTACGGCGTCACGTCGATGTTGCTGGGTGCGCTGCCGCTGGTCGCACTGGCGGCCGGGCTGGCGGTCATCGGCTGGTCGGTCCGCGACACGGCCACCGCCGTGGACGCGGTTCTGGCGGCGTGGATGTGGGTGCCGGTGGCCACTTTCGCCGCGATCTTCGTCTACGCCGGGCTGACCGTCATCGGGGTGCGGCTTTTGGCCGTCGGACTCAACGAGGGTTACCACCCGGTGCGCAGCCGCGTCGGCTGGCAGCTGTGGGCCACCGAACGCCTGATGGACGCCGCCCGCAACTACCTGTTCCCCTTGTACGCCAGCCTGCTCACACCCTGGTGGCTGCGTCTGCTGGGAGCACAGGTCGGCAAGGACACCGAGATCTCGACAGCCCTGCTGACCCCCAAGTTCACCGTCGTCGAGGACGGTGCGTTCCTGGCCGACGACACCATGGTGGCGTCCTACGAGCTCGGCGGCGGCTGGATCCACGTGGCCAAGGCCACTGTCGGCAAGCGGGCATTCCTGGGCAACTCAGGCATCACCCAACCCGGCCGACGGGTGCCCGACGACGGCCTGGTGGCCGTGTTGTCCGCCACCCCTCACAAAGCCAAACGCGGGTCGTCGTGGCTGGGCAGCCCGCCGGTTCGGTTGCGCCGCCAGCCCACAGCGGCCGACGCACAGCGCACGTTCGAACCGCCGCGACGGCTGAAGGTCATGCGCGGTGCCGTGGAGACCTGCCGGCTGCTGCCGATGATCGTCACGTTCGCGATCGGGGTCGGCGTGCTGGCGGCACTGCAGATGGTGGTCACCGAGTTCGGCTACCTGTGGGCGGCCCTGGTGGGCGGGGCCGTGCTACTGGCGGCGGGTGCCATCGCCGGGCTGATCGCAGTGCTGGCGAAATGGCTTGTGGTGGGTCGCATCCCGGCCACCGAGCATCCACTGTGGTCGTCGTTCGTCTGGCGCAACGAGTTGGCTGACACTTTCGTCGAGACCGTGGCCGCGCCCTGGTTCGCCCGCGCGGCCAGCGGTACCCCGGTGATGAACCTGTGGCTTCGCGGTCTGGGCGCCAAGATCGGCCGCGGTGTCTGGTGCGAGACCTACTGGCTGCCGGAAGCCGATCTGGTGACGCTGGCCAGGGCTGCCACCGTCAACCGCGGTTGTGTGGTGCAAACGCACCTGTTCCACGACCGCATCATGCGGATGGACACCGTGATTCTCGAAGAGGGCGCCACCCTGGGCACCCACTGTGTCGCACTGCCCGCCGCCAAGGTGGGGGCAGGGGCCACCATCGGCCCCGCGTCGCTGGTGATGCGTGGCGACGAGGTGCCGCCATCCACCCGATGGCAGGGCAATCCCATTGCGGCGTGGGTCAATTCGAAGAAAAAGAAGTCACGCGCTTGAGAAAGAAGAAGGCTCCGTCCACCACAGACCCGGTGATCGACCCATACCTGCCCGGTAACGGCAACTTCGGCTATCGCGTGTCCCGCTACGAACTGGACATCGAGTACAAGATGGCGATCAACCGCCTGGCCGGCTCGGTCTCGATCACCGCAGTGACGCTGGCCGAATTGAAGTCGTTCTCCCTGGATCTGTCGCCGGCGCTGGCGGTATCGAAGGTGTCGGTCAACGGCAAACGCCCACAACATTTCAAATCGTCCAACGGCAAGCTAAACATCGCACTGGACTCCAAGCTGCCCGCGGGCGCCGCCCTCACCGTCAACATCCGCTACAACGGCTCGCCGCGACCAATCCGAACCCATTGGGGGGACGTCGGTTTCGAGGAACTGACCAACGGAGTACTGGTCGCCGGGCAACCCAACGGCGCGGCGTCGTGGTTCCCCTGCGACGACCATCCCGCCGCCAAGGCCAGCTTCCGCATCACCGTCAGTACCGACAGCCCCTATTACGCCGTGGCCAACGGGGATCTGCTGGGCAAGAAGGTCCGAGCCGGCATGACCACCTGGACCTACGAACTGGCGGAGCCGACGTCGACATATCTGGCGACACTGCAGATCGGCGATTACGTGCGGCACAAGCTGCCGAAGTCGCCGGTACCCATGTACGCCGTGCTGCCCGAGCGACTCAAACGCGACTTCGACCACGACTTCGGCCGCCAGTCGCAGATGATGACACTGTTCGTCAAATTGTTCGGCGAGTATCCGCTGGACAGTGGGTACACCGTGGTGGTCACCGACGACGACCTCGAGATTCCCCTCGAAGCCCAGGGACTTTCGGTGTTCGGGGCCAATCACTGCGACGGCAAGCGCTCCGACGAACGCCTGATCGCCCACGAGCTGGCCCACCAGTGGTTCGGCAACAGTGTGACCGCGCGACGCTGGCGCGACATCTGGCTGCACGAGGGGTTCGCATGCTACGCCGAGTGGTTGTGGTCGCAGGAGTCCGGCGGCCCCAGCGCCAACGAATGCGCCCGCCGCTACCACCAGCGTCTCAAGTCGTCCCCGCAGAACCTGCTGCTGTCCGACCCCGGGCCCCGCGACATGTTCGACGACAGGGTCTACAAACGCGGCGCACTGCTGCTGCATGCGCTGCGCAAGCGCATCGGCGACAAGAACTTCTTTGCGCTGCTGCAGAACTGGACCACGCGCTACCGGCACTCCACCGTGGTCACCGATGATTTCACCGGTCTGGCCGCCAACTACTCCGATCAATCGCTACGCCCGCTGTGGCAGGCGTGGCTCTACTCGACGGCAGTCCCAGACCTGTGAGTGTCACCGGCAGCAGCGTCGCGAAGGTCGGCGTCGCTACTGCGGTGACCGCGGTGTGCGGTTACCTGGTGCTCTACCTGGCCGCACGTGATCTCGACCCCGCTGGGTTCTCGGTGTTCGCCGTGTTCTGGGGTGCGTTCGGCCTGGTGTCAGGTGCCGCATTCGGCCTGCTGCAGCAGACCACCCGCGAGGTGCGGCTGGCCGCCGCCAGCACTTCGGACACTCTTCCGCGGACACACCCGATGAGGGTTGCCGCAGCCGTCGGCGCCGCCGCCGCGGCGGCGTTGGCCGGCAGTGCCGCCCTGTGGGCACCACACGTTTTCACAGACGCGCGGCTGCTGTCGGTGATCCTGCTGGCCCTCGGATTGGCGGGCGTCTGCCTGCACGCGACGCTGCTGGGTTCGCTGGCCGGCGTCAACCAGTGGAGCCACTACGGGGCCCTGATGGCAACCGATGCCGTCCTTCGTGTGGCCGTCGCCGTCGCCACCGTCGTCGTGGGCTGGGGGCTGGTCGGATTCCTGTTTGCCACGGTGGCCGGAGCGGGCTCCTGGCTACTGATGCTGGCGCTGTCCCCGACTGCCCGCGCCGCGGCCAGGCTCGTGGCCAGGGAGAGTCCCCGCTCGTTTCTGCGCGGCGCGGCACACGCCGTGGCCGCCACCGGTGCCAGCGCCATCCTGGTGATGGGCTTTCCGGTGCTCCTGCAAGCCACGTCAGGCGGCAATCTCGGCGCCGCGGGCGGCGTCGTGATCCTCGCGGTGACCCTGACCCGCGCGCCGCTGCTGGTGCCACTGACGGCGATGCAGGGAAACATGATCGCCTACTTCGTCGACCACGGCCGGGAGTTGCGCGCGCTTGCCCGGCCCGGTGCGCTGGTCGCGGCGCTGGGCGTGGTGGCGGTGCTGCTGGCCGGCCTCGTCGGTCCGTGGCTGATGCAGGTGGGGTTCGGCGCTGCGTACACCGTCGACGGGTCACTGCTGGCCTGGCTGACCGCGGGTGCCGTCGCGATCGCCCTGCTCACCGTCACCGGCGCCGCCGCGGTGGCCGCCGCCCTGCACCGGGCGTACTCACTGGGGTGGGTCAGCGCCACGGTGATGTCGGCTCTGCTGCTGACCTTGCCGTTGCCGCTGGAAACCCGCACAGTGGTGGCCCTGTTGTGCGGGCCGGTGGTGGGCATCGGCGTGCACGTCGTCGCCCTCACCTACGCTGCCAAGGGACCGCCCCGATGATCGAGGAGATGACATGAGCTGGCTGGTGACCGGTGGCGCCGGATACATCGGTTCGCATGTGGCCCGCGCGCTGTTGGCCGCCGATATACCCGTGGTGGTGTTCGACGACCTCTCCAGCGGGTTCAAGAGCTTTGTACCCGAGCAGGCGACCTTCGTGCAGGGCACTCTGCTCGACGCCGCACTGGTCGAGGACACCGTGGCCCGCCACCACGTGCAGGGCGTGATCCACGTGGCGGGATACAAGTACGCCGGCGAATCGGTGAAGCTGCCGCTGCACACCTACGAGCAGAACGTGACTGCCATGGTCATCCTGCTGCGGGCGATGGAGCAGTCCGGCGTCGACAAGATCGTCTTCTCCTCCAGTGCCGCCACCTTCGGCGCCGTCGACGTCGAGATCGTCGACGAGACCACCGCCACCTCTCCGCAGTCGCCCTATGGCGAGACCAAGCTGATCGGTGAATGGCTGCTGGCCGATCAGGCACGGGCCACCGGACTGCACCACACCAGCCTGCGGTACTTCAACGTGGTCGGATCCGGCTTTGACGACCTGTTCGACGCCAGCCCGCACAACCTGTTTCCGCTGGTGTTCGACATGCTCTACCGCGGCGCCACCCCCAAGATCAACGGCGATGACTACCCGACACCCGACGGCACCTGCGTGCGCGACTACATCCATGTCGCCGACCTGGCGCTGGCGCACGTTGCGGCGGCCCAGCGGCTGGCGGGGGGCCAAGCAGTGGAGCCGGTGTACAACCTGGGCAGCGGCTCCGGGACCTCCGTGCGGCAGATCATGACGGCCATCCGCGACGTGACGGGCATCGACTTCGAACCCGAGATCACCCCGCGTCGGCCCGGGGACCCGGCCCGCATCGTGGCCGCCGGCGACCTGGCGGCCCGTGACCTGGGCTGGACCATGCGGCACTCGCTCGAGGACATGGTGGCCTCGGCGTGGCGGGCCCGCCAGCAGGCCGGAGACACCTATCCGCGTTAAAGAACTTCGCGTCAGGAATGTCGCGCTCGCACTGATCGCGCTGTCCCTGGTGGTCCGCGGGGTGCTGGCGTTCGGCGGTTACTTCTACTGGGACGACCTGATCCTGGTGGGCCGGGCCGGCACCCAGGACCTGTGGTCACCGGGTTACCTGTTCGACGACCACGACGGACACGTGATGCCTGCGGGTTTCCTGCTGGGTGGGCTGATCACCCGGCTGGCACCGTTGGTGTGGGCGGGCCCGGCCATCAGCCTGGTGGTGCTGCAGGCGCTGGCGTCGCTGGCGCTGCTGCGCACGCTGTATCTGATCCTGGGGTGGCGGCCGGTGCTGTTGCTGCCGTTGGTCTTTGCGCTGTTCACCCCGCTGGGTGTGCCGGGTTTTGCGTGGTGGGCAGCCGGGTTGAACTCGCTGCCCATGCTGGCCGCGCTGGCTTGGGTATGCGGTGATGCAATCCTGCTGGTGCGCAGCGGAGCTCGCCGGTATGCGGTGACCGGTACGGCGGTGTTCGTCGGCGGTCTGCTGTTCTTCGAGAAGGCAGCCGTCATCCCGTTCGTGGCGTTCGCCATCGTCGCGCTGATCGGTTACGTTGGCGCCGAACGTGATTGGTTGCGTTCGGCGTGGCGGCGCGGGCGCCTGCTATGGGGCCCGTCACTGGTGGTGACGGCAGCCTGGATAGCCCTGTACGTGGTCGTGGTGGACCAGCAGCGCTGGAGCACCGATCTCGGCATGACATGGGATCTGCTGCAGCGCAGCTTCACTCACGGAATCGTACCGGGCCTGGCGGGCGGCCCCTGGGACTGGCAGCGGTGGGCTCCGGCGTCGCCGTGGGCGCTGCCACCGGTCACCGTGATGGTGCTGGGCTGGTTGACGCTGGGCGTGGCGGTCGCGCTGGCGGTGGCCCGCAAGCAGCGGATCGGTCTGGTGCTGGCCACGGCTCTGGCCTATGCGGTGGCGTGCCAGATCCCGATCTACCTGATGAGATCCTCGAAGTTCACCGCGCTGGAGCTGGCGCAGACGCTGCGGTACCTGCCAGATCTGGTGGTGGTGCTGGCACTGCTGGCGGCCATCGGGCTGACGGCACCGAATCGTCCCTCGCCGGCTCTGGACCAGTCTCGTCGGCGCACTGCGGTGGTGGGTGTCGTCGTCATCGCGTTTCTGGCCAGCAGCCTGTACTCCACATCGACATTCCTGACCAGCTGGCGGGACAACCCCACCAAGGCCTATCTGCAGAACGCCCGGGCGGCGCTGTCGCAGGCCGCGCAGTCGGGTGCACCGATGCTGGAGCAGGAGGTGGACCCGTTGATCCTGCAGCGGGTGGCATGGCCGGAGAACCTGGCTGGGCACATGTTCGCGCTGCTGTCGGACCGCCCCCAATTCACCTCGAACACCACGGATCTGCGCATGCTGGACATGAACGGGCGTCTGGCCGACGCGCAGGTGACGTGGGTGCGATCCATTGTGCAGGGCCCGGTGCCCGGCTGCGGTTACCTGGCCCAGCCCGATCAGCCGGTCACCATGGCGCTGGACGGGCCGCTGCTGCCCGCGGACTGGACCGCCGAACTGAACTACCTGGCCAACAGCGACGGCACCATCGTGGTGGCCCTGGACGAGGGCACCGAGACCAGGGTGCCGGTGCGGCCCGGCCTCAACCGGGTGTTCGTGCGCCTACCGGGGGCGGGCAGCGCCATCACGGTGGAGGCGCAGACGGCGGCGCTGTCGATCTGCCTGGCGTCTGGACCTGTGGGTTTCGTGGCGCCTGTGTGACCCGGCGCGGACCTCGACAATGGAGCCACCCAGGGGAATCGAACCCCTGACCTATTCATTACGAGTGAATTGCTCTACCGACTGAGCTAGGGTGGCGCGCTCGGCGAACCGGGCGGCACGAGTCTACGGCCAAGGCCTGCGGGGGACCAAACTACTTCTCTCCGGCTAGTTCCGCAGCGCCTGCCCGACAGTGGCGACCATCGCGTCGACCGCGAATTTCGGCTTCACATTGATGGCCAGGGCCTCCCGGCATTCCAGCACCGCCTCGATACAGCGCAGCAGACGCTCGGGCGAGGCATGCGCAGCCATGGCAGACACCTGATCGGCCATGTCGGGGTGATGCGGAGCAACCCCCTGCACCTTCGACGCCACCAGGAGCGCGTCGCGGAAGTAGGTGGCCAAGTCGATCAGGGCCCGGTCCAGTGCGTCCCGCGAGGCCCGCGTCTGCCGGGATTTCTGTCGTTTCTCCAGGTCTTTGATGGCGCCGGCAGCTCCGCGCATGGCCCCGGCAGCACCTTTGCCGGTGCCGCCCGCACCCAACGCGGTGCGCAACTCCTCGGTCTCGACTTCGTTGCGGCCCTCGGTCAGTGCCTTGGCCTCGGCTTCGGCGGCGGCCACCAGTTCTTCGGCGGCGGCGTAGGTTCGTGTCGGAGTGGCGGCATCGCGTGCCATCCCCAGAGCGCGTTTGCGCCGGTCGCGGGCATCCGAATCGGTGGCAAGCCGTCGCGCCCGGCCCACGTGACCACCGCTGATCGACGCCGCCCAGGCCGCCTGGTCCGCAGACATTCCGTCAGACTCCATCAAGACCTGCGCGATGGCGTCCGTGGTCGGGGTGACCAGGGCGACGTGGCGGCAGCGCGAGCGCAGGGTGATCGCGATGTCCTCGGGATCCACCGACGGCGCACACAGCAGGAACACCGTGGACGGCGGCGGCTCCTCGACGACCTTGAGCAGCGCGTTGGCCGCGCCCTCGGTGAGCCGGTCGGCATCCTCGACCACCACGATCTGCCAGCGACCGGTGCTGGGGCGCCTGGACGCGATCTGCACGATGGCGCGCATCTCGCTGACGCTGATGGACAGCCCCTCCGGGATGATCCGGCGTACGTCACCATGGGTGCCTGCCATGGTGGTGGTGCAGGAACGGCATTCGCCGCAGCCCGGAACCCCCTCTGACGTGCACTGCAGCGCCGCGGCGAAGCACAGCGCCGCGATCGAGCGCCCCGATCCCGGCGGTCCGGTGATCAGCCAGGCATGGGTCATCGAGCCGGTGGTCAACCCGCTATGGGCGCCACCCGCTCGGGCGGCGGTGGCGGCAGCCACCAGCTCAGCCTCGACGGCATGCTGGCCAACCAGACGTGTGAAAACACCGGACATCGCTGCCAACCCTAATGGCTGGCAGCGACAGGACAGTGCCGACCGATACGGTAATCGGGTGACCACCGAGCCAGTACCGAGAGGGCGAGTCAGCGCATTCGTCCACTGGGTGGTGCGCACGCCGTGGCCGGTGTTCACCCTGGGCATGCTGCAAGCCGACATCATCGGCGCGCTGTTCGTACTCGGTTTCCTGCGTTTCGGGCTGCCGCCGGAGGACCGCGTGCAGCTCCAGGATCTGCCCGCGGCCAACCTGACCATCTTCCTGGCGGTGCTGTTGGTCTCGTTCGCCATCGGCGCCTATGTCAGCCTCAGACTGCTGATGCCGGTGTTCCGCTGGCAACGCCGCGACGGGCTGCTCACCGACGACGACCTGGTGTCCACCGAACTGGCCCGTACCCGCGCCCTGCGGATGCCGATCTACCGCACCCTGATCAGCCTGGCCAACTGGTGCATCGGTGGCATCGTGTTCGCGTTGGCCGCGTGGTCCACCGCCAAACACTCACTGCCCGTGCTGGGCGTGGCAACCGGCCTGGGAGCCACCGCCACCGCCATCATCGGTTACCTGCAGTCCGAGCGGGTGCTCCGGCCGGTGGCCGTGGCGGCTCTGCGCGGCGGGGTGCCGGAGAACTTCCAGGCTCCCGGGGTGATCCTGCGCCAGGTGCTCACCTGGGTGCTGTCCACCGGGGTACCGCTGCTGGCCATCATCTTGAGTGTCGGGGCCAGCAAGCTGTCGTTGTTCCGGGCCTCGGCCGACCGGACGCTGATTCCGATTCTGCTGATGGCCCTGGCCGCGTTGGTGATCGGGCTGGCAGGCACCGTCCTGGTGGCCATGTCCATCGCGGACCCGTTGCGACAGCTGCGCTGGGCGCTCGGGGAGGTGCAGCGCGGAAACTACAACGCGCACATGCAGATCTACGACGCCAGCGAGCTGGGCCTGCTTCAGGCCGGGTTCAACGACATGGTGCGCGATCTGGCCGAGCGACAGCGCTTACGAGACCTGTTCGGCCGCTACGTCGGTGAGGACGTGGCCCGGCGCGCTCTGGAGCGCGGAACCGAGCTCGGCGGCCAAGAACGTGATGTCGCAGTGCTGTTCGTCGACCTGGTGGGATCCACCCATCTGGCCTCCACCCGCGCGCCCGGCGAAGTGGTGATCCTGCTCAACGAGTTCTTCCGCGTGGTGGTCGACACCGCGGCGCGCCACGGCGGTTTCGTCAACAAGTTCCAGGGCGACGCCGCGCTGTGCATCTTCGGCGCCCCCATCGAGCACCCCGACTCCTCGGGTGCAGCGCTGGCCGCTGCCCGCGATATGCACGACGAACTGCTGCCGGTGCTGGGCAACGCCGAGTTCGGTATCGGGGTGTCGGCGGGCCGTGCCATCGCCGGACACATCGGAGCGCAAGCCCGCTTCGAATACACCGTCATCGGCGATCCGGTCAACGAAGCAGCGCGCCTGACCGAGCTGGCCAAGCTGGAACCGGGCCACGTGCTGGCGTCAGCGACGGCGGTCAGCAACGCCGTCGACGCCGAAGCGCTTGCCTGGGACGTCGGTGAGATCGTCAACCTACGGGGCCGCACCGCGCCCACCCAGTTGGCCCGACCGGTCAATCTCGCTGTGTCAAGCGAGATTCCGATCAAATAGCGCCGGCTCTCCTGTCCGCCCCCATGCTTCGCTGGGGCCACGCAGCCGCATCGGGCGCCCGACGCGTCAGGCCTTCTTGGCGGCTTTCTTCGCGGGCGCCTTCTTGGCCGCAGCCTTCTTGGCCGGCGTCTTCTTCGCAGCGGCCTTCTTCTTGACCGGACCGCGCGATCTGCGATCGGCCAACAGTTCCGAGGCCCGCTCGTCGGTGATCGACAGCACGTCGTCACCCTTGCGGAGGCTGGCGTTGGTCTCGCCGTCGGTGACGTAGGGTCCGAAACGGCCGTCCTTGATCACCATCGGCTTGCCGGAGGCCGCATCGTTGCCCAGCTCCCGCAACGGCGGTGCGGTAGCCGCTTGGCGCCCACGACGTTTCGGCTCGGCGTAGATCTTCAGCGCCTCGTCGAGGGTGATGGTGAACATCTGATCCTCGGTGGCCAGCGACCGAGAGTCGGTGCCGCGCTTGAGGTATGGACCGTACCGGCCGTTCTGCGCGGTGATCTCCTCGCCGTTGGCCGGGTCGACGCCGACAACACGCGGCAGCGACAGCAGCTTCAGCGCGTCCTCCAACGTCACCGTCTCGAGATCCATGGTGCGTAACAGTGATCCGGTGCGCGGCTTCGGCCCCGTGGGTTTTTTGCCCTTCTTGGCGCCGACGCCGTCTTCGGGTTCGTCCGGCGGCGGGGGCAGCACCTCGGTGACATACGGGCCGTAGCGACCGTCCTTGGCCACGATCTCGTGGCCACTTTCCGGGTCGATACCCAGCGAACGACCCTCCTGCGGTGTGCTGAACAGCTTTTCGGCCAGTTCCAGCGTCAGCTCGTCCGGGGTCAGCTCGTCATTGAGGTTGGCGCGCTGCGGTTTCAGTTCGCCCGGATTGTCCGGATCGTCGATCATGCGCTCGAGGTATGGCCCGTTGCGGCCCACCCTGACATTGATGGCGCGACCTTCGGCATCGTCGAAGAGCTTGATGGAGTTGACAACTCGTGCATCGATGTCTTCGAGGTTGCCGCCCACCAGCTTCTTGAGACCGCCGGCGCGGGCGATCGAGCCGTCCACACCGTGCTCGCCGCCGAAGTAGAAGTTGGACAGCCAGTTGGTGCGCTGCTCGTTACCCGAGGCGATGGCGTCCAACTCGTCTTCCATGGCAGCCGTGAAGTCGTAGTCCACCAGGCGCCCGAAGTGGTGTTCCAGCAGCCCGATCACCGCGAACGCCACCCAACTGGGCACCAGGGCACTGCCCTTCTTGTGCACGTAGCCGCGGTCCTGGATGGTCTTGATGATCGAGGAGTACGTCGACGGACGCCCGATGCCCAGCTCTTCCAGAGCCTTGATCAGAGACGCTTCGGTGTAGCGGGCCGGCGGGTTGGTGGAGTGTCCGTCGGGGGTCAGCTGGTTGGCCTGCACCCGCTGCCCCTGGGTCAGGTTGGGCAGCCTGCGTTCGGCGTCGTCGGCCTCACCGCCGGCCTGCTCGTCCAAGCTCTCCACGTAGGCCTTCAGGAAGCCGGCGAACGTCAGCGTGCGACCGCTGGCCGCGAAGGTGACCTGCTGCCCCGTGCTGGCCGCACCGGAGATCCGCAGACTCAGCGTGGTGCCGCGGGCGTCGGCCATCTGAGAGGCGACGGTGCGTTGCCAGATCAGCTCGTAGAGGCGGAACTCGTCGTTCTCCAGCTCGCGGCGCACCGCGTCGGGGGTGGCGAAGGTGTCGCCGGCCGGGCGGATGGCCTCGTGAGCCTCCTGGGCGTTCTTCACCTTGCGGGTGTACTGCCGCGGCGACGGGTGCACATACTGCTCGCCGTAGAGCTGAGCGGCTTGGGTCCGGGCGGCGTTGATGGCCGACTGCGACAGCGTGGTCGAGTCGGTACGCATATAGGTGATGTAGCCGTTTTCGTAGAGCCGCTGCGCGATGCTCATGGTGCGCTCGGAGGAGAACCGCAGTTTGCGGCCGGCCTCCTGCTGCAGCGTCGAGGTCATGAACGGCGGGTACGGCTTGCGGGTGTAGGGCTTCTCCTCCACCGAGGACACCGCCAGTGTCGTGCCCTGCAGACCCTGGACCAGGGCACCCGCGGTGGCCTGGGTGAGCACCGTGACCTCGTCCGGCTTGCGCACCGCGCCCAGGGAGTCGAAGTCGCGGCCACTGGCCACGCGCAGACCGTCGACAGTGACCAGCCGGGCGTTGAACACCGGTGGCTGGGCGGAAGGATCGGAGACACTGGCGTCGAGCTCGGCGGCGATGTCCCAGTACTCGGCGCTGCGGAACGCCATGCGCTCACGTTCGCGCTGCACGATGATCCGGGTGGCCACCGACTGCACGCGGCCGGCGGACAGCTTCGGTGCCACCTTCTTCCAGAGCACCGGGGACACTTCATAGCCGTACAGCCGGTCCAGGATGCGTCGGGTCTCCTGCGCGTCAACCAGGTCGTTGTCCAGATCGCGGGGCGATTCGGCGGCGGCCCGGATGGCTGGTTCGGTGATCTCGTGGAACACCATCCGCTTGACCGGAATGCGCGGTTTCAGTGTCTCCAGCAGATGCCAGGCGATTGCCTCACCCTCGCGGTCACCGTCTGTCGCCAGATACAGTTCGTCGACGTCCTTCAGCAGCCCTTTGAGCTCGGTGACCGTGCTCTTCTTCTCGGGGCTGACGATGTAGAGCGGTTCGAAATCAGCGTCGACGTTGACCCCGAGGCGAGCCCACGGCTCGGATTTGTACTTGGCGGGGACATCAGCTGCCGCACGGGGCAGGTCTCGGATGTGTCCGCGGGAGGATTCGACGATGTAATCGGAACCCAGATATCCGGCGATTTTGCGCGCCTTGGTGGGCGACTCGACTATGACGAGCCGTCGAACCCCACCGCTTCTGCCGCCGTTCTTACGGCCCTCGCCAGCCACCAGCGCCTACGCTCCACTCCTGCTCTTGTTCGCACCTACAGGCCCCCAACCCCGCGGGCAACTGCCAATTTGGCATTGCGCGCCTGTTGACGCAAACCGGTAATCCGTTTCTATTTCTACGTCACTACTCCTATGTACGTGGCCAGTGGGTGAACGCCTCGACGTCCCCCGGGGGTTCCCCCACGTTCTCTACCAGGCGTAACAGGCGTCTGCGGCCACTGATCCGCAACGCCGGATGGGCTCCGCGTGTCCCGATCAGCGTCGGTGCAATCCCGACCCGCATGAGCGCCGACGCCAACGGCGAATGGGTGTCAGGTGCGTGCGGGTCCAGTCCCAGGAGATAACGGTCGGACTCCGGGTAGCCAGCCGCCAGCGTCCACGCGCGCAGCTCCCTGGCACCGGGCAACCAGTACGCGGGCACCGTCTTGACGGCACCACGGGTCCACTCGCGAGCAATACTGACCAACCGGGGGTCGGCCGCAGTACGCACCAACGGGGTGTTCTCGTCGGTGCGGCTGATCTCCGCGCGCAGGCCCGCCTCGGTGATCATCTCGGCCAGCGCAGCAGCGCGCCACGTCGCGTCGACCACCACCGACAGCCGTGCTCCGGCATCGAGCAGCACCACCTGTCCGCTTGCAGCCAGCAGCCCAGTCAGGTCGGAGACGGCAGGAGGCACCGACTCCGCAGAGAAAAAGGACAGCTGTGCCACGCCACTGACACTAGGGCAGCGCGGAAAGGGAACACCCCCGCCGGATCATCCGTGCGGGGGTGTGTCGTCAGTAGGACTGACTCAGACGGCGCGGACGCCAGTGGCCTGGGGGCCCTTGGGGCTCTGGCCGACCTCGAACTCGACTCGCTGGTTCTCTTCCAGGGTGCGGAAGCCCGAACCCTGAATTTCCGTGTAGTGGACGAACACATCAGCGGAGCCGTCCTCGGGTGCGATGAAGCCGAAGCCCTTCTCCGCGTTGAACCACTTCACAGTTCCCTGTGGCATCTTTCGATCTTTCCTTAACTTGTAACTACCGGGTGCGGTGCGCCGAGATACGGCACACCGGGCCCGTTCCGACCGCACATCCTTCGCAGGAACCGCGACCGCAACGTCGATCCTGCGAAAGCTTTGACACCACACAGAAGCTGCGACCACCCTTATCCAAGCACGTTCGTGGCGTACGCGACAGTCTCGTTGCTACAGACTGGTGAACAATTCTGGATGTGACGGCGAATTTCGGCAGCGAACTGCTTTCTGCAGCGATTTCGGGCACCGATCCGGCCGAGAATCCCATCCGCCACGTCGCCGAACTCCCCGCCCGGCACGGCCGCACCGGACAGTGGCCCACCTGGGCAGACCCCGAGATCGTCGCGCTGTTCACCGATCGCGGCATCAGTGCACCGTGGACGCACCAGATCGAAGCCGCCGATCTGGCGCATTCCGGGCGCCACGTGGTGCTCAGCACCGGCACCGCGTCAGGTAAATCCCTGGCCTACCAACTCCCGATCCTGCAGACGCTGGCCACCGACCGCCGGGCCAGGGCGCTGTATCTGTCCCCCACCAAGGCGCTGGGCCGCGACCAGCTTCGCACCGCCCACGAGCTGACGTCCGCGCTTGACCACCTGACCGATGTGGCTCCCACCGCCTACGACGGTGACAGCGCACCTGAGGTGCGCCGATTCGCCAGGGAGCGGTCGCGCTGGCTGTTCTCCAATCCGGACATGATCCATCTGTCGCTGCTGCGCAACCATGCCAGGTGGGCGGTGTTCCTGCGTGGACTGCGCTACATCGTCGTCGACGAATGCCACTACTACCGAGGTATTTTCGGTTCCAACGTGGCGATGGTGCTGCGCAGGCTGCTGCGACTGTCGCAGCGCTATGCCGGATCACCGACTGTGATCTTCGCCAGCGCCACCACCGCCGCACCCGGGGAGACGGCAGCAGAATTGATCGGTGAGACCGTCACCGAAGTCACCGCCGACGGCTCACCGCACGGCGCCCGGACAGTCGCGCTGTGGGAGCCGGCACTGCGCACCGACATCACCGGCGAGAACGGCGCCCCGGTCCGACGGTCCGCTGGCGCGGAGGCATCACGGGTGATGGCCGACCTGATGACCGAGGGTGCGCGCACCCTGACCTTCGTGCGGTCGCGCCGCGGCGCCGAACTCACCGCGCTCGGCGCCAAGGCGCGACTGCAGGACACCGCTCCCGACCTGGCCGACAAGGTGGCGTCCTACCGGGCCGGGTACCTCGCCGAAGACCGCCGCGAGCTCGAGTCGGCGCTGTCCGAGGGCCGGTTGCGCGGGGTGGCGACCACCAACGCTCTCGAGCTCGGTGTGGACATCTCCGGACTGGATGCCGTGGTGTTGGCCGGCTTTCCTGGCACTGTCACCTCGTTCTGGCAGCAGGCGGGACGCTCAGGTCGACGCGGCCAGGGTGCTCTGATCGTGCTGATCGCCCGCGACGACCCCCTCGACACGTACCTGGTGCACCATCCGGCTGCGCTGTTGGACAGGCCGATCGAGCGGGTGGTCATCGATCCGAGAAACCCTTACGTCCTCGGCCCCCAGTTGCTCTGCGCCGCGGTCGAACTGCCGCTGACCGATGCCGAGGTGCGGATGTGGGCGGCGGAGAAGGTGGTGGACGAGTTGGTCGACGACGGCCTGCTGCGCCGCCGCGCCGGGCACTATTACCCTGCGCCGGGTGTGGATCCCCATCCTGCCGTGGACATCCGGGGATCTATCGGCGGGCAGATCGCGATCCTGGAATCCGGCACCGGCCGGATGCTCGGCAGCACCGGTGCCGGGCAGGCGCCGGCTACCGTGCACCCGGGTGCGGTGTATCTGCACCAGGGCGAGACCTACGTCGTCGACGACCTCGACTTCGAATCCGCAATCGCCTTCGTCCACGCCGAAGAACCCGGCTACACCACCCACGCCCGCGAGGTCACCGACATCAGGCCCACGGCCCACGGCGAACAGATCGAGTTCAACGACGTCACCCTGGGGTTGGTTCCGGTGGCGGTGACCAACACCGTGGTGGGTTATCTGCGCAGGACCATGGCCGGCGAGGTGATCGATTCAGTCGAGCTGGACATGCCGACAGCGACCTTGCAGACCGTGGCCGTCATGTACACCCTGACTCCGGAGCTGCTGGAACGCAATGGAATCGAGCTGCACCGCATCCCCGGCGCCCTACACGCGGCCGAACACGCAGCGATCGGCCTGCTGCCCCTGGTGGCCAGCTGCGACCGCGGTGACATCGGCGGGGTATCGACGGCGATCGGCCCGACCGGGCTTCCCACTGTCTTCGTCTACGACGGATACCCCGGCGGCGCCGGTTTCGCCGAACGTGGCTATCAGCAGATCCAGCAGTGGTTGAGCGCCACCGCCGCGGCGATCGAGGCATGCGAGTGCCCACGGGGCTGCCCGTCATGTGTCCAGTCTCCGAAGTGCGGCAACGGAAACGACCCGTTGGACAAGGCCGGGGCAGTGGTCGTGCTTCGCTCGCTGCTGAACGAATTGGCACGACCGACGTAACTGCCCGACTCCCGACTTGGCGGGCGCACCCGGAAGAAACGACCGACCCCTCGACGGCCGCCCTCATCTGGGCGCCACTCCACCGTGGCCAAGGTGCGATCGGACGGCCGGACAGCACGATCTGTTTCCCATCCCGACAAGTCGGACGCATCCAGGAAATTACCTCCAGGACAACCTCAGCGCAAATCCGATGGCTGACGTTGACAGTGGTCACCGCAGAGTTGCAACGATTCAGCTACGCAAGTGGAGCTGCGAAACCGAACGTTCGCTACGGACATGCCCAACCCGGGCGCGGACCATCAACTGGCGAAGTTGTCGGCTGGCCCGCCCGGGCACCTTCGCCTCGATGATCCCAACTGCGAGCGCCCGTTGCGGCGCGGAGTTGAACGTTACGTGGGCCCCGCCCGCGCGCTGGCCTCCGCCTGCCCGGTCCCCCACCGGCCCAGCCGCACCGGAACCGTCACTGCCACAGTCACATCGGTGCCCTCCACCGCACAAGCCACAGTGCGCGCCCGCATGGCGTCGGCCACCGCCTCGGCGGCCGCACACGAATGTGTTCGTCCCTCGACCAACCACAGCGCGGCAGCCAACGAGGCCAGGTCCGCTGCCGCCTGCGCCCGGTGGCGTGCCACCACCGCCGCTCCGAGACACGCGACGCCGACGGTGACCGCGATCAGCACGGCGGTCATCATGGCGGCGACGATGCTCGCCGAGCCCTGCTCATCCGCCAGGTTCGGCTGTCGCCGATTCGGAGACGGCCACCGCCTCGGCGGACAGAGTGAGTCCCGGCAACCCGGTGGCCCGAACGGTGACTGTGGCGATGACGTATTCACCGTCGCGCCGGATGTTGATGCCCGCACCCGACGGGGCGACCCGTTGCGCCACCCTGGTGGCCGACGGATCCGCCCGCGCGGCAAGGCGTGCGGCTTCTCTGGCCGCGTCGATGCACCGGATTTGTGCCGCCACCGCGGCGAGTGCGCCGACGCACACCACCAGCACCGCCACCAAGCTGGCGACGGCGAGTGCGGCCTCGACGGTGGCGATACCCCGGTCATCGGTCAGACACTGGTGTTGAGCGCGCGACCGATCACCCCGGTCAGCGCGCCGACGATCGAGTCGCCGGTGACCACGGAGTAGAGGATGGCTCCGAAGGCCGCAGCGGCGATGGTGCCGATGGCGTACTCGACGGTGGACATGCCGGTGTCGTCGACCGCCAGCATCGCCAACCGCAGCCGGATTCGCTGAATCATGGTGTTCATCAAGGGATCTCCATTCTGTTGTTCGGTTCACCACAAACCTGCCCCGAATACGTCACCGGCCAGTCCCGCGACGGTGGGGATGATGCCCAGACACACGAATGCGGGCAGGAAACACAGGCCCAGCGGACCGGCGATCAGCACCGAAGCGCGTTCGGCCGAGGCGGCCGCCGCGTGGGTGGCGTCGGAGCGTATCTGGTCGGCGAGTTCGGCCACGCCGTTGGCCAGGGCGGTACCCGACGCGGCCGAGCGGCGAGCCAGCCGCAGTAGCGCCTGCCCGTGCGGATCACGTGAATCCGATTCCGTTGCTGCCCAAGCAGTATCAGGGTCGGCACCGAGTGCGAGCAGATCAGCTGCCCGGTCCAGCATCTCGGCCAGCGGCGGGGGTGCATGGCGGGCGCTGGACCGCGCGGCGGCGGGGACAGCCATTCCCGCCCGCAGACACACCGCCAGCACGTCGAGCGCCGAGGCCCCGGCAAGCGGATCGGCCGCCGCAGCAGCGGACCGCCCGCTGCGCAGAGTCCGCGGGTATCCCGCCCGCAGGCGGGCGGCCAGCGGCCCGGACCCGAGTGTCAGCGCCGCGGCGAGTAACAGTGCGGAGGTGCTCATACGGGCAGCCGATCGGTGATGCGGCCGGACCACAACACGCCCGCGCACAGGAAGCCGATTCCGATCACCAGCACCCAGCCTCCGATACCGCGTGACAGGAAGGCCGCGGGCGCGGCGCCCAGCAGTTCACCGAGCACCACCCCGAGTGCGGGCAGGGCGGTGAGAATGACGGCGGTGGCCCTGGCTCCGGCCATTCCGGCGTCCACCTGTGCGGCGAAGCGGTGCCGCTCGGCGATGTCGAGTTGGGCGGCGCGCATCAGCATTCCGATAGGCAGCCCTTGTTCGGCGGCCAACTGCCAACAGCCGGCCAACCGTTCCCATTGCCTGGGAATGCCGGACCACTCGGCGGCGGCGCGCAGACCGGCGGCGACGTCGGCTCCCAACCGCGCCCGCGCGGCGACGGCCCGCAGGCCGGCACCCACCGACCCGCCTGTCTCGGAGGCAGAAATGTCGAAGGCCCGAACAGGGTGCGCTCCGGCTCGCAGTTCAGCAGTGAGCAATTCGAGTGCACCGGTGAGGGTCCTGCCCTCCTCGTGGATGCGGCGACGTGCCACTCTGATGCGGTAGCGCAGGCAACCGGTCACCGTCACCAAGACCGTGGCGACCACAACCGGCAACGGCAGCCACATCACGACGATCACCGCAGTCAGTGCCGCGGCTGCCGTGACGGGACCCCGCAGTGCGGGTGCGCGGCGGGAGGGCCTTCCCCTGCCTTGTGGCCGCACCAGCAGTGCGGCGGCGAGCAGCAAGGCGGCGGCTGTCATGACCCCACGCCGTCGAGTTGTCTGCGCAAGTCGGCCCATCCCTCGCCGCGACCACGGTCGGTCTGCCACGCCGTGAGGACACGGCAGGTGGCGGCTGTCTCGTCACGGCGCAGCACCGCGATCTCGCTGAGATGCCGAACACCGTCGGCTCTGCGCGACACGTGCAACAACACGCGGACTGCGGCCGCGAGCTGGCTGTGCAGCGTCACGCGGTCCAGACCGCCGAGAGCGCCGAGGGCCTCCAGGCGTGCCGGCACCTCCGCCGGCCGGTTGGCGTGCACGGTGCCCGCGCCGCCGTCATGGCCGGTGTTCAACGCCGAGAGCAGATCGACCACCTCGGCACCCCGCACCTCACCGACGACGATGCGGTCGGGACGCATCCGCAGTGCCTGACGCACCAGCTGCCGCACGGTGATCTCGCCTGCTCCCTCGATGTTCGCCGTGCGGGCCACCAAGGTCACCACGTGCGGATGCGGCGGCGCCAGTTCAGCGGCGTCCTCGACGCAGACGATGCGCTCATCGGGTGACACGGCGCCCAGCAGTGCCGAGAGAAGGGTGGTCTTTCCGGCGCCCGTACCGCCGGAAACCAGAAAGGCCAGTCTCGCGCTCACGACGTCGCTCAGCAGTGCGGCCGCATCCGGGGTCATCGCTCCTGCGTCACGCAAGGCCGACAGATCCTGAGTCGCGGGTCTGAGCACCCGTAGCGAGATGCACGTGCCTGCAGCCGCCACAGGTGCCAGGATCGCGTGCACGCGCACAGTCAGCCGCCGCGGCCCGACCTCTCGAAGCAGCCCATCCACCCAGGGTGAGGCGTCGTCGAGCCGCCGTCCGCAGGCCAGCGCCAGCCGCTGCGCCAGACGCCGGACGGCGGGTTCGTCAGCGAACTGAACTGGACTGCACCGCAAACCGTTTCCGTCGTCAACCCACACCTGCGACGGGGCGGTCACCAGGACATCGGTGGTGCCCGGCGCGCACAGCAGTGGCTCCAGAGCTCCTGCCCCGGTGAGCTCCGTCTGCACTGCGCGCAGGCTCGACAGCACTTCGGTGTCACCGAGCAGCCCCGCCGATTCGGCACGGATGGCGCGCGCGACCGTGTCGGCTTGCAGTGACCCTTGCCGAACGTCGGCGGCCAGTCGCTCACGCACACGGTCGATCAGCGACTCGGTCATGCGGCCTTCTCCACGGTGTGGTCGGCCAGGACTGTCGCGACCCGGCGCGCCGCCGCGGCCAACGGTGAACGCGCACGGACTCGTAGCCCGCCGTGTTCGAGCCTTTCGGTGACCAACGGCTCGGGTCGCATGGCGGCCAGCAGCGGCAACCCGGTGAGCTCGGCGATCTCGGCGGCCCGCAGTCCGCCTGGCGCCGGGCCGCGTACCACCAGCCCCACGTTGGGGTTGACCGCCGACACCACCGGAGCCATCGCCACCGTGGCCGCGCACCCTCGGACGTCGCAGGTGGTCACGACCACCACGAGGTCGGCGTCGTCGATCGCCACCGTCACCGGGTCGGTGAGCAGGCGAGGAAGGTCGCAGACGGCGGTGATGCCGTGGCGACGACTGGCCTCGAGCACCGCAGTGACGGCGCCGGCAGGCATCTCATGGCTGTGCCGCGCGGCGGACAGCACGGTGACCTCGCCGTGGCGCGGTAGCGCAGAACGGACGGCCTCCCACGACAGCCGCCCGCTCTGGACGGCCAGATCCGGCCAACGCAGACCGGGCGTGTTCTCGGCGCCCAGTAGTAGATCGATTCCGCCGCCGCACGGGTCGAGATCCATCAGTAGCGGCTCGCTGACGTGGAGAGCCAGAGCTGCTGCGAACACTGATGCACCTGCGCCGCCACGGCCGCCGATCACGGCCACCGTGGTACCGCGACCGCCAAGGCGGGCAGTGGGCACTCGTGCATCGGCAATACCGCGCACCAGGGTGTCGGCCTGATCGGGCAACGTCAGGACGTTCTGTGCACCAACCGAAATCGCCGTTTGCATGGTGATTGCGTCGAATTCGCCCAGACTGCACACGAACAACGCGGGACGCCGCGGTAATCCGGCATCGGCGCAGCGTCGCGCGGCCTCGACATCCAGTGCCACCGCCGCGGCGGCCGACCACACCTTGCGCGTCGGCGGGGTCGATGAATCGAGGTGGGCGGCCCGAACGCCGGCAGCGGCGGCCGCTCGGTCGACGTCGTCGCGCAGTGCGGATTCAGCGATGAGGGTGAGTAATCCAGCGGTCTCGGTCACCGCTTCACCGTGGCGGCCCACCGCGGGTGGGGGCCAGTCAAAGGTTTCGTTTTGTGGATGGATTCGCGTTTGTGGACAAGCCGGCAATTTCGTTCTCAGCGAAAGCAGGGCTGCAACCAATGGCTTCTATTGGTTGCAGCTGGCGAAACCTTGCCCTAAACAAAAGACGACCCTCGCCAGGGGGGGAGGAGGCGAGGGTCGTCGTGTATCAGCCCCGGGGGGTCGGGCTGATGCACACCCGGCATAAGCCGAGTAATACTCACTATACACACGACCCAGCACACTGGCGCAAGTCTCTGTCGACAACACGCCAGCCGGGGTTCACTGCAGAATTGCAGTGAACGACAGGTGGCTTGAACTGCCATTTTGGACACGACCTCGGTTCGTGTCGCGTCCACCCCTATTCTGGGTGCGTGACCGTCTCCGATCCGGGCGCAGCTCAGCTAACCACACCGCAAACGGGTGAAACGAACATGCGCCACACCCGTACCGCCGCGTTCTTCGATCTCGATAAGACCATCATCGCAAAATCGAGCACACTCGCTTTCAGCAAACCGTTCTTCGATCAGGGCCTGCTCAATAGGCGAGCGGTGCTGAAATCGAGTTATGCACAATTCCTGTTCCTGATGTCGGGCGCCGATCACGAGCAGATGGATCGCATGCGGTCCTATGTCACCGCCATGTGCACGGGGTGGGACGTGGAACAGGTGAAGTCGATCGTCGGGGAGACACTGCACGAGATCGTCGATCCGCTGGTGTTTGCCGAAGCGGCGGATCTGATCGCCGACCACAAGCTGTGCGGCCGCGACGTGGTGGTGGTGTCGGCCTCCGGCGAGGAAATCGTGGCCCCGATCGCCCGTGCCCTCGGAGCAACTCACGCAATGGCCACCCGCATGGTGGTCGAGGACGGTCGCTACACCGGCGAGGTCGCGTTCTACTGCTACGGCGAGGGCAAAGCGCAGGCCATTCAGGAACTCGCGAACCGAGAGGGATATCCCCTCGAGCACTGCTACGCGTACTCGGACTCGATCACCGACCTCCCGATGCTGGAATCCGTGGGCCACCCGACAGTGGTCAACCCCGACCGCAGCCTGCGCAAGGAGGCCACCGCACGCGAGTGGCCGGTGCTGACCTTCAGCAAGCCGGTCTCGCTGCGCGACCGGATTCCCGCACCGTCCAGCGCGGCCGTGGCCACCACCGCCGCCGTGGGATTGAGCGCTTTGGCCGCAGGCGCGCTGACATATTCGCTGCTACGCCGATTCGCTCTCTGACACACCGGGATAACGATCCGAAGTTGACACTTGATGTGACCGCGGTCACGTAGTACAAAGGAAGGCACGGAAGCCCGGTGAGGCCAAGGTCGATTCGGAAGAGAAGGCTCGATCTCCCGCACCAGGCTACCCAGCACGGGTCCCGGTACCCACGCGAAGCCACAGCCGCGATAGAGGCAGAAGTGTTGCGGGCCTGCGTAATTGCGAAAAGCGGATGAACCAAGACCTCTTGGGTTGAGGTCAGCTTCACTAGCGCAGCGCAAAGTCGCCGAGGCCAACCCACGCAGCCCACCTATGGACGCTTGGTAACCGGAGATCCGTGCTAGCGGGCGGCGAACCGAAACTGGACCTCCAGTGCTCGGAGCGCCGCCCGCTTCATGCTGTACGGGCTACTTCTTCTGCTCCGCGATCGAAACCGCTTCTCGCGCACCGGCTTGCAGCGCCCGGCAGTGCAGTAGCAACCACTCGGTCAACCCCTTTTCGGTGCCTGTGGCAAAACCTTGCGCCGCCGCTCGGTACTCCGCGGCGCGCCGCATCCAGTACACCTCGGGAACCCCGAGACCGTGCGGGTCCAAGCCGCTGGCGATCGTCACCAATCGCGATACCCCACGTGCCACCACACCGTCGGCGCTGCCGAAGGCGACCAGCGTGAGCAGTTCGCCGTGCGCGACAGCCGCCAGGATGGGCGCAGGCACCTTGGAGCGGCCGGTGACAAGTTGGGATACCAAGTCCAGCCGCGCGGCCACTTCGGGATCGGCACGCGGTCGAGCCAGCTCGCTCTCCGGCACCACATCGGCGGCGGCCAGCATGTGCAGTCGGGCCAGGGCCTGCAACGGAGCTCTGCGCCACACGCCGATCAAGGCCGTCTCACCGCCCTCGAGGGCTTGGGCCACCCGCAGCGAACCGGCGAAGACCGGATCCGAGGCGGTGTGCTCGTCGAGTTGCGGAGTGCCCCCGTCCAGAACCGAAGATGCCCGGGCCGCCCGCAGCGCCGCCTCGGCAGCGGTGACAGGCCAGCCGCGCAGATTCGCCCGGTGCCGATGTGCCCGGCCGAGTGCGTCTCGCGCCTGTTCGGCGGCATCGGCCACGCCCGGGAGATCCACCAGGGGGGCCAGCGGGTCACCACTCACGCCCGGGAACCCTACCGTTCGGCGCACAGCACCCACCGCCCGTGGTGCGCGATGTGAGGTGCCAACGCTCTTGCAACCTTGGGTGACTACCCTCACAACCATGACCGAGACGCACACCGAAGTTCTGTCAGCGTATCCGCCTGCCGCGGAGTTCGCCGAGCAGGCGAACGCCACCGCGGCGCTGTACGACGAGGCCGAAGCGGACCGCCTGGCGTTCTGGGCGACTCAGGCCAACCGGCTGTCCTGGGACACCCCGTTCACCGAGGTACTGGACTGGTCGCAGCGTCCGTTCGCTAAGTGGTTCGCCGACGGCAAACTCAACGTCTCCTACAACTGCGTCGACCGCCACGTCGAAGCCGGCAACGGCGACCGGGTGGCCATCCACTGGGTGGGCGAGCCCGTCGAACACCACCGCTCGATCACCTACGCCGAACTCAAAGACGAAGTCAGCCAGGCGGCGAACACGCTGACCGATCTGGGCTTGGTCTCCGGTGACCGGGTGGCCATCTACATGCCGATGGTGCCTGAGGCCATCGTCGCGATGCTGGCGTGTGCGCGCCTGGGTGTCATGCACTCGGTGGTGTTCGCCGGCTTCTCGGCCAGCGCGCTCAAAGCCCGCATCGAGGACGCCTCGGCGAAACTGGTGATCACCACCGATGGCCAGTACCGCCGCGGTCAAGCCGTGTCGCTGAAGGCCGGCGTCGACGAAGCCATCGCAGGCTTGGGCGACGACAGCCCGGTCGAGCATGTCCTGGTGGTACGGCGCACCGGCATCGACGTCGAGTGGACCGAGGGTCGCGACCTGTGGTGGGACGAGGTGGTACCCAAGGCCTCGACCGAGCACACTCCGGCGGCCTTCGACTCCGAACACCCGCTGTTCCTGCTCTACACCTCCGGCACCACCGGCAAGCCCAAGGGCATCATGCACACCTCGGGTGGTTACCTGACCCAGGCGTCCTACACCCATTTCAACGTCTTCGACATCAAACCCGAGACCGACGTGTACTGGTGCACCGCCGACATCGGCTGGGTCACCGGGCACACCTACATCGTGTACGGTCCGCTGTCCAACGGCGTCACCCAGGTGGTCTACGAAGGCACCCCGGCTTCCCCCGATGAACACCGGCACTTCCAGATCATCGAAAAATACGGTGTCACCATTTATTACACCGCCCCCACGCTGGTGCGGACGTTCATGAAATGGGGCCGCCAGATCCCCGCCGATCACGACCTGTCGTCGCTGCGGCTGCTCGGCTCGGTCGGTGAGCCCATCAACCCCGAAGCGTGGCGCTGGTACCGGATGGCGTTCGGCGCGGACAAGACCCCGATCGTGGACACCTGGTGGCAGACCGAGACCGGCGCCATCATGATTTCCCCGCTGCCCGGGGTCACCCACACCAAACCCGGTTCGGCGATGCGGGCGCTGCCCGGTGTGTCGGCCAAGATCGTCGATGACGACGGCAACGAACTCGCCCCCGGCACCGACCACGGCGAGCAGGTCTCCGGCTACCTGGTGTTGGACAAGCCGTGGCCGTCGATGCTGCGCGGCATCTGGGGCGACGAGGAACGGTTCAAGGACACCTACTGGTCCCGATTCGCCGAGCAGGGCTGGTACTTCGCCGGCGACGGCGCCCGCTACGGCAGCGACGGCGAGATCTGGGTGCTGGGACGCATCGATGACGTCATGAACGTCTCCGGACACCGCATCTCCACCGCCGAGGTGGAATCAGCGCTCGTCGGGCACTCCGGTGTCGCCGAGGCCGCCGTCGTCGGAGCCACCGACGAGCACACCGGACAGGCGATCTGCGCATTCGTCATCCTGAAGTCATCGGCACACGGCGGCGAGACCACCATGATCGACGAGTTGCGCGCCGAAGTGGCCCGCGAGATCTCCCCGATCGCCAAACCCCGTGAGATCCATGTGGTTCCGGAACTCCCGAAGACCCGCAGCGGCAAGATCATGCGACGCCTGCTGCGCGACGTCGCCGAGGGCCGCGAACTCGGTGACACCTCGACCTTGGTGGACCCCAGCGTCTTCGAGGCCA
Source organism: Mycobacterium sp. MS1601 (assembly GCF_001984215.1). Classification (NCBI taxonomy): domain Bacteria; kingdom Bacillati; phylum Actinomycetota; class Actinomycetes; order Mycobacteriales; family Mycobacteriaceae; genus Mycobacterium; species Mycobacterium sp. MS1601. Next base: position 2,015,892 of record NZ_CP019420.1, read on the forward strand.
TCCGCGCCAGCAAGTGACCAGCGCGGTCGCCGAGGCGACGAAGGAGCCGGGGAGAGCGGCCGCGCCACCGCAGTTGTCACACCGGCCGAAAGCCCGACCCCGGTCGGGCTTTCGCCGTGATGTCGGCCAGCTGCGTGGGAAACGACATGGTGACCGCGGGCGTGTGCAGCGGGATGAACTTGATGACACAGCTGGGTAGGTCATTGCTGAACGCCCCGTGGATCATCCCGACCAGTTTGTTGTTCGCGGTCACCGGCGCACCCGAGTCACCCGGGGCGCCGCACACCTGGTTCAAAACGGTGCCGGGGTCTTCACCGGGGCCCCACGTCACGCCGCAGGATGTGCCGGTGGTGCGGCCGAGCTTGCAGACCACCTGACCGAACGCGGGGTCGGGCCCCAGTCCGTCGATGACGAATCCGTTGACGTTGTTGGTCGGGATCACCTTGCTGCGATCGAAACGGATGACGGCGTAGTCAAGAGCGTCGTTTCCTGCCACCATCACGCCCACCGGGCCTGCGTTCTCCGCGCCTTCAGCTGCGACCTGCGCTCCGGGTCCGCCGCAGTGCGCCGAGGTGAACCCCACCAGATCACCGCGGTTGTCGGTTCCGATGGCAGTCAGCGTGCAGTACGACTCCCCGTTGATGACGATCCCGGACCCACCACCGAGGGTGACGGGAGCGGCGACCGCTGGGCCTGCGGTGACGATGGACAACGTAGCCAACGCCGCGAAAACACAGCCAGCAAGGCGCACGATCTTCAAAACGAACTCCGGAGTCAGGGTTTGGCCAGGGTCGTCCCCAGTGAACCAGACATGGCACCATAAAGCCGTGAGCAATGGTGACCGCAAGAATGGTGTGCCCGCGACCGTGACGTCGATTCCGCTGATCGACCCCAACGCAGTCCCCGCGGACCCGTCGATCGGCGACCTGGTCAAAGACGCCACCACCCAGGTCTCCACGCTGGTGCGCGCCGAGGTGGAACTGGCCCGCGCCGAGATCACCCGGGATGTGAAGAAGGGCCTCACCGGCAGCGTCTTCTTCGTCCTGGCGCTGCTGGTGTTGTTCTACTCCACCTTCTTTTTCTTCTTCTTCCTGGCCGAGCTTCTGGACACCTGGTTGTACAGCTGGGCGGCGTACCTGATCGTGTTCGGCATCATGGTGGTCACGGCCGCACTGTTCGCGCTGCTCGGGTACCGCAAAGTGCGCAAGATCCGTGGCCCGCAGCAGACCATCGAGACGGTCAAGGAAACCAAGGCGGCGTTCATCCCCGGTGACAAGACACCGAGCGCACCGGCGGTCAAGGCTCCGGCGACCACCGACCCCTCGGGCTGGTAGATGCCGCCCCCGGATCCGTCCGTCGTCCGCATCAACGGACCGTGGCGTCACTTCGACGTCCACGCGAACGGCATCCGGTTTCATGTCGTCGAGGCTGAGGCCGCCGATCCAGACGCGCCACTGGTTGTGCTCCTGCACGGATTCGGCTCGTTCTGGTGGTCGTGGCGCCATCAGCTGCGCGGGCTCACCGGAGCCCGGGTGGTGGCGGTGGATCTGCGCGGCTACGGCGGCAGCGACAAACCTCCACGGGGATACGACGGGTGGACACTGGCCGGAGACACCGGCGGTCTGATCCGCGCTCTGGGGCACACCTCGGCCACGCTGGTGGGCCATGCCGACGGCGGCCTGGTGTGCTGGGCCACCTCTGTGCTGCATCCGAGGCTGGTGCGGTCCATCGCACTGGTCAGTTCACCGCATCCGGCTGCCCTGCGCCGGGCTGCACTGACCCGCCGTGACCAGGGCCGCGCACTTCTGCCCTCACTACTGTCCTATCAATTGCCCCGCTGGCCCGAGCACGTGCTGACCCGACGCGGCGCCGACGATCTCGAGGCCCTGGTGCGCAGCCGCGCCTCCGGCAAGTGGCTGGCGTCGGAAGACTTCTCCGAGACCGTGATCCATCTGCGCCGGGCGATCCAGATTCCCGGTGCGGCACATTGCGCGCTGGAGTACCAGCGCTGGGCGGTGCGCAGCCAGCTGCGCGGTGAGGGCAGGCGATTCATGAAGCAGATGAAGCGCGAGCTCGGGATCCCGCTGCTGCACATGCGCGGGGACGCCGACCCGTACGTGCTGGCCGACCCGGTGGACCGCACGCAGCGCTACGCACCGCACGGACGTTTCGTATCGCTTTCCGGCGCAGGCCATTTCGGCCACGAAGAGGCTCCGGACGAAGTCAACGACCACCTGATGCGGTTTCTGGCGCTCAAGTGATCGCGGCCCGGCCCTCTCTCCCCCTCGTCCCTCGGGCTCGTCGACCGGCCTAAGTGACGCAGGACCCGGTGGCCGCGCGCTCGGTGGCGTTGACCTTCAGCATCTGACGCTCCACCTCGTTGGCGGTCAGCACGAATCCGGTATCGGTGTCGTCCACCGCGGCACCGAACACCACGCCCAGCACCCGGCCGTTTGCGTCGATCAGCGGTCCACCCGAATTGCCCTGCCGCACCGTGCCCCTGATGGTGTACACCTCGCGGTTGACGGTGGTGGTGCGGTAGATGTCGGGACCGTTGAGTTCGATGATCTCGCGCACCCGCGCGGGGGTGGCGGCAAAGTCGCCGCCGCCGGGGTAGCCCAGCACCAGCGCGTCGGTGCCCGTCGTCGCGGCGTCGTCGGCGAAGTCCAGAGGCGCAGCGGGCAGATTCGGCACGTACAGCATCGAGATGTCGGCGTTCGGGTCGTAGGACACCACCACGGCGTCATACGTCTGGCCGGCGGATTCGACGGTGACAGTGTCAGAGCCGGCCACCACGTGCGCGTTGGACATGACGTGCTGGGGTCCGACCACGAAACCGGTGCCCTCGAGCACCTTCTGGCAGCCCGGCGCCACACCGCGGATCTTCACCACGCTGGGCTGCACGGCCGCCACCACCGCGTCGGTGGCCAGCGTCGCGTTCGGCGGAGCCACCTCGACGATGGGGGTGCGTCCGAAAGGCTGCAGGACATCGGGCAGACCCGAGGTGTCCAGCAGCGCCGAGAGGCGCTTGGGCACGGCGCGCAACCACTCCGGCGCCACTGCGTCCACCTGGGCCAGCACTTTGGAACCCTTGACCGCGTTGACCAGGTTGGTCTGATCCGACGATGTCAATGGGGTGGCCAGCAGCCACGCCGCCACCATCACCACAATCACCTGCAGGCCCACTCCGATGAGTGAATCCACAAGTCGCACACCGGGATTACGCACCGCACCTCGCACCGCACGACCCAGCACCACTCCGGCGACCTCACCGACCACCACCAGCGCCAGGATGAGGAACAGCGCGGCGAACAACTTGGTACGGGCACCGTCGATGTGGTTCACCAGGTGCGGAGCAAGCAGCACTCCGGCGACGGCGCCGAGGATGACGCCGATGAACGACATCACCGAGCCCAACGCTCCGGAACGCCAACCGGAGACAGCGGCGATGAATGCGAGGGCGACGACGGCGATGTCCAGCCACTGGGATGGGTTCACTGTGTTTCTCCGCCGACGAGTGCGAGTGCGTCCTCGAGTTCGAGCACCTTGGTGTTGTCCCACGGGGTCGCCCAACCGGCGACATCGAGGAGCGCGGAGATCACCTGTCCGGTGAATCCCCAGACGAGCATCTGGTTCAGCAGGAACGCGGGCCCGGCGAAGCTGCGGGTGTTGGCGTCGCGGTACACCATCAGCCGGTTGTCCGGGTTGGTGAACGCACGCACCGGAACTCGGGCGACGATCGCGGTTTCGGCTTCGTCGACCACGGCGACGGGTCCGGGATCGGGTGAGTACGCCAAAACAGGCACCACATAGAAGCCCGTCGGCGGAATGAACATCCGCTCGAGCGTGGCCAGCGGGTGCAACCGCGTGACGTCGATCCCGGTCTCCTCCCACGCCTCCCGCAGGGCGGTGCCAACCGGTCCATCATCACCCGGATCGCTGACTCCGCCGGGAAAGGCGGCCTGCCCGGCGTGGTGGCGCAGTGTGGAGGCCCGCACGGTCACCAGCAGGTCGGCATCGTCGGGCAGGCCGGGCACCACGGAGTCCTGCGGCATCGACTCCGGGCCGGAGAACAGCACCAGCACCGCGGCATCGCGTTTGGGCTGGTTGGCCGCGGCCTCGGCCAGGGACGCCAGCAGCTCGGCCGGCACCTTCCGCCGGTAGGCGCTGCGGACCTGGTGCACGTTGTCGACAAGGGGCCGTAACCAGTCGGGGCCGATGTCGGGCGCCAAGGGGACCGCACTGCTCACCGGCGGTACCCCTCTCATCGAAGTTGGTCGCCCACCGCCTCGGCGATCTCGTCGGCGCTGACAAACGGCCGGGGTAGGACTTCGGCCACGCTACCGTCCGAGCGCAGCAGGACGGTCGCAGGCATGACGTTGGGAACCTTCAGTGCGGCGGCGATGCGCCGGTCGCCGTCCTGCAGGGTGGGCAACCGCACACCCCAGTCGGCGAGCCGCATCAGGGCGGCCTCCTCATTGGGATCCTGGTGCACGGTGACCACCAGGACCTCCTGGCCCACCCGCTGCTGGTACTCGACGAGCGCGGGCAGTTCGTCGGCGCAGGGGCCGCACCAGTAGGCCCAGAGATTCAGCAGCACCGGTCGCCCGGCCAGCGCCTGCGCCACGTCGACAGGACTGCCGTCGGCCGCACACGACGCCTCGACGCCGCGCAGCGCCGCAACGGCAGGCCCCTCCCCGGTCGGGCACGGTGGCAGGGCGGCGTCACGTCGCGCCTGCGCAAGTTCAGCTGGGTCCGGCGTCAGCTCCACCGCCGCGGGAAGACCGGAAGGGCCGGCGGCTTCCGGTGGATCACCGAGCTCAGCCAGAAACGCGCCGACCAGGACCGCGACCAGGATCAGAGTCGCGATGGTCCACAGCGCGGCCTTGCTCACAACCCGGCCAGGGCCAGCAGATGCTCGGTCTCCGGGCCTTTGACCAGCGGTGCGGCCAACTGGGGGTCGGTGGGCCCGGCGCCGAACGACGGGCAGTCCTTGGCCAGGACACAGACACCGCACGCGGGTTTGCGGGCGTGGCAGACGCGGCGGCCATGAAAGATCACACGATGACTCAGCAGAGTCCACTCCGGACGCTCGATCAGGTCGCCGACCGCTTTCTCGACCTTCACCGGATCTTCCTCGGCGGTCCAGCGCCATCGCCGGACCAGCCGGCCAAAGTGGGTGTCCACCGTGATACCGGGGATGTCGAACGCGTTACCGAGCACCACGTTGGCGGTCTTGCGACCGATCCCGGGCAGCGTGACCAGCTCGTCGAGGGTGTTGGGCACCTCTCCGCCGAAGTTGTCCACCAGCGCCTGCCCGAGTCCGATCAACGAGTTGGCCTTGTTCCGGTAGAAGCCGGTGGGCCGGATCATCTCCTCGAGTTCGGCACGGTTGGCCGCCGCGTAGTCGGCCGCGGTGCGGTACTTGGCGAACAACGCCGGAGTGGTCATGTTGTCCCGGACGTCGGTGCACTGCGCCGAGAGGATGGTGGCCACCGAGAGCTCCAAGGGATTGGTGAAATCCAGCTCGCAGTAGACATGCGGAAACGCCATGGCAAGCGTGCGATTCATCCGTCTCGCACGACGCACCAATCCCAGGTGTGTCTCTTTGTCCCATTTCGTCTTAGACGAGGCCTTGGCCACCACGTTCAACAGGCTACTGACCGGCTCTGACATCTCTCGGACGAGATGGTTCGCAGCCATATCTGAGCAGTTGACAAACTGTGATCCCACTGAGACCTGGCGCGTGTTTACTTCTCGTCGTGTCCTGGTTGCTCGCGGCGTCGGTCCCCGGCCTGCTCATGCTGGCGACCTTCGGGCTGCAGCGGCTGGAGGCCGGCATCTGTCCCGCCCCGTCGCGCGACGGCGCAGAGCTCACCAAACAGCCCGCGTTGCGGCCCCCGCCACCTCCCGCGCCGCAGTACGAATCGGACTTTCCGTCGTTCCCGTCGCTGCGCGCGGCCTTCGAAGCACTCGACGGTGAGCCGGGTTTGCCGACCCGGCTGAGCCCGTCTGCGCGGATACCGGTGGACGGGAATCCGCAGTTTCAGGCGACTCGCCATGCCAATCGTGTGTAGCGTTGGCTCGTCGCGACTCGGCTTACCTCTAGACTTGCTTGGAAAACATCAGGTAGAGGCTGGTCGGCGCACATTACAACCAGCCAAGAGCTAAAGAGGGGCAACGTGGACGAGATCCTGGCCAGGGCCGGAATCTTCCAGGGAGTCGAACCCAGCGCCGTATCAGCGCTGACCAAACAGCTGCAGCCCGTCGACTTCCCGCGTGGGCACACGGTATTCGCCGAAGGCGAGCCTGGCGATCGGCTGTACATCATCATCTCGGGCAAGGTGAAGATCGGCCGTCGCTCACCCGACGGTCGGGAGAACCTCCTGACGATCATGGGTCCCTCCGACATGTTCGGTGAGCTGTCGATCTTCGACCCAGGCCCGCGGACGTCGAGCGCCACCACCATCACGGAGGTGCGTGCGGTCTCGATGGACCGTGATGCCCTGCGTGCGTGGATCGCCGACCGGCCGGAAATCGCCGAGCAGCTGTTGCGCGTGTTGGCCCGGCGCCTGCGCCGCACCAACAACAACCTCGCCGATCTGATCTTCACCGACGTGCCCGGTCGAGTGGCCAAGCAGCTGCTGCAGCTGGCCCAGCGCTTCGGCACCCAGGAGGGCGGCGCGCTGCGCGTCACCCACGATCTGACGCAGGAGGAGATCGCCCAGCTGGTCGGCGCCTCCCGCGAGACGGTGAACAAAGCGCTGGCTGATTTCGCCCACCGCGGCTGGATCCGCCTCGAGGGCAAGAGCGTGCTGATCAGCGACTCGGAGCGGCTGGCCCGCCGAGCCCGCTAGTTTGGGATTTCGGCGTGATTCCGGTCGGTGACCGACTGGAATCACGCCGAGATCACGTCCGTAGGTAGTCCAGCTGCGCTTGGACAGATTTCTCGGCGGCGTCCCAGAGCTTCTGGTCGACGTCGGTGTAGACGTGTTCGACCACCTGACGCGCGGACGCCTCGTCCCCCAACTCGCGAAGCGCGCCCCGCACCTGATCCAAGCGCTCCTCGCGGTGTTTGAGGTACATGTCGCTGACGGCCTCGAGGTCGGCCAGCTCCGGTCCGTGCCCGGGCAACACCGTCAGCTTCCCCAACCCCCGCAGCCGGTGCAGCGACTCCAGATACTCCCGCAGGCTGCCGTCCTCGGTGTCGATCACCGTGGTGCCCCGACCCAGCACGGTATCGGCGGTCAGCACGGCGCCGTCCACCAGGAACGACACCGAATCGGCGGTGTGGCCCGGGGTCATCAGCACGGTGATCCGCAGGCCGGCGGCGTCGATCACCTCCCGGTCGGACAGCGGTCCACCGAGTCCACGCAGAAATCCGCTGCCGACCGAGCGCACCACCGCACCCGTGCGTTCGACGAGCTTGTCGATGCCGTCGGTGTGATCGCCGTGGCGATGACTGATCAGCACCAGGGAGATCTTGCCGAGGGCGGCGATCCTGTCGATGTGTGCATCGTCGTCGGGTCCGGGGTCGACGATCACCCGCTCGTCACTTCCCGGCCCCTGCAGCACCCAGGTGTTGGTGCCCTCCAGCGTCATGATGCCGGGGTTGTCGCACAGCAGCACCGAGGCTGCATCCGTCACCGGACGCAGCTGCGCGTAGGCCGGGTGCTCCAGGGTCACGCTATCTCGACGACGATCTCTACTTCGACCGGCGCGTTGCGGGGAAGTTCAAAGACGCCGACGGCGGAGCGGGCGTGTGCGCCTGCGTCGCCGAAGACCTCACCGAACAGTTCGGAGGCGCCGTTGACGACGCCGGGCTGGCCGTCGAAGCCCGAGGCCGAAGCCACGAAGCCGACGACCTTGACCACCTTCACCACCCGGTCGATACCCACCAGGGAATTGACGGCCGCCAGCGCGTTGAGCGCGCACACGCGAGCCAGGGCCTTGGCATCTTCGGCACTGACGTCAGCACCGACCTTGCCGGTGCTCAGCAGTTGACCACCTTCGATGGGCAACTGTCCCGAGGTGTAGACGAGGTTGCCCGTCTGCACTGCCGGGACGTATGCGGCCAGGGGCGCGACGACCGGTGGCAGCTCGATGCCGAGTTCGGTCAGCTTTGCAGACCAGCTCATTTGGGGCGCTTCAGGTAGGCGACGTGCTGCTCTCCGGTGGGGCCGGGCAGGACCGAGACCAGCTCCCAGCCGTCGGCTCCCCACTGGTCGAGAATCTGTTTCGTGGCGTGCGTGAGCAGCGGCACGGTGGCGTACTCCCAAATGGTCGGTTCGCTCATGGGCAGAGCTTAGCCGCCGCTCTCAACTGCTTGGTTAGCATGCAAGCCATGGCGTCCACAGCAAGCGGCCCGACCAGCGTCGGTTGGCCCTCCCGGTTGGCCAAAGCCCGCCTCCATTTTGTGAGCGGCAAAGGGGGCACCGGCAAGTCCACCGTGGCGGCGGCCTTGGCGCTGACCCTGGCCGCTGGGGGCCGCAAGGTGCTGCTGGTCGAGGTCGAGGGCAGACAGGGCATCGCGCAGCTCTTCGACGTCCCGCCGCTGCCGTACCAGGAGACCAAGGTCGCCACAGCTGAGCGGGGCGGCCTGGTCAATGCCCTGGCGATCGACACCGAAGCGGCGTTTCTCGAGTACATCGACATGTTCTACAACCTGGGGCTGGCGGGCCGGGCGATGCGCCGCATCGGCGCCATCGAATTCGCGACGACGATCGCGCCGGGACTGCGGGACGTCCTGCTGACCGGCAAGATCAAGGAATCCGTGGTCCGGGTGGACCGCAACAAGCAGCCGGTGTACGACGCCGTCGTCGTCGACTCCCCGCCCACCGGCCGGATCGCGCGCTTCCTCGACGTCACCAAGGCCGTCGCTGACCTGGCCAAGGGCGGGCCGGTGCACTCGCAGAGCGAGGGTGTGGTCAAGCTGCTGCACTCCGAGCAGACCGCTATTCATCTGGTGACGCTGCTGGAGGCGTTGCCCATCCAGGAGACGGTCGAGGCCCTGGAAGAACTGCGCGAACTCGAGCTCCCCATCGGCAGTGTGATCGTCAACCGCAACATCCCGACCTTCCTTCCTGCGGACGCTCTGGCCAAGGCCGCCGAGGGTGACATGGACGCCGACGCGGTGCGCACCGATCTGGCCAAGACCGGAATCACGTTGTCCGACGCCGATTTCGCCGGTCTGCTCACCGAGAGCATCCAGCACGCCACCCGCATCAGGGCGCGCGCCGAGAGCGCCGAGCAGCTGGATGCGATCAAGGTGCCGCGGCTGGAGCTGCCGGCCATCAACGACGGAATCGACCTGGGCAGCCTGTACGAGCTGGCCGAGGCGCTTGCAGCTCAGGGGGTCAGGTAACTATGAGCACCACACCGCCGGCACTGGACATGGAGTCCATCCTGCGCGACACCTCCAACCGCGTCGTGGTCTGCTGCGGCGCTGGTGGGGTGGGCAAAACCACCACGGCCGCGGCCATGGCGTTGCGAGCCGCCGAATACGGCCGCTCCGTGGTGGTGCTCACCATCGATCCGGCCAAACGACTGGCACAGGCGCTGGGCATCAAGGACCTGGGCAACGTCCCACAGCAGGTCCCGTTGGGCGCCGACGTGGCGGGCGAACTGCACGCGATGATGCTCGACATGCGCCGCACGTTCGACGAGATGGTGGTCGAATACTCGGGAAACGAACGCGCACAATCGATTCTGGACAACCAGTTCTACCAGACTGTTGCGACGTCCCTGGCGGGCACGCAGGAGTACATGGCCATGGAGAAGCTGGGCCAGCTGCTCTCCGAGGATCGCTGGGACCTGGTGGTGGTGGATACTCCGCCGTCGCGCAACGCCTTGGACTTCTTGGACGCCCCCAAACGGCTCGGCAGTTTCATGGACGGCCGGCTGTGGCGTCTGCTGCTGGCACCTGGCCGCGGCATCGGCAAGCTGGTCACCGGAGCAGTGGGCCTGGCAATGAAAGGCATGTCGACCATCTTGGGCAGCCAGATGCTTTCGGATGCTTCGGCTTTCGTGCAGTCACTGGACTCCACGTTCGGTGGGTTCCGCGAGAAGGCAGACCGCACTTACGAACTGCTCAAGCGGCGCGGCACCCAGTTCGTGGTGGTGTCGGCAGCCGAGCCCGATGCGCTGCGCGAGGCGTCGTTCTTCGTGGATCGACTGTCCCAGGAGGGTATGCCGCTGGCGGGGCTGATCCTCAACCGCACCCATCCGACACTGTGTTCGTTGACGCCAGAACGCGCCGTCGACGGTGCCGAGGTGCTCGAGGCGGACGACCCGGGGTCACTGACCGCGGCGGTGCTTCGGGTGCATGCCGACCGCGCGTTGACGGCCAAGCGCGAGGTGCGGTTGTTGGGCCGGTTCACCGGAGCCAACCCGAAGGTGGCGATCGTCGGCGTGCCGTCGCTGCCGTTCGACGTCTCAGACCTCGACGCGTTGCGGGCAATCGCCGATCAGATCACTCATTAGTCCCGATGGCGCTGTCGCAGGCGACAGAATTAGCCAGCGCTGCGGTGCTTGCGTTGAGCGGCGAAGAAATCAGCCCAGGAGACCACCTCTGGGTGCTGCTTGAGCAATGCGCGCCGCTGCCGCTCGGTCATACCGCCCCAAACGCCGAACTCCACACGATTGTCCAGGGCGTCGGCGCCACATTCGGCGATCACCGGGCAGTGCCTGCAAATGACCGCCGCCTTGCGCTGCGCGGCGCCACGGACGAAGAGTTCATCAGGATCGGCGCCCCGGCAGCGGGCCTGGGAGACCCATGCGATTCGAGCCTCGCCTTCGGCTCCTTGCAGAGGGCTGGCCATCGACGCAGACGCGGCGCTTGCGGTGATAGTCCCCGGTGCGGTTCGAACTCCTGACATCAGCGAACTCCCCTTCGCTCAGGCCGATGTTCCGGCCAGTGTCCCGTGTGCAAACCGCTGCTGCGATCTACGCCACATTGCGCACTTTTTTGTTACCTGTGTCGCACTGTGTGTCTAAGTTAGGTGGTCAGGTCGCGTTTTGGCAACAGTCAAATTGCGACTTTTTTGGGACAACCGTGCAGTCACTGCGCCGAACTTTGGTTTCCTCGGGTAAGAAACCCGATTCCCGCACGTCCCGCCGGGTACCTGCGGGGATCATCACCGGCTCCTACCCCATTACTCTGTAGACCATGTCGGACCGCCCCCCGGTCGCCGTCTCGCTGATCAAGCTGGCCTGGTGCTGCTTGCTTGCCAGTGTTCTGACGGCGGCATTGATGTTCCCGGTCGTCGGCGGTCTGGGTCTGGTTTCCAACCGAGCCTCCGATGTCGTCGCCAACGGCTCGTCCCAACTCGTCGAAGGCGAGATACCCGGTGTCACCACGATGGTGGACGCCAGGGGCAACGTCATCGCCTGGCTCTACACCCAGCGCCGCTTCGAGGTTCCCACCGACAAAATCGCCGACACGATGAAACTGGCAATCGTGTCCATCGAGGACCATCGGTTTGCCGAACACAACGGAGTCGACTGGCAGGGCACTCTGACCGGCTTGTCCGGATACATGTCGGGCAACCCCGACACCCGCGGTGGCTCGACCATCGAACAGCAATACGTCAAGAACTATCAGCTGCTGGTGACCGCGCAGACCGACGCCGAGCGCCGCGCCGCCATCGAGACCACTCCGGCCCGGAAGCTGCGTGAGATCCGGATGGCACTGACGTTGGACAAGACGTTCACCAAGCCCGAGATCCTGACGCGCTATCTGAACCTGGTCTCATTCGGCAACAACGCCTTCGGCATCCAGGACGCCGCGCAGACCTATTTCGGCATCGACGCCTCGGCGCTCAACTGGCAGCAGGCGGCCCTGCTGGCCGGCCTGGTGCAGTCCACGTCGGCCCTGAACCCGTACACCAACCCCGAAGGCGCTCTGGCCCGTCGCAACGTGGTGCTCGACACCATGATCGAGAACGTGCCCGAGCACGCCGAGGCGCTGCGGGCCGCCAAAGCCGAGCCGCTGGGCATTCTCCCGCAGCCCCAGGAGTTGCCGCGGGGCTGCATCGCCGCCGGCGACCGGGGATTCTTCTGTGACTACGTGCAGGAGTACCTGGCCCGGGCGGGCATCACCAAGGAGCAGCTCTCCAAGGGCGGCTACCTGATCCGCACCACGCTCGACCCCGATGTGCAGGCACAGGTGAAGAACGCCATCAACGAGTTCGCGCCCGCCGATCTGGACGGCGTGGCCAGTGTGATGAGCGTGATCCGGCCCGGCAAGCAGAACCATCCCATCCTGGCGATGGCCAGCAATAGGACCTACGGCCTGAACCTGGATGCCGGCGAGACCATGCAGCCGCAGCCCTTCTCACTGGTGGGCAACGGCGCGGGATCGGTGTTCAAGGTGTTCACCACGGCGGCGGCCATGGAGATGGGCATGGGTATCAACGCGATGCTCGACGTGCCCAGCCGCTTCGAGGCCAAGGGCCTGGGTAGCGGCGGCGCCCGCGGCTGCCCGCGCGACACCTGGTGTGTGCAGAACGCCGGCGGCTACCGCGGCCAGATGAACATCACCGACGCGCTGGCCACCTCGCCCAACACCGCCTTCGCCAAGCTGATCTCCCAGGTGGGCGTGCAGAAGACGGTGGACATGGCCGTGCGCCTGGGCCTGCGGTCCTACGCCGAGCCGGGCACCGCCCGCGACTACGATCCGGAGAGCAACGAAAGTCTCGCCGACTTCGTCAAGCGGCAGAACCTGGGCTCCTTCACCCTCGGTCCCATCGAGGTCAACGCGCTCGAGCTGTCGAACGTCGCGGCCACCATCGCCTCGGGCGGTGTGTGGTGCCCGCCCAACCCGATCGACAAGGTTTTCGACCGCGACGGCAACGAGGTCGCCGTCACCACCGCCACCTGCGAGCAGGTGGTTCCCGAAGGTCTGGCCAACACGCTGGCCAACGCCATGAGTGAGGACGACCGGGGCTCCGGCACCGCGGCCTCAGCCGCCGGTTCGGTGGGCTGGACGCTGCCGATGTCCGGCAAGACCGGCACCACCGAGGCCAACCGGTCGTCGGGCTTCCTGGGGTTCACCAACCAGCTGGCTGCCGCCAACTACATCTACGACGACTCCACCGAGCCGAGTGAACTGTGCTCATTCCCGTTGCGCCAGTGCGGATCGGGCAGCCTGTTCGGTGGTAACGAGCCGGCCCGCACCTGGTTCACCGCGATGGAGCCCATCGCCACCAACTACGGCGAGGTGGTGCTTCCGCCCACCGATCCGCGGTATGTGGAGGGCGCACCCGGCGGCCGGGTGCCCAGCGTGGCCGGCCTGACGCAGGACGCCGCACGCGAACGTCTGCGCAGCGCCGGTTTCCAGGTGGCCGACCAGGCCACCCCTGTCAACAGCGGGTCGCCTCAGGGCACGGTGGTCGGTACCTCACCCACCGGTCAGACCGTGCCGGGATCCATCATCACGATCCAGATCAGCAACGGCATCCCGCCGGCACCTCCACCGCCTCCTGCCGGTGTTCCGCCGCCGGGGGCGCCGCCGGAGTTCGGCCAGACCGTGGTGCAGATCCCGGGTCTGCCTCCGATCACGGTGCCGGTGCTGATCCCGCCCGCACCTGCTCCGCCGCCCCCGCCGCCGCCGTAACTGGCGTCGCTGTCGAGCCGGAGGCCGAGAGTGCGCGGGGGTTCCCCCCAGCGCAGTAGAGGGCGCGTACGAGCAGTCGACGGAGCTCCGGCTCGCGAAGCCGGGGCGCGGCAGTAGGCTGCATACATGGCTGCCGCATTGCAGGTTCTGAAGAACACCGCAGCAGTGGCGCTCGGCACGACGGTCGCCGGCATCGGGTATGCCGCGATCATCGAACGCAATGCGTTCGTCGTGCGCGAGGTCACCATGCCGGTGCTGTCACCGGGGTCCTCGCCGCTGCGGGTGCTGCACCTGTCGGACATCCACATGCGACCGGGACAGCGCCGCAAGCAGGCGTGGCTGCGTGAGCTGGCCGGGTGGGAACCCGACCTGGTGGTCAACACCGGCGATAACCTGTCGCACCCCAAGGCCGTTCCCGCCGTGGTGCAGTCGCTGGGTGATCTGCTCTCGGTGCCGGGCCTGTTTGTCTTCGGCAGCAACGACTACTTCGCGCCGACACCGAAGAATCCGGCGAAGTACCTGACCGACAAAGAGTTTCGTATCCATGGCCAGCCACTGCCGTGGCAGGACCTGCGGGCGGCGTTCACCGAACGTGGCTGGTTGGACATGACCCACACCCGCCGCGAACTCGAGGTGGCCGGTGTCAGCATCGCGGTGGCAGGTGTGGACGACTCGCACATCGACCGCGACCGCTACGAAACCATCGCCGGGCCCGCCAGCGCGGCGGCGAATCTGCGTCTGGGCCTTACACATTCGCCGTACACCCGGGTGCTCGATCGTTTCGCGGCCGACGGCTACCAGCTGATCATGGCGGGCCACACCCATGGCGGGCAGCTGTGCCTGCCGTTCTACGGCGCCATCGTCACCAACTGCGATCTGGATCCGTCACGCGCCAAGGGTGTGTCACGCTGGGGCGCCGACACCGCGCTGCATGTCTCCGCGGGTATCGGGACGTCTCCCTATGCGCCGCTGCGGTTCTGCTGCCGGCCGGAGGCGACGTTGCTGACGCTCATCGCGGCACCCACCGGCGGGCGGGACTCCAGCAGCACGCTCGGGCACTCGCATCCCACCGCGTCGTCCGTGCATTGACCCGGATCGTCGACCGCGGCCGCTCGCGCCTGTGGCTGGACAACGCGGTCCGGCTCATCGAGGCCGACGCACGGCGCAGCGCGGACACCCACCTGCTGAGGTACCCGCTGCCGACGTCGTGGTGTGACGGTGTGGATGTCCAGCTGTATCTGAAGGACGAGACGACGCACATCACCGGCAGCCTCAAGCACCGGTTGGCGCGCTCGTTGTTCCTCTACGCGTTGTGCAACGGCTGGGTCCAGGAGGGCACCACCGTGGTCGAGGCTTCCTCCGGGTCGACGGCGGTGTCCGAAGCCTATTTCGCGGCGATGCTGGGCCTGCCGTTCATCGCGGTGATGCCCGCGTCCACCAGTTCGTCGAAGGTGGCGCTGATCGAGGCGCAAGGCGGCCGTTGCCATTTCGTGCAGCGCTCATCGGAGGTGTACGCCGAGGCACACCGGCTGGCCCAGGAAACCGGCGGACACTATCTGGACCAGTTCACCAATGCCGAGCGCGCCACGGACTGGCGGGGCAACAACAACATCGCCGAGTCGATCTTTTCCCAGATGCGCGACGAGAAGCACCCGATCCCGGATTGGATTGTCGTCGGGGCAGGCACCGGCGGCACCAGTGCCACCCTGGGCCGCTACATCCGCTACCGCCGCCACGACACTCGGCTGTGTGTGGTCGACCCGGAGAACTCGGCGTTCTTCGAGTCCTACGAACGTGGCGAAGACGTGGTCACCGGGGCGTCGTCACGCATCGAGGGCATCGGCCGTCCGCGGGTGGAACCATCGTTTCTGCCGGACGTGGTGGATCGGATGGTCAGTGTGCCCGATGCCGCGTCGGTGGCCGCCGCCCATCACGTGAGTCGGGTGCTGGGTCGACGTGTCGGGGCGTCGACAGGCACCAACATCTGGGGCGCATTCGGTTTGCTCGCGGAGATGGTGGAACAGGGTCGCAGTGGATCGGTGGTGACGTTGCTGGCCGACAGCGGTGACCGCTATGCCGACACCTACTTCTCCGACGAGTGGCTGGCGAACATGGAACTGGACACCAGCGGGCCCGCCGCGAAGCTGTCGGAGTTCGAAAGGTCTTGTTCCTGGAGCTGATCCACTGCCCCGTCATCGGAGGTCAGGAACAGCCAGAGTGCCGCCAACGCGAAAAAGCCGCCGTAGATCGCTGCGCCCAAACCCGTCATGGCCGGTCCACCTTTTCGTGTCATCTACCTGGTGCGCAGTGTGCGCCCGCTTAGGACTGTCAACGCCTGCGACACGCCTTTTCCATCCCGATCGAGTCGTTTCTGTGCAAAACGCTGCCGTGGGTTCTGTTCCCACATCCCCGGATCTTTATGCGTTTGGCTTCGCAGGCCACCCGTGCGATACGCTGTCGGGGCTTCACGCGGGGTGTGGCGCAGCTTGGTAGCGTGCTTCGTTCGGGACGAAGAGGTCGTGGGTTCGAATCCCGCCACCCCGACTCGTGTGATCGCAGTTGAGAGGCCCTGACCGGGATATCCGGTCAGGGCCTTTTCCTGTTCTGTCGGCCTTGTTCGTCAGTGAGTGTGCCCACCGCCGCGGCCGGTCGTTCACCTGCTGTTCGTTTGCGCCTGAATTCGATGATTGTCAATATCGATGTATGTCGAATTCAGCTGACGTGACAGACGCCTGTTGCGACACACCGCCACTACTGACGGAGCCGCTGTCCGAGCAGGCCGCCGTGGAGATGGCCAAGAAGCTCAAGGCTCTGTCAGACCCGGTGCGACTGCGACTCTTCAGCGCCATCGCCAGCCACGCCGGTGGCGAGGCCTGCGTCTGCGACATCTCCGGCGGCATCGACGTCTCCCAGCCCACGGTGTCGCATCACCTGAAAGTCCTGCGCGACGCCGGCCTGCTGACTTCCGAGCGTCGGGCCTCATGGGTCTATTACGCCGTGGTCCCGGCCGCCCTCGGCGAGCTCTCAGCGCTGCTGGCCCTCAATGCCGGCGCACTCGCGGAGGCGACCGCGTGACCGACACCGCGACATCGGCGCCCGTCGTGGCGAAGCTCTCCACCCTGGACCGGTTCCTGCCGGTGTGGATCGGCCTTGCGATGGCAGCCGGTCTACTCCTGGGCCGATGGGTTCCCGGCCTGAACACAGCGCTGGAAGGTGTTCAGATCGACGGCATCTCGCTGCCGATCGCCCTGGGCCTGCTGATCATGATGTATCCGGTGCTGGCGAAGGTGCGCTACGACCGGCTCGACACGGTGACCGGTGACCGCAAGCTGCTGGTGAGCTCGCTGTTCTTGAACTGGGCGTTCGGACCCGCGCTGATGTTCGCCCTGGCGTGGCTGATGCTGCCGGATCTGCCCGAATACCGCACCGGGCTGATCATCGTGGGCCTGGCCCGTTGCATCGCCATGGTCATCATCTGGAACGACCTCGCCTGCGGTGACCGTGAGGCTGCCGCCGTCCTGGTGGCACTGAACTCGATCTTCCAGGTGATCATGTTCGCCGTCCTGGGCTGGTTCTATCTGTCGGTACTGCCCGGATGGCTCGGTTTGGAACAGACCACCATCAACACCTCGCCCTGGCAGATCGCCAAGTCCGTGCTGATCTTCCTCGGCATCCCCCTGCTGGCCGGCTACCTCTCGCGACGCCTCGGCGAGAAGACCAAAGGCCGCCACTGGTACGAGACCACGTTCCTGCCCCGAATCGGACCGTGGGCACTGTACGGGCTGCTGTTCACCATCGTCATCCTCTTTGCTCTGCAGGGCGAACAGATCACCAGTCAGCCCCTCGACGTGGTACGTATCGCGCTGCCGCTGCTGGCTTACTTCGCCATCATGTGGGGCGGGGGCTACCTGCTCGGTGCAGCGATCGGTCTGGGCTATCAGCGCACCACGACACTGGCGTTCACCGCTGCAGGCAACAACTTCGAGCTCGCCATCGCGGTCGCCATCGCCACCTACGGGGCCACCTCAGGCCAAGCTCTGGCCGGTGTGGTCGGCCCTCTGATCGAGGTCCCGGTCCTGGTCGCCCTGGTCTACGTGTCCCTGGCCCTGCGCCGACGCTTCTCCGACACACACACCGCCACGCCCGGCACCACCGCCTCGATGACAAAGGAGCCGTAACACCATGTCCGACAGCCCCGCGGCCCTGCGTGCAGGACTGACCCGATGAGCGAATCCACCACGCCGTCAGTGCTGTTCGTCTGCGTCAAGAACGGCGGCAAGTCGCAGATGGCCGCCGGGCTCCTGCGCCAACTCGCCGGCGACTCCGTCATCGTCCACTCGGCGGGCACCAAACCCGGCAATGCCATCAACGATCTGTCCGCTCGGGCGCTGCTGGAGGTGGGCGTCGACATCACCGGTGAGCATCCCAAGCCGGTGGACTACCGACTCGCCCGCGTTGTTGACCTGGTGGTCACCCTCGGCCGGGAGGCACACCTCGAACCGTTACCCGGCACCCCGGTGCAGAACTGGGACACCGACGAACCCTCCGAACGCGGCATCGACGGACTGGAACGTATGCGCCTTGTCCGCGACGACATCGCCACCCGAGTCCGCCAGTTGCACACCACCCTCACCGGCACCTGAGATCCGCGCTCGGTGTCACGCTGAAGCGCGGCTTGGTGACCAGGCCCAGCAGCGCCCCCACCCCGGCAATGGCTCCCAGTGCGACGAACATCGCCGCATAACCGCCGAGCACGCTGGCCAGAGCTGCGCCGACGAACGGGCCGACAGCCGTGGCGATCATGATCGGTGCATTCAACAGCGCGCTGAGGTGGCCGTAATGTGTTGCACCCCAACGCTCGGTGACCGCGGTAGCTTGCAGCAGCGTCATGATGCCGCGCGTCACTCCGGCACCGATCGCCACAACCACCAGCGCCGCGTATGAGGTGAACACACCAAGCAGGGCGGTGGTGACGGCAACGCCGGCCATGATGAGCACCGTGCGCGAAACGACGCCGACGCGACGCACCAAGGTTTGGTAACCGAGGCGGCCCAACACCTGGCCGGCACCGCCCAGGCCCAGTGCCACCGCGGCGGCACCGGTGCTGACACCCCGTTGGTTCATCAGCGGCACCAGGTTGGCAATCACGGCGTAGGAGGCCAAGCCGGACAGCGCGAACGCTGCCACCAAGGCCAGAAACGACCCGCTTCGGGCGGTGCGGGTGGCCGGCTCGACCTCGTGCTCGGTCGTGACCGGCGGCCACGGGCGCCGCAGTCCGAAGAAATGCGCAGGAATGGTGATCACCGCCAACACGGCAGCCAGAACCAGATAAGTGTCGCGCCAGCTCAGGTGAGCAGACAGCGCAGCGGTCAACGGGGCGAACACGGTGCTGGAGAACCCGGCCACCAATGTCAACACGGTGAGCGCACGCACCGCGTCCACACCGAAGAACCGCGTCAGCGCCGCGAAGGCGGGTGCATAGAATATGCCGCTCATCGCAACGCCGGAGAGCACCCAGGCGGCGGCGAACCAACCGAAGCTGGGAGCGGTGCTCACCGCGATCACGGAGATGACACCGAGCACCGAGCCGCCCGTCATGATCCATCGCGGTCCGATCCGGTCCAACCAGCGTCCGACCGGGATGCCGACCAACGCTGAGGTCACCAAACCCGCGGAGAATGCTGCCGTGACCGCGGGTGCTGACCAACCGGTGTCCGCGCTGATCTGTGGCGACAGCACGGTGAAGGCGTAGTAGAGCACACCCCAGCTGGTGATCTCTGTGACGCACAGCGTCAACAGCACCCAGCGCAGCCCGTGGGCTGCGCTGGGTGCGCGATGTCCTTGGTTCTTCGTCATCCGCCACTAGGACTGAGCGTCAACGGTTGTGGCGACGACGGTGAACCGCAGCACCCGCCGCCGAGATTCTCGGCGTCCGGGGTGTCGAACAGCCCGGCGCCACTGCAGACCCCGGTATCGGGCAGTGTCAGCTCTACCTGCCGGGCAGCCTCGTGGTCGCCGGCCAGTTCGGCGGCGATGCTGCGCACCTGCTCGTAACCGGTCATCGCCAGGAAGGTGGGCGCCCGACCATAGGACTTCATGCCCACGATGTAGAGGTTCGGCTCCGGATGGGCGAGTTCGGCTGCACCATGCGGCGCCACGCTGCCGCACGAGTGCATGTTCGGATCGATGGATCCCGCCAGCTTGATCGGCGCCTGCAGGATCGGGTCCAGCGCGATACGCATCTCCGAAAGAAACGACAGATCCGGCCGGAAGCCGGTCAGGACAACGACGTGATCGGCCGGCGGCAACGACCGACCATCTTCGGCCGTCACGACAGCACCATCATCGACCAGGTCGACACGCTCGGTACGAAACCCGGTCAACAGTGAAACCCGCTGCGCCTCAACAGCTTCCTTGGATCGAACCCCCAGCGCGCCGCGCTCGGGCAGTTCATCGGCAGCGCCGCCGCCAAAGGTCTCGCCGGTGACTCCACGGCGCAGCAGCCACGTCACCGTCGTCGAGGGATCCTGACGCACCACCTCGTCGAGGTGGATCACCGCGGTCATCGCCGAATGTCCGCTGCCGATCACCACCACATGCTTGCCCGCCAGCGCCGAGGCATGTGCGCGCGTCGGCGGAACATAGCTGATCACGCCCGAGGCGGCTGCTGTCCGCTCACCGAATGCGGGAACACCGTCAGCGCCAGCGGGATTGGGCTGTCCCCATGTTCCGGACGCATCGATGACTGCGCGCGCCTGGATACGGCGCTCGGCGCCCTCGGCGTCGGCCACGTGCAAGACAAACGGGGCCTCGGCTCGACCCGGACTGACCAGCCGGTCGCGGCCCAGTCGCGATACCGCTTCCACGCGCGCGCCGTACTGCACCCGCTCTCCCAGAGCTGCTGCCAGCGGCGCAAGATAGTCGTCGATCCACTGGCGGCCGGTCGGAAATCCTGTTTGCGGCACAACCCAGCCGCTGGGCACCAAAAGACGGACTGCCGCGGGGTCCACCAGTTCGGGCCACGGCGAGAACGTGCGCACGTGGGCCCATTGCTCCACCGCTGCACCGGGTCCCGTGCCGGCCTCGAGCACCAGCGGGGTGAGTCCGCGCTCCAGCAATTGTGCAGCCGCGGCCAGACCCAGCGGTCCGGCGCCGATCACCACAACAGGCAGCTCAGGCATCCCACAGCCCTCTCATCGACATTCTTCGATGGATCGATGGTGCGCGACCCATCGAAGTTTGTCAATGCGTGTGCCATCATGGACGGCATGGAGACCGTGACCGCCGACGACCTGGCCGCCTGCTGCTCGCGCCTGACCGGCGGCGTGCTGGATACCGCCGCTGCCGAACGCCTCGCCGCGGTGTTCAAGGCGCTGGCCGACCCCGCCCGCGTCAAACTGATGTCACTCATCGCCGCCTCCGATGGTGGCGAAGCATGCATCTGTGACCTCACCGAACCGCTTGGACTGAGCCAACCCACGGTGTCACATCATATGAAGCTGCTTGTCGAGGTTGGCCTCGTCAGTCGCGATCAACGCGGCAAGTGGGCGTACTACCGAGTCAATAGTGAGGCATTGGACCGCATCGCCTACTGCATGCTGACGCCGGAGAACTGACGTCCGCAGTTTCATGGCAGGCTGGCGTCATGGCCCGCTGGTTTCCGCTCGAACCCACCGACGCGACGAGGTTCGACACCGCCACGCACATCTTCCGCTACCAGAGGCACTTCGACGCGTCACCGGAGACAGTGTGGACATCGTTGGCCTCGGATCACTCACTGGCCGACTGGGGATCGTCGGTGCAGTCGGTGACCTGGACGTCGCCGCGGCCGTTCGGCGTCGGCGCCACCCGCGAGGTGGCACTGCCCGCCGGCGTCGCCCGGGTACGTGAAGAATTCTTCCGGTGGGACGAGGGGTCGGGTTACTCGTTTTTTGTCTACGAGGCCAGTGCGCCACTGTTCCGTCGCTTCGCCGAGGACTATTCGATTGCTCCGGAGGGCACAGGCACCCATTTCAGCTGGACGGTGGCCATCGACCCCAAGAGCGCACTGCGGTTGCCGTTCCAGGTCCTGGCGCCGGTGCTCAAAGCGGCGTTCGGGAGGATGGCCGCCGACGGCGAGAGGTATTTCGCCGACAGTTAGAGTCGGCACACCATGAGCTGGATCGCCGACCTGTTGTCCTTCGAGCGTGACGGCGACGTCTTCGTCGTACCGGACCCGGCGGGCGGGCGCGGTGAGCGGTTGTTCGGCGGCATGATCGCCGCCCAGGCACTCGGGGCGGCCGGCGCCACAGTCGAACCCGACAAACTGCCCCAGTCGCTGCACGCATACTTCGTCCGCGGCGGCCGGTTCGGCGTTGAACTGCAGTTCCACGTGGAACGCACCCGCGACGGCCGCTCCTTCGACACCCGGCGGGTCACGGCCGTGCAGGAGGACAAGATCATCTTCGAGATGATCGCGTCGTTCCACCGTCCCGAGACGGGAGCCGACTGGCACCCGACACCGCCGGCGTCGCTCGAGTTGGACGCGGCACTGCCCAAGCATCCCGGGCTGTCCATCACCGAGCACCTGGAGATCCGCACGGCGGCGTCGGATCCGTCGGCGTTCGCCGTGCCGCCCTACTGGGTGCGGTTCCGCGATCCGGTCGAGGCCGATCCGCTCACCCGCTCATGTGCACTGACCTTCGTCACCGACCTGGGACCGGTGCCCGCCGCCCGCCCAGCCGGCACACCGCTGCGCCCAGACGTGGGATACGCAGCCAGCCTTGATCATTCGGTGTGGTTCCACCGCCCGTTCGACCCCACCGAGTGGCACCGTTACGAGGTTCGCCCGGTCAACAACAATGACAACCGCGGCCTCGTCGTGGGCTCGATGTACAACCGGTCGGATCAGCTGGTCGCCAGCATGACGCAGGAGGCGCTGTGGCGGGTGTGACCTTCAGGAGAACTGGTTTCTGACGCTATCACCCGGGTACCACATCCCCGTGACCCTTGCGACTCCCCGCCTCGAGCCCTTCCTTCCCACCGCCGTAGGACCGCTGTCCGCAGCCGTGGTCGAGGTTCTCGGAGAGCGTCCACCACGCCGCCAGCTCACCCGGATCTCGGTACCTGCCATCGACTCCGACCCGTGGGGCCTGGATCTGCAGTTGGCCCTGTATGTGTGCTATGAGCTGCACTATCGCGGATTTCACGGTGTCGATCCCGCGTGGGAGTGGAATCCCGGTCTGTTGCACCTGCGGGCACAGTTGGAAATCGCCTTCCTGGACGCGGTGACCAACGAGGTGGGCTGTCTGGACGACGCTCGCGTCGAGGAGGAAATGGACCGGATCTCCCACGAACCCGCCAACGGTGACGGTCCGTCCTGGTTCATCCGGGGCACGGCGACATGGGACCAGGTGCTGGAGTATTTCGTGCACCGTTCGATCTATCACCTCAAGGAGGCCGACCCGCACGCGTTCACCATCCCCCGGCTCAGCGGGCAGGCCAAGGCATCCTTTGTGGCGGTGGAGTTCGACGAGTACGGCGGGGGCCGCGCAGAAAACGTGCACCAGCAGCTGTTCGCCGACCTGATGGCGGCCGCAGGTCTGGACCCGAGCTATCTAGGCTATATCGATCATGTTCCCGCAGAGGCACTTTCAGCGGTCAACCTGATGTCGATGTTCGGCCTGCACAGAGCCTTTCGCGGCGCGGCGGTGGGCCATTTCGCCTCCACCGAGATCACCTCACCCCCTGGTTCGGCGAGGCTGGTGCAAGGGCTGCAACGACTCGGCGCACCCGAGGAATGTGTCCGGTTCTACCGCGAACATGTGGAGGCCGACGCAGTTCACGAGCAGGTGGTGCGTACCGACGTGGTGGGCGCGCTGTTGGGCACCGAGCCTGAGCTCGAGCCTGACGTGGTGTTCGGTATCCGCGCCCACGCCGTGGTCGAGGACCGGTTGGCCGACATGCTGATGACGCATTGGACTGACGGTCAGTCCACGCTGAGACGGCCCCTGAGCTGACTGCCCGGTCAAGGGCGCGCTGTGCGACGGTGACTGGTGTCGCACAGCGGATAGGTCTTGCTGCGCCGACAGGCACAGATGGCGACCATGAAGCGATCGGATTCGACGATGCTGCCGTCGGGCATCTCGATGCACACCGGCCCTTCGACCATGATCGGCCCCTTCGGAACGATCCGGACCCGCCGAGGCGCGGTGTCGCTCACTGCTTGTCGGCTCTGATCACCACGAGCTCCTCCATCCGCAGGCCGCGGGCCAGCCGTCCTGTCTGCTCCAGCCATTCGGCATGCGAGGACAACACCGGACCGAACGGAATCAGTTGCCAGGCAACCACCTCGGCGGACAGCCCGCCATCGCGGAAAGCCTGAAGCGACTGCTCGATGCCGGTGAACTCCGACTGCACCAGCAGCATGGTGCCACCGGAAGCCAGGAGGTGGGGAGCCAGGGCGCACAGCGGGTCCACAATCCCCCGTCCGTCGAGGCCGCCATCCCAGGAGCCAACCGGATCGGCCCCGACCGGAACACCCAGGGCCGCAGTCGATGTTGTCGGAACATACGGCGGATTCGCCAGCACCACGTCATAGGGTCCGCCATCGAGAGCACTCTCGAAAGAGCCCAGTCGAACCTCGACGTCAACCTCGGCTGCAGCAGCATTGCGCCGGGCGCAGGCCACCGCCTGCTCCGAGATATCCCATGCGGTAACGGTTTCTGCGCCCAGCTCGGCAGCCGCGATCGCGCCGATGCCGCTGCCGGTACACAGATCGGCCACCCGCCGCCCCACCACCACGGTGCTTCGTTCCAGCGTGTCGATCAACAGGCGTGAATCTTCCTGCGGTCGATAGACATCCGTTGTCGCCACGACGGATTCGTGTGGATCGGGGAGCATTGTGGTCACAGTGGGCCTTTCAACTTACGGCGAGCACCGGATGCGGCGCCGCGTGCGGTGATTGATGCCCTGTTTCGACTGTGTTAAACAGCTCGGCCGTTTCGCCTGCGTCGCGCGCGACGCTCGGCGAGCCGGTCTGGTCAATCCGGCGGCTCCTGGCCACCCTCGCCGAGATCCGGAGCCAGCTCCCTGGTGGCCATCCCACCTTCGCCGCCGTGATCCTGCGGTCCCGGCCGGTCCTTGGACTCCACCCCTTTGACTTCGTGCGGGCTGGTGGCGATGTGTTGGCTGTGTTCGTCGGTCATGATTCCTCCATCTGGGTCACGGGGCCGCGGAGCGCAGCGCCGCCAACAGCGGCTCGGCTGCTTCCTTGAAGAACAGGTCCTGTTGGTCGCCGCCGATTTGGACCAGGGCGATGTCGGTGAAACCGGCATCCCAGTACTCTGCGACTGCCTCGACGATCGCGTCGAGGTCGGGCCCGCACGGTATCGCCTCGGCGACGTCCTCTGGACGGACGAACTGCGTCGCACCGGCAAACCCCGCGGTGGTCGGCAGGTCGGCGTTCACAGACCATCCGCCGGCAAACCAGCGGAACTGTTCGTGGGCGCGCTGAACTGCCGCCTCGCGGCTGGGATCCCAGCACACCGGGATCTGGCCGACAACGCGTCCGTCACCGGGCAGCCCGGTGCCCTGACGGGCTTCGTGCCACGCCTTGACCCGGTCCGCGGCCGGTTGCACGTCGATGTGGTGGTCGGCCAGCGTCGCGAACCTCTCCACCGCACGGTCTCCGGTCATGGAGATGCCGATACCGATCGGATCTTCCGGAATGTCCCAGATGCGCGCCGAGTCGACCTGGAAGTGGTCGCCGTGCCAGTCCACCAGCGTGCCCGTCCACAGCTCCCGGATGATCTGGATGGCTTCGACGAGCATGTCCTGGCGCGTCTGGATACTGGGCCAGCCCTTGCCGACGACGTGCTCGTTGAGGTTCTCTCCGGTGCCGAGACCGAGGGTGAACCGCCCGTCGGCCAGGATCTGCAGGGTGGCGGCCTGCTGCGCGACGATCGCGGGGTGATACCGCATGGTCGGACAGGTCACATAGGAGTAGAGGTCCACCCGTTCGGTGACGTGTGCCACGGCACCCAGTAGGGTCCAGGCATTCGGAGCGTGGCCCTGCGCTGAGAGCCACGGCGAGAAGTGATCACTGCAGACCTCGAAGTCGAAGCCGACGTGCTCAGCCGAAATGGCATGTTGAACAAGCTCTTTGGGTCCTGCTTGCTCGGTCATGAGGGTATATCCGAACCGGGTCATGCCAGGTCGAATACCCGACCCCTACCGCGACAAACGCTACAACCGGGCCTTGACCGCCGCCGACACCCGCGCGCCGTCGGCTTGGCCCGCGATGATGGCGGCGGCGGCCTTCATCACCAGACCCATCTGACGCATGCCGGGCCGCTCGCCCAGCTCTTCGGCGACCTGCGCTATGGCGGTGTCCACGGCGTACGCGATTTCGTCGTCGTCGAGTTGGGTGGGCAGGTACTCCTCGATGACGGCGGCCTCGGCGCGCTCGTTGGCCGCCAGCTCTCCACGACCGTTGGTGGTGTAGATCTGTGCGGCCTCGCCCCGCTTCTTGGCTTCGCGGGTGAGCACTTTGAGTACCTCTGCGTCGGACAGTTCGCGGGCCTGTTTGCCGGAGACTTCCTCGGCCTGCACGGCAGCCAACAGCATTCGCAAGGTGGCCGTACGAAGCTTGTCCTGGACCTTCATCGCCGCGGTGAGGTCGGTCCGCAGCCGGGCCTTGAGCTCTGCCATGTAGTCGACGCTACGCGGACCGAGCCGACCAGCCGAGCGCGTCGGCTCGTATCGTTGTCTTATCGGGTGGCCATCACCAGGATGGTCACCATGCGCAACGACGGGGGACGCTCACTGTGACCCAGCCGCCGATCGGGCCGGGCTGGCAGCCACCGCCCGGATATCCGCCGCCTGGATATCCACCACCCTCCGCTTATCCCCCTTATCCCCCGCCGGGCTACCCCCAGCAGGGCTATCCCCCGCCGGGCTATCCCCCGCCGGGGTACGGGCAGTACGGGTATCCACCACCTGGCTTCCCGACGCTGCCACCGGTTGCCATGCAACCGGGCATCATCCCGTTGCGGCCACTGACCCTCGGCGACATCTTCAACGGTGCGGTCCGCTACATCCGCGTCAACCCGAAGGCCACGCTGGGACTGGCCGCCGTCGTCGTCATCGTCACCCAGGTCCTCGGGTTGATCCTGCAAATCGGTCCCCTGGCGGCGATGGGCGAGCTCGACGCACTGCGGGGTGAGACCGAGTCGACGGCCGGGCTCATCGGACTGTTCGCCACGTCGGTGGTGGCGGCGCTGATGCAGGCACTGGCAGCGGTGATCCTCAGCGGCATGCTCACCGTTGTCGTCGGGCGTGCGGTGTTCGGATCCTCGATCACCATCGGCGAGGCGTGGGCCAAGATCAAAGGCAGGATCCTGCCTTTGCTGGGTCTGGCTGTGCTCGAACTGCTCGCCGTGATGCTGCTGGGCGGCGTCATCACCCTGATCATCGTCGGCCTGGCCGTCGGCGCCTCCGGTCCGATTGCGGCCCTGGTCGGCATCCCACTGGGGCTGGCGGGCATCGTGGGGATCGTCTACCTGTACACCATGGTGTCGTTCGCCCCGGTGGCGATCGTCCTGGAGCGCATGCCGGTGATGGATTCGATCAAGCGGTCGTTCGCGCTGGTCCGCCACGACTTCGGCCGGGTGTTCGGCATCCGCCTGCTGGCAGGCATCGTGGTGGCCGCGGTGGCCGTTGCCGTCGCGATGCCGTTCACCATCGCGCAGCTGATCGTCGGCACCGCGTCCACCACCGCGATCCTGTTGGGTACGGTGTCCGCCAGCGTCGGCGCCATTGTCGGCCAGGTGATCACCGCTCCGTTCACCGCAGGCGTGGTGGTACTGCTGTACACCGACCGCAGGATCCGGGCCGAGGCCTTCGACCTGGTGTTGCGCACCGGCGCCGCCGCAGGACCCGCCGACACCATGTCGACCGACAACCTGTGGCTGGCGCGGCGCTAGGGACCTGATGCCACCGATAGACATCGATCGTGAATCTGCCCGTGAGGCCGCCGAGAATGAACTCAACAAGCCGATCTATCCGAGGGGTTCACTGACCGATCGGTTCAACGAGTGGTTCCAAGAGCTGATCTTCCGCATCGTCACCAAGGGTGGGCTGCTTCCCGGAGGCTGGTTCACCATCACGGTGCTGGCGATCATCCTGGTGATCGCCGTCGTCGTCGCGATCCGGATCGCCCGGAAGACCATGCGCACCAACCGTGGTGGTGACCGGCAGTTGTTCGGGGCCACCGAACTGTCGGCCGCCCAGCACCGGGAGCTGGCGCGGCAGTGCGCCGCCCGGGGCGACTGGGCGCCGGCGATTCGACATCGTCTGCGCGCCGTGGCCCGTCACCTCGAGGAGGTGGGGGTGCTCACCCCGGTACCCGGCCGCACCGCCAACGAACTGGCCAGGGACGCGGGAGCGTCCCTGCCCCAGCTCTCGGGTGAACTGTCTTCGGCGGCAACTGCGTTCAACGACGTCACCTACGGTGGGTTGCCCGGCACCGAAAGCGCCTACCGAATGATCAGTGACCTCGACGACCACATCGGACGGCAGTCGCTCACCGCGGCGCCATCCGCACCGCACGCACCTGCCGGGGGCTGGGCGGAGGTGCGATGACTTCTGCGGTGACAACAACCAAGACCACCCGGTGGCGAACCGCTCGCTGGGTGGGCGCAGCGGTGGCGCTGATCGTCGCGCTGGCCGCGCTCACCGCGTGGCTGACGGCACCACGACCCGGCGGACACATGGACCCCGCCGCCACCTCCGCTGACGGCACCCACGCCCTGGTGACCCTGTTGCGCCAACGAGGGGTCGACGTCGTGGTGGCCGATACGGTGGCCGACGCCGAAGCGGCGGCTCGGCCCGATTCCCTGACGTTGGTCGCCGAGACCCCGTTCATCGCCGACGACAGCGTGCTGGCCGGACTGGCCGACGGCCCCGGTGACCTCTTGCTGGTCGAGCCCTCCTCGTTCACCCGCGAAGCACTGGCACCCGAGGTGCGGACCGGCCCGTCGGCGACCTACGGTGGCGAGCCCGATTGCACTCTGCCCGAAGCTGATCGAGCCGGAGTGGCACAGTTCGGCCCCACCGGCACCTACGAAGCGGTCAAGGGTTCCTCGGTGGACCTGATCAGCTGCTACTCCGGAGCACTGGTGCGCTACACCGACGGCGATCGCACCGTCACCGTGGTCAGCTCCTCGAATTTCCTGACCAACGCCACCTTTCTCAACGAGGGCAACGCCGCGCTGGCGATGAACCTCACCGGCAGCCAGCCCCGCCTCATCTGGTATGCGCCGCAACGAGCCGAAGGCGAAAACCTGGGCTCGGCAACCATTTTCGACATGATCCCGTACCAGTGGAACTGGGTGGTCTGGCAACTGTGGCTGACGGTTGCACTGGTGGCGGTGTGGAAGGGACGGCGACTGGGCCCGCTGGTGGCCGAACGACTGCCCGTTGTGGTGCGGGCGTCCGAGACCGTCGAGGGCCGTGCCCGTCTCTACCGGGCCCGCAGGGCCCGTGACCGCGCTGCCGACGCGCTGCGGTCGGCGGCCCTGCAGCGCCTCACCCCACGGTTGGGCCTCGGCGTCAACCCCGACCAGACCACCCTGGTCCTTGCCGTCGCCCAACGCACCGGTCTCGATCCGAACACCGTGCACCACACTCTGTTCGGGTCCGCACCGGGCTCGGATGCCGAACTGATGCAACTCGCCCACGCGCTCGACGACATCGAAAGGCAGGTCGCCCACTCGTGACACAGCCAGATTCCGCCCGTTCGGCCCTGCTGGCTCTGCGCAGTGAGATCTCCAAGGCCGTGGTGGGCCAGGATGCCGTGGTCAGCGGCTTGGTGATCGCACTGCTGTGCCGGGGCCACGTGCTCCTGGAAGGTGTTCCCGGCGTGGCCAAGACACTGCTGGTGCGCTCCCTGGCAGCAGCCCTGCAGCTGGATTTCAAGCGGGTGCAGTTCACCCCTGACCTGATGCCGGGCGACATCACCGGGTCACTGGTGTACGACGCGCGCACCGCCGAGTTCGAGTTCCGCGAAGGCCCGGTGTTCACCAACCTGATGTTGGCCGACGAGATCAACCGCACCCCGCCGAAAACCCAGGCCGCGCTGCTGGAGGCCATGGAGGAGCGGCAGGTCAGCGTCGACGGCGATCCCCGTCTGCTGCCCGACCCGTTCATCGTGGCGGCCACCCAGAACCCCATCGAATACGAGGGCACCTACCAGTTACCCGAAGCGCAGCTCGACCGTTTCCTGCTGAAACTGAATGTCCCGCTGCCACCGCGGGATCAGGAGGTCGCGATCTTGAGCAGGCACGCACACGGCTTCGATCCGCGCGACCTGTCGGCCATCCGACCGGTGGCCGGCATCGACGACCTGCGGGCTGGCCGGGAGGCGGCCGCCAGGGTGCTGGTGGCCGACGAGGTACTGGGCTACATCGTCGACATCGTCGGAGCCACCCGGCACTCCCCTGCTCTGCAACTCGGGGTGTCACCGCGCGGCTCCACCGCGCTGCTGGGGACCGCGCGGGCGTGGGCGTGGCTGTCGGGCCGCAACTACATCACCCCCGACGACGTGAAGGCGATGGCACGGCCCACCCTGCGCCATCGCATCGCGTTGCGTCCGGAGGCCGAACTCGAGGGCGCCACACCCGACGGCGTGCTGGACGGGATCCTGGCGTCCGTGCCGGTGCCGCGGTAATGATCCTGACCGGCCGCACCGGGCTGGTGGCACTGGCCTGCATCCTGCCCATCGCTGTATCCCCATGGCCGGCAACAGCTTTCGTGGTTCTGCTGGCAGTTCTGGGGGCGGCGGTCGGGCTGGACGTCGCCTTGGCGGCCAGTCCCCGGAAATTGCAGTACACCCGGTCCGGTGACACCTCGGCGCGACTGGGCGAGCCCGTGCACGTCGGCCTGCTGATTCACAACAGTGGGTCACGAGCTTTCCGCGGGGCGGTGCGCGACGCCTGGGCGCCCAGTGCCCGCGCCACCCCGCGTTCCCATGACATCGCCATTGCCGCGGGCCAACGCCGGCAGGTGGACACCGCGCTGCGTCCCATCCGCCGCGGTGACCAGGTGTCGGCCGCGGTCACCGCACGGTGTATCGGGCCACTGGGCCTGGCCGGTCGCCAGGGCACGCAGCAGGTGCCGTGGACCGTACGCATCCTGCCGCCGTTCCTGTCCCGCAAGCACCTGCCGTCGCGGCTTGCCAAACTGCGCGAGCTCGATGGCATGGTGCCGGTGCTGATCCGGGGCCAGGGCACCGAATTCGATTCTCTACGTGAGTATGTCGTGGGCGATGACGTGCGGTCCATCGACTGGCGTGCCACCGCACGGCGTCACGACGTGGTGGTGCGCACCTGGCGGCCCGAACGTGACCGGCGGGTGGTGATCGTCGTCGACACCGGCCGGACTTCTGCGGGCCGGGTGGGGGTTGATCCCACCGCCGGTGATCCGGGAGGTTGGCCGCGCCTGGACTGGTCATTGGACGCCGCGCTGCTGTTGGCGGCGCTGGCGGCGCGCGCAGGCGATCACGTCGACTTCCTGGCCCATGACCGCACCACCCGCGCCGCCGTGGTCAACGCCTCCCGCACCGAATTGCTGGCGCAGCTGGTCGAGGCAATGGCTCCACTGCAGCCCGAACTCGTCGAATCCGATTCTGCCGCAATGGTCGCCACCATCACGCGCAGGGTTCGGCGCCGAGCACTGGTGGTGCTGCTGACCGACCTCAATGCCACTGCGCTCGACGAGGGCCTGCTGCCGGTGTTACCGCAACTGGCGGCCAAACATCACGTGGTGGTGGCCGCCGTCAGTGACCCACGAGTCGACGATTTGGCTGCAGGCCGGGTTGACGCTGCTGCGGTCTATGACGCGGCGGCTGCGGAGAAGTCACGCAATGATCGCCGCAGGATCGCCTCCCAGCTGCGTGCCGGCGGGGTCGAGGTGGTGGACGCCCCGCCGGAGGATCTGGCTCCCGCGCTGGCCGACGCCTACCTCGCGATGAAGGCCACCGGCAAGCTCTGAGCCCGGTAAACGGTCACGACGTGGGCACCACGTCGGGCGCGTCCTCGGCGTCACCGGTGGCCCCTGCTGCCACTGCCTTGCGGCCGAAGTACACGACGTAGCCCAAGAAGGCGGCTTCGGCCAACACCCCGATCGCGATGCGCACGAAGGTCGGGAACGGCGACGGCGTCACCAGCGCTTCGATCAGGCCGGACAGCAGCAGCACCACCACCAGACCCACGGCTACCGACACCACGGCCCGCCCCTGCTCGGCCAGCACCTGCCCGCGGGGGCGGTTGCCGGGTGCGATCACCGTCCAGCCCAGCCGCATCCCCGCCGCGGCAGCCAGGAACACCGCCGTGAGTTCCAGCAGACCGTGCGGGGTGATCAGGCCAAGGAACACGTCGCCCTGGCCGTGATGGAACATCAGTCCGCCCGAGACTCCGAGGTTTGCCGCATTCTGGAACAACACGTACGGAATCGGGATGCCCAGCAGGATCGCGTAGCCGATGCACTGTGCGGCCACCCAGGAGTTGTTCACCCAGACTCTCAGTGCGAATGACGCCGCCGGGTTCTCGCTGTAATACGCGGCAAACTGGCTGTTGACCAGTTCGTCGATCTCCGAGGGCGTTCCGATGGTGGCCTGCACCTCGGGGTTGCGCGCCACCCAGACCCCGATGATGGCGGCCACGACGAAGAACCCGACGGCCGAACCCAGCCACCAGCGCCAGGCGCGGTACGCGACGACGGGAAAGGACACCGTCCAGAACCGGGCGAATTCGCTCCACAGCGGAGCGTGGGCCCCGGTGACCGCGGCCCTGGCGCGGGCCACCAGCGTCGACAACCGGCCCACCAGCACCGAGTCGGTCGAGGATGACCGCAGCATCGAGACGTGGGTCGAGACGCGCTGATAGAGCTCCACGAGCTCGTCGACCTCGGCGCCGGTCAGCTTGCGACGCTTCTTGACCAGCACTTCGAGTCGGTCCCATGCCGGGCGGTGGGCCAGCACGAACGCGTCGACATCCACGTCCGCCGAGTCTAGTAGCGTCGAAATGTGACCTCCCCGTACCAGCCTTCCCATGGTTCCGTGGTGACCGGAGACGCGGTGGTCCTGGACGTCCAGTTGGCGCAGCTGCCGGTGCGCGCCGCAGGTGCCCTGATCGACCTGACGGTGATGTTCGTCTTCTATCTGCTTGGCCTGTTGATGTGGGCGGCGACGCTGGCCGACTACGACCCGGCGTTGTCGGCTGCGGTGACGATCATCTTCACCGTGCTGGTGCTGCTGGGGTATCCGTTGGTGTTCGAGATGGCGACCCGAGGCCGGTCGCTGGGCAAGATGGCCCTCGGGTTGCGGGTGGTGTCCGAGGACGGCGGCCCAGAACGCTTCCGGCAGGCACTTTTTCGTTCACTGGCGGCAGTGGTCGAGATCTGGATGTTCTTCGGTGGACCTGCGGTGATCTGCAGCCTGATCTCTCCGAAGGGCAAGCGCATCGGCGATGTGTTCGCGGGCACTGTGGTGATCAGCGAGCGCGGTCCGCGCTCGACGCCGCCGCCGCAGATGCCGCCGACGCTGGCGTGGTGGGCCGCGTCGCTGCAGCTGTCCGGCCTGGAGGCCGAGCAGGCGGAGCTGGCTCGGCAGTTCCTGGCTCGCGCCGGCCAGCTCGATCCGGCGCTGCGCGAGCAGATGGCCTACCGGATCGCCGGGGAGGTGACGGCGCGGATCTCGCCGCCCCCACCGCCGGGAACTCCTCCCCAGTTCGTGCTCGCTGCCGTACTGGCCGAGCGTCACCGTCGTGAGTTGGCGCGGCTGGGCAGGCAGGCCGGTCCACCGTCACCGCCGGTGGGACCACCCATGGGCCCGCCGCCGGCGACGTGGGGACCGGCACCGTCGGCTCCCACCGCACCGCCTCCGACCAGCGGGGGATTCACACCTCCGACCTAGAATGAGACACTGGTGTCCCATTTTGGCCGACTTGTGCTATAAATTGAGGCATGGGCGAAGTGGCTTTGATCGAGGGTGGCGCGCGCGGGCGTACGCGCCGCGCGATCATCGAGGCCGCCATGGTGGTGCTGGCCGACAATCCGGCCGCCCCGCTCAGTGATATCGCCACCGCCGCCGGCGTCGGCCGCAGCACCCTGCACCGGTACTTCACCGAACGCGCCGACCTCATCCGCGCCCTGGCACTGCACGTCCACGAGCTGAGTACCGCTGCCATCGTCGAGGCCGAGCCGGAGTGCGGACCCCCACTGGCTGCGTTGCGCCGCGTGGTGGAAGGCCAGCTCGATCTCGGACCGATCGTCGTCTACGTGTTCACCGAGCCGATCGTCAACGCCGACACCGAGTTGATGGCACACCTGGACACCGGCGACGAGGTCATCGCCGAGATGCTGGCCAAAGTGTCCACACAGCCCAGCACTGCACCACCAGGTTGGGCGCGACGCGCGTTCTGGGCCCTGCTGGATGCCGGCAACCAAGCCGCCAAACAGGACGGCACCCCCAAACATCGCATCGTCGACGCCATCATGAC
This sequence comes from Mycobacterium sp. MS1601, assembly GCF_001984215.1. Classification (NCBI taxonomy): domain Bacteria; kingdom Bacillati; phylum Actinomycetota; class Actinomycetes; order Mycobacteriales; family Mycobacteriaceae; genus Mycobacterium; species Mycobacterium sp. MS1601. The sequence goes on from NZ_CP019420.1 coordinate 2,050,044, forward strand.
CACGCTCACGCAGGGCACCATCAAGTCCGACGTGTAGAGCCCCGCTCCACGTCATCGAAGTTTCACCAGGAGTACACAGATGTCCACGTCCATCGGCCTCGACCGCACGGTCTCGGCCTCCACCCCCCGCAGCGCCTGGTTCGCCCTGGCTGTGCTGATGCTGCCGGTGACGCTCATCGCGGTCGACAACACCGTGCTGACGTTCGCCCTGCCGATGATCGCCCAGGACTTCCAGCCGCCGGCGGCCACACAGCTGTGGATCATCGACGTCTACGCCCTGGTGCTGGCGGCACTGCTGGTGGCCATGGGCGGCCTGGGTGACCGCATCGGCCGCAGGCGCCTGCTGATGATCGGTTCGTCGGGGTTCGCGGTGGTTTCCGTGGCCGCCGCCTTCGCTCCCAGCGCAGAGGCACTGGTGGGTGCCCGCGCCCTGCTCGGTGTCTTCGGCGCGATGCTGATGCCGTCGACACTGTCGCTGCTGCGCAACATCTTCGTCGATGCGTCCGCACGTCGGCTGGCCATCGCCATCTGGGCGTCGGGCTTCACCGCCGGTTCGGCATTGGGACCGATCGTGGGTGGCGCGCTGCTGCAGCACTTCCATTGGGGTGCGGTGTTTCTCATCGCCGTACCGATCCTGCTGCCACTGCTGATCCTGGCGCCACGGCTGGTGCCCGAATCGCGCGACCCGAACCCGGGTCCGCTGGATCTGGTCAGTGTGCTGCTGTCCTTCGCCACCATGCTGCCGTTGGTGTGGGCCATCAAGACCGCCGCCCATGACGGATTCTCGCTGTCCATCGCGGCGGCCGTGGCGATGGGGCTGGCTTCGGGTACCTGGTTCGTGATGCGCCAGAACCACAGCGCCACACCGATGCTCGACATGAAGCTGTTCACCTACGCCCCGTTCACCTCATCGATCCTGGCGAACTTCCTGTCCATCGTCGGGCTGATCGGCTTCCTGTTCTTCATTTCGCAGCACCTCCAGTTGGTGCTGGGCCTGACCCCGCTGACCGCCGGCCTGGTGACACTGCCCGGCGCGATGGTGTCGGTGATGGGCGGACTGGCCGTGGTGCGGTTGGCCAAACGGTACACACCTCAGGCGTTGATGACGTTCGGACTGATCTTGGTCTCCGTCGGGTTCGGATTGATCCTGCTGTTCCGGCACGACTTGACGGTGGTGGCCGTCATCATCTCGTTCGTGGTGCTCGAACTGGGTGTGGGCATCTCGCAGACCATGTCCAACGACACCATCGTGTCCTCGGTGCCGCCGGCGAAAGCCGGTGCCGCATCCGCGGTTTCGGAGACGGCCTATGAGCTGGGCGCGGTCATCGGCACGGCGACGCTTGGCACCATCTTCACGGCGTTCTACCGCAACAACGTGCAGGTGCCCGCAGGCCTCTCTCCCGAACAGGCAGGCGCGGCGACGGAGAGCATCGGTGGTGCCACATCGGTGGCAGCCTCCCTGCCACCGAACCTGGGCGACACCCTGTTGGAATCGGCACGCGTCGCGTTCGATTCGGGAATCGCCCCCACCGCGATCATCGCCGGCACGCTGACGCTGCTGGCCGCCGCGGTGGTCAGTGTGTCCTTCCGGCGCTCATCGGGGGTGGATGCCGACCGGCACCAGGATGCCGAGCAGGGGTGTGTTGGCCCGCACGTGGTTCCACCGTGTCCGCGGACCGTGGTACGCGGCCCGCTGCGTGACCGCCTCACCGGACAGGCGAACGTGGATAAGCAGTAGCAGAGTCTCGCCGGCGTCTCAGGTCTGGAAGCTCACCATGAGCATCACGAGATCTGCAGCCAGCAGCAGCCACGCCACCACCGGCACGACAATCCCTTTCGGTCGCCGGGCGGTGAAGAACGACAGGATCACCGCGGCGGCCGCAACCACCGGCGGCCCGTAGAGCAGCACGGTGAACAGCACCTCCGAGGGCACCTCGCACACCTCGGAGGTGCATGCCGCGCTTGCCATCACCTTGCCGTAGGCCAGGACCACCAGCCCGGCGGCACCCAGGATCGTGGTGAGCGCCAGCACCCAGTTCAGCACGACATTGGCCGGGCGGGTTCGCGGACTCCGATCGATATCAGCGGCGGACATGTCGTACGGCCTACCCGGGAAACGCAACCGCAAACCGGACTACGCCGACCTGGTGGACTTCCCGGCGTCAGGTGGGCTGGCCCGCAATCCAGTTTCCGTGGAAGCCATAGGGTACCCGCCGTGGCAGCCTGATGGTGGCCACGGGGGCGCCGGTGAAGTTCGCGGCGTCCAGGATCACCAGGTCACTGCCGTCGCGCTCGGGGTCGTAGACGTAACCCAGGTGATAGCCGTTGGATTCGTCGGCGGGACCGTCGGCCGACGGCACGAAGACGGCTTCGCCCGGTCGGCCGGTGCCGAACGAATGGCGTTGTGCAGAGCCATCTTCCAGGTCGTAGCGGATCAAGCTGTCACCGGCCACCGAAACGCTGTAGCGGGCCGGTAGCCCGGCCAGGCGATCGTCGATGCGGGGGAACTCGACGGCGACGTCATCGATCTGACGTTCCGATACCGTCCCGGCCGCCAGATCCAGCGTCCAGCTCCACATCACGCCGTCGGCCTCGAAGTCACCGGTGTTTCGCCATAGTTCCGGATAGCGGACAGCCTGCAGCACAAGCGTATTGCCGCGCTCGTACGCGTTGGACACGTGGAAGACATAGCAGGGGTCGATGTCGAACCAGCGGATCTCACCGAACGGGTCATCGCGGCGCAGCACCCCGAGCCGGGCGCCGTAGGCGTCGTCCCACCGATAGGGCATGTCACTCTCGCCCGCCAGGGCGATGTCGAGGTTGAACACGATGGGCAGGTCCATGAAGATCACGTGTCCGGCAGTCATCGCGAAGTCGTGCATCATCGTCAGGGCGGGCACCTCGACGGGCCGGTTGATGACGAGATCGCCGTTGGCGTCGGCGCGGTGGTAGGTGACGTGTGGGGCGAAGATGTTGCCGTAGCCGAAGAAGTGCAGTTCCCCGGTGGTGGGGCAGATCTTCGGGTGCGCCGTCATCGAGTCCACCAGCTTGCCGCCGAAGTCCCAGGCACCGAGGGTCTGCAGGTCGTTGGAGATCTCATAGGGCAGCGACGACTCGACCAGGGCCAGGGTCCTGCCCGCGTGGTTGACGACGTGGGTGTTGGCGACACTGGAGTGCAGGTTGCGGGTGCCGTCGGCGTTGTAGAGCGGGAAGTCGTTGTTGAAGCTGTCGGTCTGCACCCACCGGTTGCGGTACCACTTGGCCTGCCCGTCCTGGATGCGGACACCGTGGATCATGCCGTCGCCGGTGAACCAGTGGGCGGTGGCCTGCCGCGGGTTGGGTCCGTTGCGCAGGTACCAACCGTCGAGGTCCGGCGGGATGCATCCCTGCACCACCAGGTTGTCGTCGGTCAGTTCGTCGGGGACGGGGGCGTAGTTGCCGGTCCGGAAGAACTGGCCGTCGTCGGGCAGGTTGCCGCGGGCATCGGTCCGGATCTCGGATGTGTCGGTCATGTCGAAGACTCCTGGGCTGGATTCGGTGACTTCTCCACCCTGACACTCCATCAGTGACCTGTCAATAGTGGAATGTCGTTGTCTCACGCTCAGCCGCTCGACGTAGGAAGATCGGACAATGCTTGATCGTCGCCACTCCGCCGCATTGTTCCGGGCGGTGCTGGGCCGCGACGGCAGTTCGCAACAGCACATTGTCGACGAACTGCGCCGGGTCATCCTCGACGGCGCGGTGCCGCCCGGCACGCCCATCCCGGTCGGCGAGATTGCTGAGATGTTCCGGGTGAGCCATATCCCGATCCGGGAGAGCTTGAAGACACTGACCGCCGAAGGCCTTGTGCAGCACCGGCCGAACTCCGGGTACGCAGTCGCACAGCTGACTACCAGCGAACTCGCAGAAATGTATCTGGTTCGTGAGACGCTCGAGACCGCGGCCATGGCCGCAGCTGTGCACTCAGCCGGCGACGCAGATCGGAATCTTCTCGCAGAAGTCCACCACACGCTGGAACAATCGCTGAAATTCGATGACGCACAGGCCTATCATCGACACAGCCGTCAGTTCCACATGGCTCTGAGCCGGCCGTCGCGGATGCTGCGCCTGGTACACATGCTCGAATCTGCCTGGAACATCACCGAACCCGTACAGCTGATGGTGCACGTCGAATCCGAGCAGCGCGCATTGTTGCACGACGATCATCGAATTATGCTGGACGCGTTCCTCGCTCGTGACAGTGATGCTTTGCTGGCGGCCGCCGCCGTCCACAACAAACGCCTCAACGGCGTGGTGGCCTCACTGCCCACCGACACCGGCCTCATCATCGACGACCAATGACGTTGCAAATATATCCTCGGCGCAACGGACCGGAAACAGGGCCTTATTACCTTGCCTGCATTGACCAAGGCATCAAGCAGGAGTGTGGCCATGACAGATACCACCCGTGATCTCCCACCTGGCGCCACTGTCGGTGCCGGCGACATCGTCGAAGCCTCAGGACATCCCGTCGGCGGCGGCGTCATCAAACCCGGCTACGACCTACGGCTGACCAACGAGGATCTCGCCCCGCTGGGTAAGCAGAGTTGGACGTCGTACAACATCTTCGCGTTCTGGATGTCCGACGTGCACAGCGTCGGCGGCTACGTCACCGCCGGATCGCTGTTCGCGCTCGGCCTGGCCAGCTGGCAGGTGCTGATCGCGCTGCTGGTCGGCATCGTGATCGTGCAGTTCTTCTGCAACCTGGTGGCCAAACCCAGCCAGCAGGCCGGGGTGCCGTATCCGGTGGTGTGCCGCAGCAGCTTCGGCGTGCTGGGCGCCAACATTCCAGCCATCATCCGCGGCCTGATCGCGGTGGCCTGGTACGGCATCCAGACCTATCTTGCCTCGGCGGCACTGGATGTGGTGCTGCTCAAGCTGTTCCCCGGCCTCATGCCCTACGCCGATCCCGAGCAGTACGGTTTCACCGGCCTCTCACTGCTGGGTTGGTGCAGCTTCGCGCTGCTGTGGGTGCTGCAGGCGTGTGTGTTCTGGCGCGGCATGGAGTCCATCCGCCGATTCATCGACTTCTGCGGTCCCGCTGTGTATGTCGTGATGTTCATCCTCTGCGGCTACCTGCTGTACCGCTCCGACTGGCATGTCAGCCTCAGCCTCGGTGGCGAGAAGGAGGGCAACACCATCGCCATCATGCTCGGCGCCATCGCGCTGGTGGTGTCGTACTTCTCCGGCCCCATGCTGAACTTCGGCGACTTCTCCCGCTACGGCAAGAGCTTCGCTGCGGTCAAGAAGGGCAACTTCCTGGGTCTGCCGGTGAACTTCCTGGTCTTCTCGCTGCTTGTGGTCGTCACCGCGGCCGCCACCGTCCCGGTGTTCGGCGAACTACTCACCGATCCGGTGGAGACCGTCGCCCGCATCGACAACACCATGGCGATTGTCTTGGGGGCGTTGACCTTCACCATCGCCACCATCGGTATCAACATCGTCGCCAACTTCATCTCACCGGCATTCGACTTCTCCAATGTCAGCCCGCAGAAGATCAGCTGGCGGATGGGCGGCATGATCGCCGCCGTCGGCTCGGTGCTGCTGACCCCGTGGAACCTGTACAACAACCCCGAGGTCATCCACTACACGCTGGAAGTCCTCGGCGCCTTCATCGGCCCGCTGTTCGGTGTGCTGATCGCCGACTTCTACCTGATCCGCAAACAGCAGATCGCCGTTGACGACCTGTTCACCATGAGCCCGACCGCCAACTACTGGTACAAGAAGGGCTACAACCCGGTGGCCGTGGTTGCGACACTCGCCGGCGCTGTCCTGGCCGTCATCCCGGTGCTGCTCGGCGGCTCGATCAGCGCCATGGGCGTCGCCGCGCAGTACAGCTGGTTCATCGGCTGCGGTGTGGGCTTCGGGTTGTTCTATCTGCTGGCCACCCGCGGGCCGTGGAAGATGACGCCGCTCCGGCAGGCCGAAGCGGCAGTATGACGTCACGGCCCCGATATTCCACTGTTGGAGTATCGGGGCCGTAGCATTTCTGCCGTGAGTTTGCGCTTCGCCACCCTCGGCTTGTTGGCCCAGCACCCCGCCAGCGGCTATGACCTGTTGAAGCGCTTCGAGGCGTCGATGGCCAATGTCTGGCCAGCCACCCAGAGCCAGCTCTACGGCGAGCTCAACAAACTGGCCGCCGACGGCCTCATCGAAGTGACGGCTGTCGGTGCGCGCGGCCGCAAGGAATACGGCATCACCGACAGCGGCCGGGCCGAACTGTTGGATTGGATCGCCCGGCCGCGTGACAACACCCCGATCCGGCGGCCCGATGTGCTGCGGGTGTTCCTGCTGGGTGAGTTGCCTGTCGATGACGCCCGCACCTATCTCGACGGGATCGCACGCGCCGCCGACGAGACCTTGGCGCACTACGAGGACATCCGCGATTCGGTGCCGTGGCAGGACTGCCCGGAGGACTTCTATGCCAGGGCCGCGCTGGAGTACGGATTGCGCAGTGCGGCAATGGAAGCCGATTGGGCGCGCTGGCTGATCGGTCAGATCGACCCCACTTCTCGACGCGTCTGACGCTGTCGCCCTCGAGCCGGTAGCGCGCGTTGTCGCCACCGGTCGGGAACAAACCGTTGCATCTCGATAGTTATCGATATATCGTAAACGTATCGGAAGCGGTTATCGAGCTTCCTTCACCGAAAGAGAGACCCCATGAACACCCCATTCACTCCCCCAACAGCCCATTCGGCGGACCCCACCGGGGCCCTTTCGAAGGCCAGGACGGCCCCGGGTTCGGCTTCATCCCAGGTGATCGTCGCGCCCTGCACGAACACCGTCGTGCCGCCCGCCGAGAGTTCCGCGAGAACGTCCGCGAACACGGCGGTCCCGGCTTCGGTCCCGGTTTCGGCCGCGACTTCTCCGGCTTCGGCCCCGGCTTCGGTTTCGGCCCCTTCACCGGCCGAGGGGGCCGTCGCGGACCCGGGCGAGGCGGTCGCGGCAAGCGCGGTGACGTGCGCGCCGCGCTGTTGACCCTGCTGGCCGAGCGGCCCATGCACGGCTACGAGATGATCCAGGAGATCGCCGAGCGCAGCAACGGCCTGTGGAAGCCCAGCCCCGGCTCGGTGTACCCCACGCTGCAGTTGCTCGAAGACGAAGGACTGATCACCGCCGCGGAAGCCGATGGCAGCAAGAAGCTTTTCGAGCTCACCGCTGAGGGGCGGGCCGCCGCGGAGAAGGTCGAGACCGCACCGTGGGATGAGATCAACGAGAACGCCGATCCCGCCGCGATGAACCTGCGTTCGGCCACCGGCCAACTCTTCGGCGCCGTCGCGCAATCCGCGCACGCGGCCTCCGAGGAACAGCAGAAGCGGATCATCGAGATCCTCAACAACGCCCGCCGCGAGATCTACCAAATCCTCGGCGAAGACTAGGGTTTTCGGCGTGATTCCCGTCGCTGAGCGACGGGAATCACGCCGAAATCGCCTTTTTGACCGGCTGGGTGCGCATCACCAGCCAGTGCAGCACCGCACCGAGCAGCGCACCCAGCACCCAGGCGAAGCCGGCCAGCGCATGCAGGGCGGGCACCCAGACCGCGGCCACCGCGAAGACAGCGGCGATGCCAAACGCCCACAGCGCCCGCACATTCCAGCCTCTGGTGAAGTAGTAGACGCCACCGGGATTCATCGAGTACAGGTCCTGGGTCTCCAGCTTCTGCTTCCGGATCAGGAAATAGTCGGCGATCATCACGCCGTACAACGGGGCCAGCACCGCACCGAGAGTGTCGACGAACTTCGGCAGGCCGGCGTTGCCGATCACCGAAACCCACAGCGCGCCGATCACGAAACCGGCTGCTGCGGTGATGAATCCGGCCACCCGGAAGTTCAGCTTCTCCGGCTTGAGGTTCACGATGTCGTAGACCGGCGGGATGAAGTTGGCCACCAGGTTGATGCCGACGGTGGCGATGAAGAACGTCACCGCGGCGATGATGCTCAGCCACACGTTGCCGACCTGCCCCACGATGTCGGCGGGGTTGGTCAGCGGATCACCCTGGCCGTCCTGGTAGACGATGTAGGCGCCCGCGGTGATGAACAGCGATAGAAAGGTGAAGAACGCCAGGCTCACCGGCAGTCCCAGGAAGTTGCCGAGCTTCATCTCCTTGTCGCTGCGGGTGAACCGGGCGAAGTCACCGAAGTTGATGATGACCGCCGCGAAGTAGGCGATCATGGTGCCCACGACGCCGACGAAGGCGCTGACTGCGGCCATGCCCGATTTCTCGCCCGCGAACAAGTCGCCGACACCGCTGAGCAGACCTGTTCCGGCCTGCCACCAGATGGCGATCAACAGCAACACCATCACCACGTACACAGCGGGTCCGGCGAAGTTCAGGAACTTGACGATGCCGTCGAGACCTCGCATGAACAGGAAGATCTGGAATCCCGCGACCACGGTGTAGGACACCCAATCCACCCACGTCATCCCCAGCAGGGTTCCCGTCGGGGCTGCGCCGAGGATCGCATTGATGGCCAGTGCCACCGCCGTCGAGGCGAAGTAGGTCTGCGCGCCGTACCAGAAGATGGCGACGATGCCGCGGATGGTGGCGGGAAACATGCCGCCCCGCACCCCCATCGACGCCCGCGCGATCACCGGGTACGGCACACCGTATTTCACACTCGGCTGGCCGGACCAGTTGACTAACACCATGACCAGAGCGCCGGCCAGGATGATCGCGGCCAGTACAAACCACCCGTTGATTCCGGCAGTGATGAACAGGCTGGCGGCCAGGGTGTAGCCGGCCAGACTCTGCACGTCGTTGGTCCACACGTTGAAGATCTCGAACCAGCCCCACTTCCGCTCCGACGGCGGCGTGGGCGCGAGTTCCGCGTTGTGCAGACTGCCGTGAGCGTCCTTGATCACGAAATCGTCGACGCGCACTGCTGCCGGCGATGAAGCGTGGACATGTGGTTCGGTCACGTGTTCCCCTCCCAGGACCTGCCTGTGAACGTGCTGTGAATGAACTCACGCTAGGAGCCGAGCGTTACTTCGATGTAAGTGACGGGTTTCGTCGTGATGATCGGGAAAATATATGGGCCTCAGCACCGCGATCCCGGCCGCATGTCGATTGCTGCGGCGCTCAGCCGGCATCCGTCCATGATGGACTGCATGGATTCACCAACCGCGCAGATCGCGAACATGCCCCGCGGCGGGCCGGACGCGTCCTGCCTGGATCGGCTGCTGGAGACCGACCGCCTGGAGTACCTCGACCGCGACGACATCGACGACTCGGTGAAGCGCAGAGTCATTGGTGCGCTGGACTGGAGCGGACGGGTGTTCGGCAATCATCGACGATTCGCAGAGATCGCGCTGGCCGAGATCGCCGACGTTCCGGATCCGAGGATCCTCGAGCTGGGCGCCGGGCACGGCGCGGTGTCGAAGCTGATGCTGGAGAACCACCCGACAGCCTCTGTGACCGTCACCGACATCAATCCCGAGTGGGTGGCCGGGATGGCCGGGTTGGGCACCGACCCCCGGGCCACCGTGCGACAGATGGATGCGACGGCCATTGACGCGGCCGACGGCGCCTTCGACTTGGCTCTGTTCGCACTGTCCTTCCATCACCTCACGCCGACGCAGGCGGTGCAGGTGTTTGCCGAGGGCACCAGGGTGGCCACCAAACTGGTGGTCATCGACCTGCCGCGACCGCCGGCGCCCCTGCACGTGCTGCAGCTGGCCACCATGGTGCCGTTCGCGCTTCTGCACCCCTTCGCCCATGACGGTGTGATCAGTTCGATGCGCAGCTACAGCCCGTCGGCGCTGCGCGCGCTGGCCGCCGCTGCCGGCCCGAACATCGAGGTCACCCTGCGTCGCGGGTTCACCTCACCACAGGTGGTCGTCGCGCGCCGGTTCAAATCGTGATGAGCGAAACCCTGGTGTGAACCACTGTGCGGGCGGCTACATAGGGCAGCGTGACCGTCGCCGACCCGCCACACGCGCAAGCCACCGACCCCAAGAAGGTGCGCACCGCGCTGTTGGCCAGCCTGGTCGGCACCACCATCGAGTGGTACGACTTCTTCCTCTACGCCACCGCCGCCAGCCTGGTGTTCAACCAGGCGTTCTTCCCGGACCAGAGCTCGTTCGTCGGGACCATGCTGGCCTTCGCGACGTTTGCGGTGGGCTTCGTGGTGCGTCCCATCGGCGGATTCGTGTTCGGCCACATCGGAGACCGCATCGGCCGCAAGCGCACGCTGGCGCTGACGATGTTCCTGATGGGCGGCGCGACGGCTTTGATGGGCATCCTGCCGACGGCCGCGCAGATCGGAGTGTTGGCTCCGATCCTGTTGTTGCTGCTGCGTGTAGTGCAGGGCTTCGCGCTCGGCGGCGAATGGGCAGGGGCGGTGCTGCTGGCCGTCGAACACAGCCCGGCGCATCGAAAAGGCTTCTCCGGCAGCATTCCGCAGGTCGGCTTGGCACTCGGTCTGGCGCTGGGCACCGGCGTGTTCGCCTTCCTCCAAGTCGCCATGTCCGACGAGGCGTTCCTGGCTTACGGCTGGCGGATCGCGTTCCTGGTCAGCATCGTGCTGGTGATCTTCGGCGTGGTGGTACGCCTGAAGGCCGACGAAACCCCGGCCTTCGAGAAGATCCGCGCCGAGGAGGGTCGCTCCGAGGTCCCCATCAAGGAGATCTTCCGCCCACCGGTGCTCAGGACGACCGTGCTGGGCATGCTGTCGCGCTGGGGTGAGGGCGCGGCGTTCAACACCTGGGGCGTGTTCGCCATCTCCTACGCAACGGCCACACTCCACTTCGACAAGGTGCCGGTGCTGGTGGTGGTGACGGTGTCGGCGCTGCTGATGGCCGTGCTGCTGCCGGTGTCGGGCATGTTGGTGGACCGCTACGGCGCGAAACTGATCTACGGCATCGGCATCACCGCCTACGCCGTCGCGGTGTTCCCGGTGTTCGCGTTGTTCAACACTGCCAGCTTGGTCGCGTATGCCATCGGCATGGTGCTGGTGTTCGGCGTCATCCACGCGTTGTTCTACGGCGCGCAGGGCACGCTGTACGCGTCCCTGTTCGACACCCGGGTTCGCTACACCGGCCTGTCGACGGTGTACCAGCTGTCAGGTGTGTACGCCTCGGGTCTGACGCCGATGATCCTGACCGCACTGATCGCCGCCACGGGCGGGACGCCGTGGCTGGCCTGCGGCTATCTGGTGGGCACCGCACTCATCAGCATCATCGCCACCTGGCTGCTGAAACCACGGGCGCTGTCCGAGTTGTAATCACTACCATCAGGGGCGTGGGCGAAGAGGTCACGCAGACCGAGTTCAGCGGAGCGCACCGTCAGGAATACCGGCGCAAGGTGCAGCTGTGCCTCGACGTGTTCGAGGACATGCTGCAGCAGGCCAGCTTCGATTTCGACCGACCGCTGACCGGCATGGAGATCGAGTGCAACCTGGTGGACGGCGACTATCAGCCGGACATGTCGAATTCCGACGTGCTGGCCTCCATCGCCGATCCTGCGTATCAGACCGAATTGGGCGCTTACAACATCGAATTCAACGTGCCGCCGCGCCCGCTTCCCGGCACCTCCGGCCTCGAACTCGAGACCGATATCCGTGCCAGTTTGAATGCCGCTGAGAGCAAAGCCAATTCCAGCGGATCCCACATCGTGATGATCGGCATTCTGCCGACGCTGATGCCCGAGCATCTGGCGTCCGACTGGATGAGTGAGTCCACCCGGTACCAGGCGCTCAACGACTCGATCTTCACCGCCCGCGGCGAGGACATCATGATCGACATCGCCGGACCCGAACCCCTGAGTCTGCAGTCGCCGTCCATCGCTCCCGAATCCGCCTGCACCAGCATGCAATTGCATCTGCAGGTCTCCCCCGGCGAGTTCGCCGACAACTGGAATGCCGCCCAGGTGCTGGCCGGACCACAGCTGGCCCTGGGGGCCAACTCACCGTTCTTCTTCGGCCACCAGTTGTGGGCAGAGACCCGCATCGAACTGTTCGCCCAGGCCACCGACACCAGGCCCGACGAACTGAAAACCCAAGGGGTGCGGCCCCGGGTCTGGTTCGGCGAACGCTGGATCACCTCGATCTTCGACCTGTTCGAAGAGAACGTGCGCTACTTCCCGTCACTGCTGCCGGAGCTGTCCGACGAGGACCCGGTCGCCGAGCTGGCGGCCGGGCGCACGCCCACGCTTTCGGAGCTGCGGCTGCACAACGGCACCGTGTACCGCTGGAACCGCCCCGTGTACGACGTGGTGAATGGCCGGCCTCACCTGCGGGTGGAGAACCGGGTGCTGCCCGCCGGGCCCACCGTTGTCGACATGCTGGCCAACTCCGCCTTCTACTACGGCCTGCTGCGCACCCTGTCGGAGGAGGAGCGGCCGATCTGGACCAAGCTGAGTTTCGCTGCGGCAGAGGCGAATTTCCAGTCCGCGGCCCGCGAAGGGATGGACGCCCGGCTGTATTGGCCAGGCGTTGGGCAGGTGACGCCCGACGAGCTGGTGCTGCGCCGGCTGCTGCCGATGGCACATGAGGGCCTGCGGCGGTGGGGCGTGGCGACCGAGGTGCGTGAACGGTTCCTCGGCGTGATCGAAGGGCGTGCCAAGACGGGTCAGACAGGTGCGACGTGGCAGGTCGCGACGGTGCGGGCCTTGCAGGAGCGCGGGTTGACCCGACCGCAGGCGCTGGCCGAGATGCTGCGGCTCTACTGTCAGCGCATGCACAGCAATGAGCCTGTGCACACCTGGGACGGCCCGGCGTGAGTAGCGTGGTGGCATGCCCGACAGCACCTCTGGAATCGACTGGGACAGCGCCTACAAAGGTGAGAGCGGTTTCGAAGGGCCGCCGCCCTGGAACATCGGCGAGCCACAGCCGGAACTGGCGACGCTCATCGCCGACGGCAGGATCCGTGGCACCGTGCTCGACGCCGGCTGCGGCTACGCCGAACTGTCACTGACCTTGGCCGCGCAGGGTTACACCGTGGTCGGCATCGAACTGACCCCCACCGCAGTGGCCGCCGCGCAGAAGGCTGCGCAGGAACGCGGACTCGACAGTGCGACGTTCGTGCAGGACGACATCACCACGTTCACCGGGTTCGACGGCCGCTTCGACACCATCGTGGACAGCACGTTGTTCCACTCGCTGCCAGTAGATGCGCGCGACGCCTACCAGCAACGGGTGTTCGCGGCAGCCGCGCCGGGCGCGTCGTACTTCATCCTGGTGTTTGCCGTCGGCGCCTTCCCGCCCGGCCTGGAGCAGAAGCCCAACGAGGTCACCGAGGCCGAGCTGCGTGAGGCCGTCGGCAAGTACTGGGCCATCGATGAGGTGCGTCCGGCATTCATCCATGCCAACGCGCCCAACATCCCCGGTGTGCCGGAGCTGCCGTTCGACCGCGATGAGTTGGGCCGGATGAAGCTCCCGGCGTTTCTGCTGACGGCACACAAAGCGCAGCAGAATCAGCTGTGATGTCCGGGGACACCTCGGGCTGACCTATTCGACGATGACCAGCAGCGCATCGGCCGGTTGATTGTCCACCAACAGCCACCGGTGCCGTAGCGGCGAGGGATGGGTGATGAGGTCCCCGGTGGCGATCCGGTAGGTCCCGGCGCCCTCCACGACGACGTCGAGTTGGCCGGACATCATGTACATGGCCAGCAGGCCCGGCGTCTGGAACCATTCGCCGATGTACTGGTCGCGCTCGATTCGGTACTCGACGATCTGCAAGCGCTGATCCGGGCTGAACACCAGCACCCGGCCCAGCGCCGCGTCCGGGCGATCCGCCACCGGCAGCATCCTGCCCTCCGTGCTGCGCACCACGGTCACCTTCGATTCGGTGCTGGTGGGCAGCAGGTCGCCGGGCGTGACGGCCAGGGTCTCCGCCAGCCGGTACACGGTGATCATCGACGGCATGCTCTGTCCGCGTTCGATCTGGCTGAGGAACGGCTGGCTGATCCCAGCCCGGCTGGCGACCTCACGCATCGATAGACCTGACTTCTCGCGTATCGCACGGATCGCACCGCCCGTGCGGATCGCCAGAGCCTGTTCATCCAAGGCGGTCATTAACGTCCTCGCAACACCATTTTGATAACTCTGACATATCGAAAGGCAATTCTGATTGCCGTCACTTATCACCACGTTGACGTCATCATCTCGACGACAGGATTCAGCCGATGACCACGATAGATCAGGATCCGCCTGATGAGCAGATAGGCCTCAGCAATCAGCACGGCCTGCGCGTCGAGCGCCGCGGTGTCGAGTTCATCCCCGAGGCAGAACGTCACGGCAAGCCGTGGCAGCTCGGTGCCATGTGGTCGGGACTGGTGCTCAACGTCCTCACCGTCGTCTACGGCTCATTGCTCGTCACCATGGGCCTGAACTGGTGGCAGGCCCTGCTGGCCATCGTGTTGGGGAACCTGACCTGGATCATCGCCGGTCTGGTGTCCGTCGCCGGTCCCGCAGCCGGGACCACGACGTTCGGCGTGTCCCAGTTGTTGCTGGGACGCCACGGTGTGCGCCCGGTCGCGTTCTTCAACTGGATCATGATGCTCGGCTTCGAGGTGCTCGACTTGGTGGTGATGGTGCTGGCCACCAACGCCCTGTTGGGTATGGCCGGGGTGGAGGTGTCCGCGGGCGGCCAGGTGGCGATCGTGGTGGCACTGTCGATCCTGCAGGCTGTGCTGCCGTTGCTTGGCCACGCGGCCATCACCAAAGTGCTTCGGCTGCTGGCTGTTCCGTTCGCACTGATCTTCCTTGTCATGGCCGCGCTGGTGGCCGACGACGTGCAGTTGACCGACAGTGCTCCCGGCTCGTGGGCGCTGTTCCTCGGTGGTATCGCCTTGGCCGCCAGCGGTTCAGGCCTCGGGTGGGCATCGACGGCCGCCGACTACTCCCGCTACCTGCCCAGCGCGACACCTCGGTGGCGCATCGTCGCGGCGGTGGCACTGGGCGGTGGCATTCCACAGATGCTGCTGATGACACTGGGGGCGGTCATCGCGATCGCCATGCCTGACGCAAGCGATCCCGTGTCGGGTCTGTCCACGGTGTTCCCGACGTGGCTGGTGGTGATCTACCTGGTGCTGGTGATCGTGCAGATGGTGTCACTCAACGGTGTCGACCTATACTCCTCCGGCGTCACGCTGCAGGCGCTCGGCGTGCGGATCTCACGTTGGCAGGCCGTTCTGGTCGACGGTGTGCTGTGTGGAATCGTGGGTGCCGCGGTAGTGCTGTCGGGCAGCTTCTATCAGTTCGTGAGCAACTTCCTGCTGTTCATGATTGTCTGGTTCGCACCGTGGGCCGGCGTCTTCCTGGCCGATCTGGCACTGCGACGCGGCCGTTACCCTCGCGCGTCCGAGGCTGTGCTGCAGAGCTTTTCACGACCCGGCGTCGCGGCGCAGGTGCTCGGCATGGTGGCCTCGGCTTTGTGCATCAGCACTACACTGTTCGTCGGTCCGGTGGCCGCAGCCCTCGGCGGCGCTGACCTCAGCGTCTTCGCCGGGCTTCTGGTCGGCGCGCTCACCTACCTGATCCTGACTACCCTCGCACCCAAAGGAGAATCCGCATGAGCAGTCCCAGCATCCCTCTCGTCGACCTCGAGTTGTGGCGGTCCGGTTCGGCCGACGACCGGGCCGCGTTGGCGGCCACCGTGGATCGGGCGCTGATCGAGAGTGGATTCCTGATGGTCAGCGGCCACGGGGTGGCCCCGGCGTTACGCGCCGGGATCCGCGATGCGGCGCGCGACTTCTTCGGCCTCGGCGCCGCCAAGGAGCCCTACGCCACCACCGTCGGTGGTCGCGGTTGGATTCCGCCGGGCAAGGAGGCCAACGGCTATCTACTGGCTGGCCAGGAGCTGCCCCCGGACCTCAAGGAGACCTTCGTCTCCGGATACGAGTTCCACAGCGGCGACGCCGACGTCGACGCCGAGTGGTACATGCCCAACGTCTGGCCCATCGAAGTTCCTGCGCTCCAGGAACTCTGCGTCACCTACGCCCACACCATGCGTGAGCTCGCCGCAGATCTTCTGGAGCTGCTCGCCACGGCCGCGGGCCTGGAGCCCACCTGGTTCACCGACCGCTGCATGGAGTCGCCGCATTCGTTCAACATCAACCGCTATCCCGCGCTCAATCGGACCGGGCCCGTCGCCGAGGGACAGTACCGCATCGCTCCGCACACCGACTTCGGGACCATCACCATCCTGGACCGCGAAGCCGGCTACGGCGGACTGCAGGTGTGCACCCGCGATGGCGAATGGATCGACGCACCTGTCATTCCCGACGCGTACACCATCAACATCGGTGACCTGATGGCCCGCTGGACCGGTGACCGGTGGACCTCCACCATGCACCGGGTGCTGCCGCCCAGCCCTGACGCCCCCGACGAAGAACTGATCTCGCTGATCTTCTTCTTCGAGGCCAACCTCGAGCAGCTCATCGAATCCTTCCCACCGCCGTTGGGCCGGGACAACGACTACCAACCCGTCACCGCCGGCGACTACCTGCGATCGCGCTACGCGGCCATCTCGGTGCCATGATCAGTCACGCAGTGGCCCAGTCCATTCCGAAGGTGAGTTTGCACTGTCACCTCCTGGGGTCGGTGCCTGCAGCGACGGCCGTGGAGATGGCTGCGCACAGCGGCGTCGCCCTGCCCGGTGACCCCGGACCCGACACCGTCTACGACAGTGCCGCCTACGAGGACCTCGGGGAGTTCCTGTCGATCTACGATCTGATCGGAGCGTCGTTGCTTCACCGCGACGACTACCGGCGGATCACCTACGAATCGCTGACGGTGTTCGGTTCCGACCACAACGTCTGGTACCGCGAAATCTTCGTGACCCCGCAGCCCAGTCCGCTGCCGTACGCCACCGCCTTGGCCGGGATCTTGGACGGGATGCGTGATGCACAGGCCGACACCGGCATCGAAAGTCGCATCATCGTCGCGATCAACCGGGAACACACGGTGGCCGAGGCTGTGTCGCTGGTGCAGGAGGTGATCGACCACCGCGTCGACGAAGTGGTGGGCATTGGCCTTGACTATCAGGAGATCCTGGGGCCGCCGGCGCCGTTTGCACCCGCGTACGCGCTGGCCGAGCAGGCAGGCCTGCACCGCACCGCCCATTCCGAGAGCGGACCGCCGTCCCATATCGACACCATCCTCGACGAACTGCATTGCAGCCGAATCGATCACGGCTATCACGTGGTAACCGACGAGCGTGTCACACAGCGCTGTGTGCAGGAACAGATCCCGTTCACCTGTACACCCGTGAGCTCCGACATCGGACGCTACAGCGGTTCCGGTGATGGCTCCCATCGCAGGATCCGACAGATGGTGGACGCCGGACTGAAGGTCTGTATCGACTCCGACGATCCGCCGATGTTCGGCACCGACCCGTCACACGACTACTTCGCGGTGGGAAACGCACTGGGGTATGAGGTCTCCGACCTGACCCAGTTCACCGCCAATGCCATCGACGCCTGCTGGCTCGACGACACCGACAAGGCGCGGTTGCGGCAGCGCCTTGCATCCTGGAACCACACCACAGGGAGCGATCCATGACCAGTTTCGAAGTTCCGGCCATCAACATCACCCCGTGGGTGGACGGGTCCGATCCGGAGGCTGTCGCCAAGGCAGTCGACGATGCCTGTGCGCGTGTGGGTTTCATGCAGATCTTGGGGCACGGCATCCCCACTGACGTACTGAATGGACTGGGCTCCGCCATGGACGGGTTCTTCGGGTTGGACGTGGAGGTGAAGAACAGCTATCGGATCACCGGCGCCAACCGGGGTTACAGCCCACCGAAGAGTGAGTCGCTCAGTTTGTCCTTGGGTGTCGAGTCAGCCACCCGGATGAACGACTTCTTCGAGGCGTTCAACATCGGTGCCGAGGCTCGTTCGTTCGACGGTCTGGAACTCGACGAAGCCGACTACGGCATCAACGTTTTTCCTGCTGAGGTGCCATCGTTCGAGTCCGCCGTGTCGGCCTACTTCGCCGAGGCCGGTCGGGTGGCCCGGGTGCTGACCGATATCTTCTGTGCGGCCCTGGACCTCGAGCCCGGTTACTTCGAGAAGATCACCGACCATTCGGTGGACGTGCTGCGGATGAACAACTACGCCCTGCCGGAGGGCACCGTCACCTTGGACGGTGATCTCACCGGTATGGGTGAGCACACCGACTTCGGCATCGTCACGGTGTTGTGGGCCGACCAGGTGGCCGGCCTGCAGGTGCTCGGGACCGACCAGCGCTGGCACGACGTCGCACCCATCGACGGTGCGCTGCTGGTCAATCTGGGGGACTTGACCGCGCGGATCACTAACGACTACTGGATGTCGACACTGCATCGGGTGAAACCACCCATCGTCGATGGCACCATCAAGCGGAGGCGTTCGGCGGCGTTCTTCCACGATGGCAACGTGGACGCCGTGATCAGCACCGCACCGGGATACTTGGACGCCGACGCTGGGCTGGCGTACGAGCCGATCACCGTCGGCGCACATATCGCAGCGAAGCTGGCCGGCTCGCGGCAGGGCAAGGCCAATGTGGCCGCTGTACGCGAGGCGGCCAGAGTGCTTTCGGCGCAGCAGAACTGAGGAAGGTCAGCGCACTCATCGCCGACCGGTTCCTCCCGGCCCAGGAACCACCACCATTGCCGCAGTTCTGCTTACACCGAGCTATCCGTCGGCCAACGCCACCGCGCGTACCGGCGAGCCGTCGCACGCGCCCAGCCGCAACGGGAGTCCGAAGAACGTGAAATCCGCACTCGGAATCGCCGCCAGGTTGGTCAGGTTCTCGTAGATCACCCCACCCGCGCCCAGGAAGACCTGGTGGAACGGCAGCGATGTCGAGCACCCGCCCGTCGGGTCGGGGCTCATCAGATCCACGCCCACCGCGGTGACCCCGAGTTCGAGCAGCCGGTGCGCCACCGCCGGCGCCAGGTGCGGGTGACTGAGATAACGCGGAGTACCGAAGTGACGGGACCAACCGGTTGCGATCACCACGATCGTCCGGCCGTCGACACCGTCGAGATCAAGGTCATCGATCGTCGCGCCGGCAGGTGGTTCGGGCACCGACACCATTCGCGCCTGCCCGTGAAACCGGGACAGGTCGAGCCCGTCGAGAGTGGCTGCGCCGTCGACGAAGTGCGAGGGCGCATCCACGTGGGTTCCGCTGTGTGAGCCCAACCCCAGTGCGGTCACGGCAAACCCGTCGGCGGCCACGGTGGCCGCGGACGTGAACGTCACCTCCGGATCGCCCGGATACACCTGGAGGCCGGGCACCATGCGATGGCTGAGGTCGATCAGCATGGGAGCCAGTATCCTCCTGGCGGAGCTCAGAGTCCCAGGTCGCGCCGAAAACCGTCGGGCATCAGGACGCTGGCCGGTTCGAGCTCCTGTACCGAGGACAGCCCGAGGCCAAGCAGTGCGGAATCGATACCGCCGCGCAGGATGTCGAGGACGTTCTCGACGCCGGCCTGCCCGCCGGCGGCCAGGCCCCACAGGTAGGCCCGACCGATCATCACCGCGCGGGCGCCCAGTGCCAGCGCCTTCACCACGTCACTGCCTCGCCGGATGCCGCCGTCCAGCACGATCTCGACGTCGCTGCCGACAGCCTCGGAGATGGCCGGTAGCGCCCTGATGGGCGCCGGGGTTCCATCCAGGTTGTTGCCGCCGTGGTTGGACACCGAGATGGCCGAAACGCCCGCGTCGACTGCTCGTTTGGCGTCGTCGACACGCATCACACCCTTGAGCATGAAAGGCCCGCCCCACTGCTGGCGAAGCCAGGCGATGTCCTCCCAGGTGGGCAGCGGAGTACCCATCCACTCGCCGTAGGCACCGAAGAAGGTCGGGGCAGGACCACCGTCGGCGAGGTTGGGCGCGGTGAGGTCGGGCACCTTGCCGGTCTTGGCGAAGTCGAGGAGCCAGCGCGGCCGTCGCAGCCCTTCTGGGGCGAACCGTGCCATGGCCCGCAGATCCATCTTCTCGGGGATCTTCGGGCTGCCCCAGTCACGTCCGTTGGAGAACGACCAGTCGGTGGTGATGATCAGGCCGACGGCGCCCGCAGCGCGGGCGCGTTCCATCCTGGCGACCAGCTTGTCCCGGCTGCCGGTCCAGTACATCTGAAAGAACGTCTGCGGATTGGCCGCCGCAACCTCTTCGACCGGTTTGGATGCGAACGACGACAGACCGATTGCGGTGCCGCGCGCCGCGGCGGCCCTGGCCACGGCAACTTCACCGTCGGGGTGCACGGCCTGCACACCCGTCGGCGAGATGAACACAGGCAGTGAAATCGATTGTCCCATCACGGTGGTCGCCAGGTCACGCTTGGATGACAGCCCGGCAACGTGCGGCGCGAATCCGAGCTCACCGAAGGCGTCGAGGTTGTCGGAGACGGTGATGCCCTTCTCGGAACCGGCGAGCAGGGCCGCATATACGCTCGGAGGCAGGCGCTTCTTGGCGCGGCGTTGAGCGTCGGCAACGGTTTCGAACCAGGTCATCGTATTCTCCTCTACAACTGCACCGAGATTATGGCACCGAGTGCCATTGAGGCACTGGCCATTCGGGTAGTCACCCACCCCTCCGGGCGGCGCCGGATTGTGCCCTTTCGGGGATCGCGGCGCGATCGGTGCGCTCAATAGCGTTGTCCAACATGGCTATCCTGCTCGATCCATTGGCGCCCGCACCCCGCGGACAATGGAGCGGCCACGGTGTCCGGGTGCGCCGCCGGACCAGCAGTGATCATCACGGTCACGGCGTGTGCACCCCTCGATTCTGTACACACCGCGATGGCACCGCCCTGACGGTGGAACACGACGTCACCCCCGACGAACTGTCCGACGAGTTGGCCGTTCTGCTGGCCGACGACCTGGTCTCCTCCGGCGCATTGCTCGGGCAGGACGAGTTCGAGTTGGTGTTCACCGGCGTGGTGCGCTCCACAGTCGACGGCGGCGCCCCCGCTTGGCTACGGTTCTACCGAAACTCTCTGGCCCGGTTGGAGTCCGGTGACACCGCGTTCGCCCCGGTGCACCAGCGCGCCGAGGAACTCCTCACCGGCACTCAGGTCGTCGACCTCGGGTCCTGCTTCGGCTTCTTCCCATTGCGGTTGGCACATCACGGTTTCGAGGTGACAGCTACCGACCTCAGCGCCCCCACCATGCGACTGCTGGACCTGGCGAGCCGGGCCTTGCGCCGACCATTGCGGACCGCGGTCTGCAACGCTGCCGGGGTGCCGCTGCCGGACCACAGCGCAGACACGGTCACGGCTCTGCATCTCTTGGAGCACCTGGATGACGGCACCATCGGCGCCGTACTGTCCGAGGCGCTACGGTTGGCCCGACGTCGGGTGGTGGTGGCAGTACCGTTCGAAGAGCACCCGCAAGAGTGTTACGGGCACATCCAACGCTTCTCGTCGGCCCGGCTTCAGCAGCTGGGCACCAGACTGTGCGCCGAACATCCCGGCCTGACCGCCACGGTCGACGAATTCCATGGCGGCTGGCTCACTCTCGATCTCTGAGCGGCCCCGCCAGGCAGCCTCATATCAGGCCGCGCTTGCTGGCTGCATACACCGCCTCGGCGCGACGGCTGACTTCGAGCTTGCGCATGATGTTGCTGACATGGAACTTGGCTGTGGTGGCCGAGATGAAAAGCGTTTCACCGATCTTGCTGTTCGACAGCCCGCTGGCCAACAGTCTCAGCACTTCGACCTCGCGGTCGGTGAGCTGCTGCTGCGGCTCGGCCCGCCCGGACAGCGACCGCACCACCGCCGCGGCGCTGCGCGAGTCAAAAGCACTCTCCCCCATCGAGATGGCGCGGATGGCTCGCACCAGTTCCGTCGTATCGACATCCTTGACCACATAGCCTTTGGCACCGGCATGCACGGCACGCATCACCAGACTCTCGTCCAGGAACGTCGTCAACACCAGCAGTCCGCACTCAGGATGGGCGCCGGACAGCTTGCCGCACAACGACAATCCCTCGAAGTCCGAACCCGCCGACAGTTTCAGATCCAGCAGCACCACGTCGGGGCGCATGCTGGCCACCACCGCCTCGGCCTCTGCCTCCGATGCCGCCTCACCCACCACCTGCAGATCGGGTTCACGTTCCAGAATCGAACGCAGCCCCTGTCGCAGAATGGCGTGATCGTCCACCAGCACCAGCCGGATGGTCTTCGTCGTCACTGTCATGCGAGAACTCCTCCTGCGATGGGCCGGGGAATCCTGGCCGTCACCCGCACCCCGCCGATGCGGGAGCGGTACACCTCGAAGGTGCCACCATGCTCGCGGGCCCGGGCCCGCATGTTCGCCAACCCACGGTGATGGCCGTCGACATCGGCAGCCTCGGCCATGCTCAACATCAGCCGCAACCGGTCCGGGTCACCGATGCCGTCATCGGAGATAGACAAGGTGACCGCGGATTCGCCATAGGTCACCCCCAGAATGGCCCGGGTGGCGCTGCCGTGCATGGCGGTATTGAACAACGCCTCCCCCGCGATCCTCAACAGGGCATGTTCGACGTCGCTGGGCAGTTCCACCGGCTTGCCAGATACCCGCAGCTGCACTCGCAGATCCTCGGGCATGTGCACCGTCGCCAACTGCCCCAGCATCTCGGTCAGGCTGGAGCGATCAGCCTCCCCCGGATGGTTCAACGCGTAGATGGCCGAT
Organism: Mycobacterium sp. MS1601; assembly: GCF_001984215.1. Classification (NCBI taxonomy): domain Bacteria; kingdom Bacillati; phylum Actinomycetota; class Actinomycetes; order Mycobacteriales; family Mycobacteriaceae; genus Mycobacterium; species Mycobacterium sp. MS1601. The sequence goes on from NZ_CP019420.1 coordinate 2,072,685, forward strand.
CGCAGCTGCTCGGTGGCCGAGCGAGTCAGATCCTTGGCCAGATCAAGCCGGCTCGCGATCTCCGGGGCATCCACCTCACTGCGGCACACCTCGATCAGCATGCCTGCCGACAGCACGGTCTGAGCCACACTGTCGTGCAGTTCGCGGGCGATGCGGTGACGTTCGTCGTCGAGCACCTGGTGCCGTTGCACCGCGCCGAGTTCTCGCTGGGTGGCCAGCAATTCGGCATTACGTGCCTCCGATTCGGTCAGAAGGTTGACCGATTTGGAGAACAGTGACGAATTCTGCAGAGCCACCGCGGTCTGGCTTGCCAGGATGCGCATCACCGCGGCGTCGGTGGCATCCAGGGTGCGCGGCGGCGCCGTCCACGCGGCGAAGGCACCCATCACCTCGCCGTCGAGTTCGATCGGGACGTGCGCGTGGTGGCGCTCGATCACCGGAAGCCGGAACGGCGCCAACTGGCCACGCAGGATGTCGTTGAGCCGGTTCAGCACGGCGTCCGGCAGGTGCGGTCCGGGATCGTGGGCGTCGAAGAGTCCTTCGAACGCATACGCGCGCCCCGCGGAGTCCAGGATCAGATGCCGCGGATGTGCATCCGGCAAGGCGCCGTCGGCCAACGCCAGCACCACCCACTCGGCGTCCAGGTGCACCCGGGCCGCTTCGGCGACGGCACGCACCAGGTTCTCCGACCCGTGCACCGTCTGCACCAGCGCCCGCGAGATCGTGTCCAGCGCCGCCACCACTCGGTCCAATCGCATTGCAGTAGAGCGGAATTCGCTGTAGAACGATCCTTTTCCCGAACGCAGTCCGGTCAGCCGCTCCAGTTCAGTGGCGGTGACGCGGTCCGGCATGGCACTCACATGGCCGCCCGGAACAGCGCCTGCATCTGCTGCTCGTCAGCCGGGCGCGGGTTGGTGGTCATACAGGCGTCGTGCAGCGCGTTCTTGGACAGGATCGGCACATCGGTGTCACTGACACCGAGCTGAGCCAGCCCGCGCGGCACACCCACCTCGGCGGCCAGGAGGTCGATCCGCTCGGCCAACGCTTCAGCCGCCTCCCGCGCAGGCATCCCGGGGTCGGAAACCCCTAGCGCACAGGCGATCACAGCGTACGGTTCCGGGTCGGCCTCGGCGTTGAACCGGATCACGTGCGGTAGTAGCACCCCGTTGATGACACCATGCGGCAGATCCAGCAGGCCACCCACCTGGTGACTCATGGCGTGGGTGGCGCCCAGGATCGCGTTGGTGAACGCCAGCCCAGCCTCCAGTGCGGCCTGGGCCATCAACACGCGGGGCGGCATGTCGGTGGGACGTTCGATGGTGGCCACCAGATTCTCGGTCACCATCTGTACAGCGCGCAGGGCGTGATGATCGGTCAGCTGGTTGTGCCCCAGCGACACAAAGGCCTCGATGCCGTGCGTCAGTGCATCCAGACCTGTTGCCGCATTGAGGCTTTCGGGCATAGTGGTGAGCAGTCTGGGGTCGATCACGGTGACATCGGGCACCAGGGCGCGCCCCAGGATGCTGATCTTGACGTTGCGGGTGGTGTCGGTGACGATGCAGAACTGCGAGACGTCGGCGCCGGTTCCTGACGTCGACGGCACCACCACCAGCGGCGGGATCGGGACGTGGGCCTTGTCCACGCCCTCGTAGTCGAGGATGTGCCCGCCGTTGGACGCCAGGATCGCGACTCCCTTGGCGGCGTCGATCACCGAGCCGCCCCCCACGGCTAGCAGGACGTCACAGCCACGCTCGACGTACATCTGGTAGCCGGCGGCGATCTCGTGGTCCTTCGGGTTGGGGGTCAACCCGCTCCACACCTGCGCCTCGACGTGTTGCTCGCGCAGATGCTCCAGCATCTCGTCCACCCAGCCGGCTTCGATCAGACCGGGGTCAGTGATCAGCATCGGGCGCAACGCCCCGAGCCGGAGCGCGGCGTGCGCGGCCTCCACCATCGAGTCCACCCGAAGACGATCTCGGGCGCGTGGAACTTGAGGACACGAGTGTCGCTGCTGCGTCGTGTGTGAAGTCTCGCCACCATCCCGCTCTGCCTGTGTGACCCGGATAACATTGTCGGTTCCACAGTACGGCCCCAGCGGGTCATCGGCCCACTGCTTCCGCGGCGAACTCGGCCGCGGTGTGCTCCAGTCCGGTCAGGTCGCGCACCACACGCACTCGGTCACAATATTCTGCGTATCGCGGCAGGTCACAGCCACCCAGGCCCCAGGAGTACCGCGGCTCGGGGGTCAGCCAGATGGTCTCGCGGGCGCGGCGGGTGATCTCCTCGAACGCGGCCAGATTCGGATCCTTGCCGTTGTTGCGACCGTCGCCGAGCACCAGCACCGTGGTGCGCCGCGACAACGCCGACGAGTGCTCGGCGACGAACTCCCCGAACACCGCTCCGCAGTCGGAGTTCGCGTCCACATCGAGCACATCACCACCGAAGATCAACCCCAGCGCACGCTCGCTCGGATAGTCCCGGAACAGCTCGGTCGTCTCCACTACCTGGTCGACGAACGCGAACGATCGAACCTGGGTGAACAGGTCCTGCAAGCCGTGCACCAGATTCAGGGTGAACCGCGACGTGGCCCGCACCGACAAGCTGACGTCGGCCAGCACCAGCAGCCGCGGCCGATCCTCGGACCGGCGGATGGTCACGGGCATGAACGGCACCCCGTCGAAGCGCATGTTGCGTCGCATCGTCTGGCCCGGGTCCACCCGGCCGGCGGCGGAGATCCTGCGGCGATGAGTCAGCGCACCGTGCAGGGAGCGCGCGAGGCGGCGCAGGGAATCCTCCAGATCCGCGCGCTCGGTCTCGGCGATCCGGTCGACTTTCGCTTCCCGTTGCTCGCGTTCTTCGATGATCTTGTTCTCCAGCGCCAGCAGCGCCTCGAGGTGACGCTTGAGCGCTTGCGGAAGGTTCTCCAGCACCCCGGTGAGTCGACGCCGGAGCGCTGCGGCGTCGGATTCGTCGCCCTCGGCGTCCTCGATCTCGTTCAGCCAGCCAAGCAGGGCATCCTGTTCGGCGATGGTGAGATCGGCGTCGACGTTGGTGCCGCCACCTGATGCGAGATCTCCCGGGGGACCCGCCCCGTGCAGGCGATCGGCGGACAGTTCGACGCGGTAGGAGTTCGCGTCGTCGCCCACTTTGTCCTTGGAGAACACGATCTGATCCGTCAACGCCGCCAGATCGATCTTGTTGGCCTCCTGGTGCAGGTTGTACTGCTGGGCGAGGTCCTCCTGTTTGAAGTACTCCCGGATGCTGTGCGGTTTGCCGTGTTCGTGCCCCTCCTGGGGCTTGTCGCTGGGCTCCTCCGACAGCGTGAACGACTCCAGTTCCCCGGTATCGACCAGATCGTCGTGGGCGTGTGAGTGCCCGTGGGCGTCGTCATCGGGGCCGACGCGCACCAATGAGAAGAACGCGTCGAAGATCTGGTCGAACACCGGTTCGTCGCGGTGGTCTTTGACCAACGCGACGCGCAATGCGGTACGCAGGACAGCCCGGGAGGTCAACACACCGGGCTGCCCTGCGCATCGCATCGCGTCCAGCGCCTCGGGAATCGAGACGCGCAGTCCCGCCAGCCGCAGGAGCCGGACGAACCGGTGCAATGTCGCTTCCATCAGAACGGCCTTCGACGACCCAACGAAGCGGTCTTCGGGGTGCCGTAGTACCCGTCTTTGAACCGTCCCGGCTGATCCTTGGCCTCTCGGACCTCCTTGCCGTCGGGCTCGTCGTGATGGTCGTGTTCGTGACCATGGTCGTGACCGTGGCCGTGGTCATGGTTGTGGCCGTGGTCATGACTGTGCGAGTGTCCGTTGTGGTGATGATGCAGCGAATCAGGCACTTTCGCGTTTGGGTCCACCAGCTTGGGCAGCGCATCCAGTGCTTTGCGGACGTCCTTGTCGTACTTGACCACCACCGACACCGTGTCGGCCAGCACTTTGGCGTTGAGTTCGTCGACACCCAGAACCGCCAGGGTGCGGGCCCAGTCGATGGTCTCTGAGATGCTGGGCGACTTGCGCAGGTCGAGTTCGCGCAATCCACGCACCACGTCCACCAGTTGGGTGGCCAGCGACTCGGAGAGGCCCGTGTCCTTGGACCTGACGATCTCCAGTTCCCGTTCCGCGGCAGGGTAATCCAGGAACAGATGCAGGCAACGCCGTTTCAACGCGGCGGCCAGGTCGCGGGTGTTGTTCGACGTCAGGATCACGTACGGGGCGTGCCTGGCCGTGAACGTCCCGACTTCGGGCACCGAAACCTGATACTCACCAAGCAATTCCAGCAGGACTGCTTCCAACGCCTCATCGGCACGGTCGATCTCGTCGATCAGCAGCACCACCGGCTCTTCGGAGCGCACGGCCTCCAGCAGCGGTCGCGGTGCCAGGAACCGGTCGGAGAAGAACACGCTCTCCTGCTTGCCGATCCGCTCCACCGCTTCGTCCAAGGTGCTCGCGTCCGCGACCAGCTGACCGATCTTCTCCTTGAGGATCTGGGTGTACAGCAGTTGCTTGCCGTAATCCCACTCGTAGAGCGCCTTGGTCTCGTCCTGGCCTTCGTAACACTGCAACCGAAGCAGCCGGCGGCCGGTCGCAGCCGCCAGCACCTTGGCCAGTTCCGTCTTGCCGACGCCGGCCGGGCCTTCGACCAGCAGTGGCTTGTCCAGGCGGGTTGTGAGGAAAATCGTTGTCGCGAGCCGCTCGTCGGCGATGTACCCCTCGCCGGCGAGCGTCTCACGAACCTCTTCTACGGAAGCGAACATCAGGACAGCAGGTCGTCCAGGTCGCCGTTCATGCAGTGCTCGACGACGGGGCGGACCAGGTCGAAGGTGCACTCCTTGGCGTTGCCGGGGGTGCACGCGTCGCCCAGGACGTGGTTGGTGATGCGGTCGACGTCGGCCTTGTCGCCTTTGATCACCGGCGCGTTCTTGTAGAACTCCGTGGGGCCCTGGCCGAGGCGGTTCTTCGAGTAGCTGTCCTGCTTGACGTCGACGAAGCGCTCGATGATGTTCACATCGCGCAGCAGGCGGATCGCGGCAGCCAGCGCCGCGTCGGCGGCCTGCACGTCGGTCATGCCGTAGGTGTCCACGCCCATCGCCTGCGCGATGTCGGCGAAGCGCTTGTAGGCCACCGGCATGTTGAACGCCCACACCCGCGGCAGGGCGATCGCGTTGTTGAGGCCGTGGTGGGTGTCGTAGAACGCCGAGACCGCATGCGAAATGGAGTGGATGATGCCCAGGCCGCCGGAGTTGAAGGCCTGTGCGGCAATGTATTGCGCGTACATCATGCCCTGGCGGCCGGCCAGGTCCTGGCCGTTCCAGGTGGCTTCACGCAGGTTCTCGGCGGTCAGCTTGATGGCGCGGATGGCGTTGCCCAGCGACGGCTCGAAGTTCAGCCGGGAGACATAAGGCTCAGAGGCGTGCGCCAGCACGTCGAATCCGCACTGTGCGGTGTAGTCGGTGGGGCAGTCGTAGTAGAGCACCGGATCGTCGACGGCCAGGGTGGCCACGCAGGCGTCGTCGAAGGCCACGTACTTGTGCGGGTTGTTCGGGTCGGTGGTGGTGTCGGTGATGACGTAGGCCCACGAGGTTTCCGAGCCGGTGCCCGCGGTGGTGGAGATGGCGATGTGCGGCGGGTTCTTCGGGTTCTCGCTCATGTTGAAGCCCTCGAAGTCGTTGACGTTACGACCGTCGTGAGCCACCGAGATGCGCGCGCCCTTACAGGCGTCGTGGGTGGAGCCGCCACCGATGGAGATGAAGCTGTCGCACTCGTTCTCCTGGTACAGCTTCACCGAGTCCATCACGTTGTAGTCCTTGGGGTTGGACTCAACCTGGTCATAGACGACGACCTCGAGGCCATGCCATTTCAGGGATTCGGCCATGTTGTGCACGATGTCGGTGCCGCGCAGGCCCGAGCTCATCAGCAGGGTGCGCTTGAAGCCCATCTTGAGCGCTTCCGGGCCCACCATCTCGTGGGCGCCGGGACCCATCATGGCGCGCGGGAAGGGGTGGAACTCCTTGATGGGGAACGGCTTGAGCAGATCTTCGACCTTCATGGGCGGGGCCCGTCCTTTCTCCGATGCAGCAATCGGGTGTCGGACACCAGCCTCATGCACCGGATGTGACCCACGGAACAGCTGCGGGCAGATCCCCCTCGCCTGGCAGTGAAAGTCGGCACGACCGGACAGTGCGATACCTACCCGATCGGGCAGGTCCTCTATGCCGAGCAGACGCAAAAACTGGCCGAAAAAGTGACCGAGCGCCGGCCCATTTCGGGCCGGCGCTCGGCTGTCAGGGGGAGGGTGTCAGACCCCGACGGGCTCCTTCTTGTCGGCCGCAGGCGCCGGGTGGTCGTCGACCATGGTCTGCTCGTCGAAGGGTGCCCTGCCGTCGAGCACCTCGTTGATCCGCGCCTTGTCCAACGTCTTGGTCCAGGTGCCGATGAGGATGGTGGCCACTGCGTTGCCGGAGAAGTTGGTGACGGCGCGGGCTTCGGACATGAAGCGGTCGATGCCGACGATCAGGCCGATGCCGTCGAGCAGCTCCGGGCGATGGCTCTGCAGGCCGCCGGCCAGGGTGGCCAGACCCGCGCCGCTGACACCGGCGGCGCCCTTGGAGGCGACGATCATGAACACCAGCAGCGACAGCTGCTCGGCGATCGACAGCGGGTTGCCCATCGCGTCGGCGATGAACAGCGAGGCCATGGTCAGGTAGATGGCGGTGCCGTCGAGATTGAACGAGTAGCCGGTCGGCACAACGATCCCCACGGTGGTGGGCTGCACGCCGGCGTGCTCCATCTTGGCAATCAGCCGCGGCAGCGCCGACTCCGACGAGGACGTGGCCACGATCAGCAGGTACTCGCGGGCCAGGTAGCGCACCAGTTTGAAGATCGACACGCCGGACACCATGCGCATCAGGCCGCCGAGCACACCGAAGACGAACAACACGCAGGTCAGGTAGAACGCGCCCATCAGCACACCGAGCTGGACCACTGCGGCGAAACCGGTGTCACCAACCACCTTGGCGATGGCGCCGAAGGCACCGATCGGCGCCAACCACAGGATGCCGGCCAGGATGCGGAACACCAGCTTCTGAATCAGACCGATAGCGCGCAGGATCGGCTCGCCGACGTCGCCCATGGCCTGCAGACCGAAACCCACCAGCAGCGCGACGAACAGCGTTTGCAGCACACTGCCCTCGGTCAGCGAACTCAGCAGCGATGTCGGGATGATTCCGGCGATGAAGTCCATGGTGCCGCCGGCTCCGTGCGCCTTCTCTGCCAATTCAGCGCCCGCACTGGGATCCGCTGCGACGTTCAGACCGGTTCCGGGGCTGATCAGGTTGCCGACCACCAAGCCGATCGCCAGCGCCGCGGTGGACATGGCCAGGAAGTAGAGCAGCGCCATGCCGCCGACCTTGCCGACCGATGCCGCTTTGCGGACCGATCCGATGCCCAGCACGATGGTGCAGAAGATCACCGGCGAGATCATCATCTTGATCAGACTCACGAAGAGGGTGCCCAGGATGCCGAGGTCAGATCCGGTGTCCGGGGCGACGAGGCCGACGGCGATGCCGCCGAGTACGGCGATGATGACGCCGATGTAGAGCCAGTGGGTGCGGTCGCGCTTCTTGGATTGTTTCGAAGGCGGTGTGACGGCGGTGTCGGCCATGTCGGCGCTCCTGTGTTGGGGGTCACGTGTGCTGGAGATGACTCTCAGCCCAGAGGTGATTCAAGTCACCAATAAGTTCATTGATTTCAGTTCGCGGGCTTAATCTCGTCACGATGACGACCGACCGGAGTGTCGACAGCTCGACTCCTCAACCGCCTCGTACCTCGCCGGCCTCGTCGTCTCGCAGTGCCGAAAGCTCGACTCCTCAACCGCCTCGTACCTCGCCGGCCTCGTCGTCTCGCAGTGTCGCCGGAGAGCTGTTCGGCTGGCAGTTGGCACTGCTACTGATCTTGATTCTGGGGGCCGGTGGAGTCGCCGTTCTGGACGCCCGGCGCGACGCCGACGAGCTGACCACCCAGAAAGTCATCGCGGTCACCGAGTCGGTGGCCCTGATGACATCGACGGCCGAGGCCATCGGCTCTGCTGACCCGACGGCGCTCCTGCAACCGCAGACCGAGGCCATCCGCAAGGCCACCGGCATGGATTTCATCGTGGTGATGGCGCCGGACCGCACCCGTTTCACCCACACGGACACCACCCGCATCGGCGGCCAGTTCACCGGCAACATCGACCGCGCGTTGGCCGGCGAGACGTTCACCGAGACCTATCCGGGCACACTCGGTCCGTCCATCCGTGCCGTTGCACCGGTACGCGATGCGCAGGGCGCCATCATCGGGTTGGTCTCCGCCGGTGTCACCCGCACCAAGATCTCGCAGTCCGTGATGGCGACGCTGCCCGCCATCGGAATCGCCGTGGGCACCGCACTGATTCTCGCCTTGGCCGGGGCCTACCTGTTGGAACGACGGTTGCGACGACGCACGCTGGGCCTGTCGTTCGGTGACCTGTCCGCGCTGTACGAACAGCGCGAAGCGGTGCTGCACGCCATCGGTGAAGGACTTCTGCTGTTCGACAACGACGGCCGCGCCGAAGTGGTGAACGACGAAGCACGACGGCTGCTTTCGCTTCCCGACGGGCCGGTGACCCGCGCGCAGCTCCCGGGGTCGTTGGGCAGTTCCGGCGGGGAGACGCTGACCGACGAAACCCATGTCACCGCCGACCGGGTCCTGCTGGTCAATCAGCAGCCGGTCTTGTGGGAGGGACGCACCGTCGGCACTGTCATGACCCTGCGGGATCGCACTGATCTGCAACGGGTGTCCGGTGAACTCAGCTCGGTCACGCAGTTCGCGGAATCGCTGCGCTCGCGCGCGCACGAGGCCGACAACCGCCTGCACACCGTCATCACCATGGTGGAGCTGGGCCGTACCGATCAGGCCGTCGAGTTCGCCACCGCGGAACTGGCTGTGTCGCAACATCTCATCGACCGGTTGATGGCCACAGTTGGTGAACCGGCATTGGCCGCGCTGCTGTTGGGAAAGATCAGCCAGGCCCGCGATCACGGCGTCGACCTCACCGTCACCGAGGACTCCCTCCTCGACGACCCCAGCAGCCTCGCGCTCAAGCAGGGCGAACTCGTCACTCTGGTGGGCAATCTTGTGGACAACGCCATCGAAGCCGCGCGGTCGTCGAGCCCCGGGGGGCCTGCCTGGGTGGAGGTGACTGTGCGCGGGACAGCCGACGAGCTCACGGTCATCGTCGCCGACAGCGGTCCCGGGATGACGCCGGACGCCTTCGAGCGGGCCCGGATGCGCGGCTACTCCACAAAGGCGGATGAACCTGGCATGGGAAGGGGACTGGGTCTGGCACTGGTGTGGCAGGTGATCGCCGCGCACGGTGGCACCGTCACCTCGCAGAACACCTACGGCTCGGTCATCACCGCCACGATCGGACGCCGATGATCCGGGTCCTCATCGTCGACGACGAACCCCTGATCGCCGAGGCGCACCGCGCCTACGTCGAACGCATCCCGGGTTTCGCCGTGCACGGGGTGGCAGGCACGGGCAACGCGGCGGTGCGCACCGTCGCCAATGCGGCAGCCGGCGACTCCCCGATCGACCTGGTACTGCTGGATATCGGACTGCCCGACGCCAGTGGCATCGATGTCGCGTCCGCGCTCAGTGGCATCCGCCCCTCCCCCGACATCATCGCCATCACCTCGGAGCGGGATCTGGAGGTGGTGCGCTCGGCAGTGGCCCACGGAGTGGCGCTGTATCTGCTGAAACCGTTCACGTTTGCGGCTTTTCGCGACAAGCTGGAGCGCTACCAGCAGTACCGCGACGCCCTCGGCGCCGGCGGGGCTGCCGCCGGGCAGCACGAGATCGACCGGGCCATCAATGCCCTGCGCACAGCCGACCAGAAAGCCTCGACTCCCAAGGGCGTCTCCGCCGACACGCTGGACTTGGTGGCCGCGGCGATCCGGGGGGCGCCGGCTGGCCTGAATGCCTCGGAAGCAGCTGCCCAAGTGGGGATTTCACGGGTGACGGCGTGGCGATATCTGGAGCGGCTGGCCGACGACGGCGTGGTGGCCAGGTTGACCGAGTACGGCAAGGCAGGCAGACCGCAGGTGCGCTACCGGTTGAGTTAGTCGGCCGGATCGAGGCCCGATCAAGCTCACTCCATGCTGTGCATTACCGGTGGTGTAGCTGATGTTCGCCGTACGGAACGAACACGTCGACCCAGTGTGCGTCCGCCCGCGCACTTCACTGAGCACGCCGCGCGGGTGCCAGATGATCGCACTGACCAACTACCGCGGACAGAAGATCAGCGAGTTGGCGGATGTCGAAATCATCGTCGCCGCTCCCGACGACCGTATTCGCCCGGAAGCGGCCTCCACCCGCATCGCCCACCTCGCCGTTATCGACGCGTTGTGTGTAGCCCTGGCGATGAGAAATCCGTCTGCCGCCAGCGCAGCTCTCGTGGTCGACGACCAGACCAGCGAGGAACTCGGCGAAGCCTGAGTCACACGCTGGGACATCTCATCTGACCGCCTCAGCCTCCAGCTCTTTCACACTGTTGACCTGGTCCTGGTTGGCGCCGAAGAAAACGAGAGTCCTTGCGGAAGTGTAGGAAACATCGACATCACTACCTTCGGGCAGTACGTCGTGCGCGCCGGAGTCGACGGCGTGGAGCCGCTGCCCATCGGCCAACACCAGGCTGTAGCGGACCCAACCACCCCCGAAGATGGTGGAGTCGATGCGCGCGCGGAAACAGGCTGCTGCCGCAGCGCCTCCGAGCGGCCGAACCTGGAGTTCCTCGGGGCGCAGGCCGATGGTGGCTGGTGTTCCGCGACTTGCGTGTACATCTGTCGACGCCTCCACGTCGGTCCCACCGGCGCTCACGGTGACCGACTCGTTGTCGCTGCTGACAACTGAACCGGTCAGGACATTGAGATCACCCAGGAACGTCGCAACGAAGAGATCGGCCGGGTTTCGGTAAATGCGTTCCGGGGTGTCCACCTGCAGGATATTGCCTTCCCGCATCACCGCGATGCGACTGGACAGGACGAACGCTTCCTCCTGATCATGAGTCACGTAGATCGTGGTGATGCCGAGTTCCCGCTGCACACGCCGTATCTCGAGTCCCAGCTGCTGGCGAAGCTGTCGATCGAGGGCACCCAACGGCTCGTCGAGAAGCAGCACCCGCGGCTGGAAAGTGATGGCGCGCGCCAATGCGACACGCTGTTGCTGACCACCACTGAGCTCCGCAGGATGCCGGTGGGCGAGCTCATCCAGGCCCACCAGTTCCAGCGCCTGGCCGACTCTTTCTCGGACAGTTCGCCTGTCCATACGGCGCATTTCCAAGGGAAAAGCCACATTTCGCTGGACTGTCATATGTGGGAAGAGGGCATAGTTCTGGAAGACAAACCCCATGTCGCGACGTTCGGGCGGCAATCCTCTGAGCGGATTGCCGTCGACGGTGATCTCGCCCTGGCTGGGCTCGATCAGACCACCGATGGCCTGCAGCAGAGTCGTCTTTCCCGAGCCACTCGATCCCAGCAGGGTCATGAACTCCGCAGGCTGGATGTCGAGATCGACGCCTTTGAGAGCGTGGAAGCCGCCATAGTGATGGTCGACATTGCGGACGTGGACAGCTGCGCCGCTGATCTTGGACTCAGACATGGCTTGACATTCCTTCGCGACGGTCGAGGTGGCCGCGCCACGCGCGCAGCACGAGCCGCGTCCCCTGGGTGAAGGCGACGTAGGCCAGGAGTGAGGCGAGCAACAACAGCGTTCCCACGGCAGCCACCGTCGGAAGTAGTTGGGAACGAACAAAGATCAGGTACTTGACAGGCAGACTCTGCTGATCGACAGTGAGGAACAGACTGACCACCGCCTCGTCCCAGGAGATCAGGAAGCTGATGAGGGCGGCTGCACCGAGACTGGCACTCACCGCGGGAACAGTGATGCGCACGAACACCTGCAACTGATTGGCCCCCAGCGTCCGTGCCGCGAGTTCGACGTTGCGCGAACTCGAACTCAGTGCGTTGGTCAGGATGATGACGGTCACCGGCAGGGTGAGCACCACGTGTCCGATCACGAAACCCGTGAGAGTACCGGTCATACGCTCACGCACCAGGAGTCCGAAGAGGGCACCGCCGACCAGCACCACCGGAACGATCAGCGGCATGTAGAAGAACGTCGTCGCAACACCTTTGAACGGGAGGCCGCCCCGCACGATCCCGAACGCCGCGCCGAGCCCGAGCGCGGTGGCGATGAGCGCGGTCATAACACCGATCTTGACGCTGAGCCAGGCGGCGTTGAACCACCCACTGTCGGAGAGCACCTCGCGGTACCACCTCAGGGAGTAGCCCGACGGTGGGAACTGCAGGTACGACTCGGAGGTGAACGACGCCCACACCACGAGGACCAGCGGCAACATCAGGAACAGCACCACCGCCGAGGACCACAGGCCCAGGGCAACGTTGCCTCGGGTCCAACGGAACGTTCCTGTGCTACTCGCGCCCTTGCCCGAGCTTGCGGTCACCACCGTCGACAGGCTGAGGGCCCGGCCGGACACCACGAACAGCACCAGAGTTGCCACCAGCAAGGTGATGCCGACAGCACTGGCCGCACCCCACTGATACTGACTGATCTTCTGCTGAATGTAGGTCGACACAACCTGTTTCGTTGGATCGCCGAGGACCGCGGGGGTGAGATAGAAGCCCAGACTCGTCACGAAGACGAAGAGGGTGGCTGCCACCAGTCCCGGCCGTGACAACGGGAACAGCACCCTGGTGAAGACGCGTATCGGTGATGCGCCCATGGTCCTGGCCGCCGGGCCCAGGTTCGCGGGAATCGCAACCATGGCCGCATACAGCATCACGATCATGAACGGCAGCAGATAGGCCACCATTCCCACCAACGCACCCGTCGCTGTCCCCTGCAGTCCGAGCGGGGTCAGCACGGCCTTGAAGGCGTAGAGCCGCACCAGAATCGAGCTGAAGTACGGGATCATGACTGCCAGCAACAGGATCCGGGCGACCTGCCGCGGCGCGCGACTGAGGAAGTAGGCCATGGGATACGCAGCGATCACGGTGATCACCGTGGACCCTGCCGCCAGCACCAGGGTGGCCCGCAGCATCGTCCAGAAGGTGGAATCGGCAAACGCGGAGCTGAAGTTCGCGATGGTCAGTGCCGAGAGATCGAGAGTCGGATCACCAGCAGAATGCAGGCTCCGCAGCAGCAGCTCCCACAACGGGTAGACGAAGAAAACACCCAGAAACGCAACAGCAGGCAGCAACATCCACGCCGTCCGGGCGACCCGCCCCTGCGTCGCAAGCCGGGGGCGGGTTTGCCGAACCGCGGTGGTGGTCATTGCGCCAGCCATGCGTTCCATCGTTGAGTGGCCGACTCCATGTTCTCGGTCCACCAGCCGTCATCTTGGGGCACGACGGTTTCAAGGTCGGCTTCGGTGATGACGTACGGTTGGGCCTGCGGTGATACCTCTGGCAGTGTCTTGAGGAATGCCGGCATACCGGCCAACCTATCGATGTAGTCGACCATCGAGGCGTCGTCGGTCAGCATGAAGCGCAGAAGTGCCATAGCCACTTGAGGATTCGGTGCGTGCTTGGGAATCCCGATCGGCGACGACGACATCATGGCGCCATTCTTCACGTATCCCACCGAGAATGTCGGGTTCTGCTGCGCCATGGCGATGGCGTCACCCTGAGCTCGCATCGTCATGGTGCAGGTGCCGTTGAGGAGGTTCTGGACTGCCTCGGCGCCGCTGGACACAAAGATGGTTTCGCTTCGAATCTGGTCCAGCTCGGCAAGGATGGCGTCGAGGTCCAGCGGATACACCTCGTCGGGGCGCTTTCCGGTGTGCAGGCTGGCTGCCTCGAAGGCCCCGTTGTACTGAGGGTTCGTCAGCAGGCAGCGCTTACCTGGGAACTCGGCGGTGTTGAAGATGTCGACGGTCGACGTCGGCTGTCCGTCGGGGAAGGCATCGGCATTGAACAGCAGCCCCTCGACGTACGGCGTAGCGTCGAAACCGAACTCCGTATAGGTGTTGTCCACCAACACGTCGACCGGGACCAGCTGCGGGTCGATCTCCTGCAGCAGTCCCTGCTGTATCGCCATCAGGTAGTCGGCGGGTGTACAGAAGATCCACAGTGAGGAACTGACGTTCTGGGCCTGCACCATGCCGGCAAGTTTGGTGGTGCCGCAGTCATCGGTCTGTACGGTCACCGTTGCACCGGTGACTTCCTCGAAGGCGGCGACGGTGGTATCCATTTTGGCCTGTACGTCGACACCGCTGCATCCGGCGCAGGTCCACTGGATGGATTTCCCGCTCAGATTGTCGTAGAGGTTCTCGATGGTGAGATCGGTTGGAAGAGCGTTGTCTTCACCTCCCTCGCTCGAACCGCCGCCGCACGCGGCGACGGTCAGCGCGACGGTGAGAAGCGCTGCAGCGCCCGTGAGTGTGCGATTCATAACGGAGCCAATCTGTGGTGGGCTGGGATGTGGTCAGTTCTTGAGGTGGTCGGGTAACTCGCAGAGTTCGACCCGGATGCCGTCCGGGTCTTTCATGTACACGACTTTGAAGCCGGCGTACGGTCCCTGGTCCGCAGTCTGCACGGGAGACACCGAGGTGGCGCCTTGGGCGATCAGTTTCTCGTAGAGGGCATCGAGGTCCCGCACGTAAATGCAGAAGTGCGCGGTCCCCGGGTGGGCGGTCGCCGGATCGATGGGCGTCCGGGGAACCTTGCGGTACTCGAGGATCTCCAGCATGGCCGTCGAATTGGGGATGTCCATCTCGATGATGTACATCTCGACGTCCGGGAAGTAGCCCACCAGCTTCTGGACATAGGGCTGGTTGCGCAGGACGCCGGGCCCCCGTCACTTGAAGCCGAAGCTCTCGTAGAACCTCGCCGACACTTCCGCGTCCCGGACCTGGATCCCGACGTGGTCGAAGCTGAGCGTGAACGGAGAGCCATCCAGGGATGTCTGCTTGATTCCTCCGGTTGGGGAGCCGCACATGGTTTTTGATTTTCCCTTCTGGTTGTGATTGGTTGTCAGATTGATATTCAGAACTCGTCCAGGGCCAAGCGTCGTGCCTGCCACCCGATCTGTCCATACGGTTGACGCGATATCGAGCATCACGATTCGAGATCATCGAGCCGACGCCTCCGCCACGCCCGGGATTCGTCGGCTCACATAGCGCAGTCCGTACTCAGCGGCAAGATTGATGGCGATGAAGATGGCGCCGGCGATGGCGTAGATGGCGAGTGGTTGGTTGATCGTGTTCACACCCAGCCGCGCTTCGAAGAGAACTTCTTCGACCCCGATCAGGAACAGGAATGTCGTCGACTTGATCTGCAGGATGACGAAGGTGGTCAACGGCGGAAGTACCGTTCCAAGCGCCTGGGGCAGAACCACTTTGGTGAAGGCTTGGCGAAGTCCGAGGCTCAGCGCCATCGCAGCTTCAATCTGGCCGTGGGGGACGGTGGTGAGCCCGGCTCGAAGAATTTCGGCCGCGTAGGCAGCGCCTGAGATCGCAAGCCACAGGACTCCGGCGACTTCGGGCGAGAGGTAGACGCCGAACTGCGTGAGACCGAAGTACAGAATGAAGATCTGGATCAGCTGTGGGGTTCCGCGAATCAGTTCGATGTAGACGATTACAACCGCTCGGACAGGCGCTGGAGCGTGCATCCTGCATACCGCCACCAGTGCGCCGCCCACGAGGGCAAGAGCAGTGCCCGCCGCTGCCAGCCACAATGTGGTCGGGACGGCGTGCAGCATCCGTTCGGCGTAGAACCAGACGTCGGTTTCGGCGCCGTTCACTTCGAATCATCCCACTGCCCGGTCGGCGACTCCGGGAGCGCGCCCGACGGGTCGTGATAACGAAGCACACGGCGCAGAAAGGCCTGCGCCCGCTCCGATTTCGGTTGGCGCAACACCTGGTCCGCGGACCCCATCTCGGCAACCCGGCCGTCCGCCATGACGATGATGGTGTCGGCCACTTCTCTGGCGAACTCGATCTCGTGCGTCACGAGTACCGTCGTCATACCCTCGGTGACGAGGCGTTTGATCACATCCAGGACATCTCCGACGAGTTCGGGGTCGAGCGCGGACGTCGGTTCGTCGAACAGCATGACCTTGGGTCCCATCGCCAACGCGCGACAGATCGCCGCCCGCTGTTGCTCACCACCAGACATGTTCTTGGGCAGAGCGTCAATACGGTGCGAGAGTCCGACGGTGTCCAGCAGCTCAGCGGCTTTGGCGTCGGCATCAGCGGCAGACATACCGAGAACCTTGCGCGGTGCCAAGGTGATGTTCTCACGAACGGTCAGATGCGGAAACAGGTTGAAGCCCTGGAACACCATCCCGACGTCCTTACGGATCGCGTGGAGGGTCTTACGAGACGGCTTCGGTTGATCTGGTTCCTCCGTGCCGTACAGAGCATGGCCGAGAACGTCGATCCGTCCTTGTTCGAAGGGGGTCACCTGGTTGATGCATCTGATCAGGGTGCTCTTGCCGGAACCGCTCGGGCCGATGATCGCCACGACCTCACTGCGATGGACCTCGACCGACACCTCGCTGAAGATGGTGCGGTCACCGAACCGCTTGGTAATGGCGGAGATGTCAATTGCGACGTCGTGCGACATGAAGTTCCCATCGGGCCAGAACACGAGAAATCAACAGGTACAAAGCAAAGTAGAAGAGCGCGGCGAGCCCGTACATCTCGAGCGGCTCGTAGGTGTCTCCCGCGGCTTCCGCGGCCGCCGAGGTCAGTTCAGCCACCCCGAGGACGAACACCAGCGAGGTGTCCTTGATGACGTCGGCGACGGTGTTCGTGGAAGGCAGCAGGATCGGCACAAAGGCCTGGGGAAGAACGATCTTCTTGAGACGTTGAAAGGCACTCAGACCCAATGCATCTGAGGCCTCCCATTGGCCACGATCGACGCTCTGCACACCCCCGCGGAAGATCTCGGCGAAGATCGCGCCATGAAACGCGCCCAGTGCAACGACTCCCGCCCAGAATGCGGGCAGCAGAATTCCCATCTCACCCAGCCCGAAGTAGGCGAAGAGGATTATCAGCAACAATGGGGTCGCCCGGACCAGCACGATGTAGCAGGACGCCGGCACACGCAGCGCGGGGTGGCTGCTCAACTTGCAGACCGCCAGCACCGCCCCCAAAGCCACAGCCAATGCCACACTGCAGGCGGTCAACTGCCCCGCCACGAGCAGCCCGTCCCAGAAGAGCCCCAGGTAGTTCCCCCACTGGTTCAGCAGTGTCATTGCCGGACTCAGGGTTTGGCCAGCCCGGGCACATCTGAGGCTTCACAGATTCCGTCGAAGAAACTGGAGTCGGTGACGTCGTAGCGCGCCATGATCGTTTCGAGTGTCCCGTCACATGAGATGTCCTTGAGGTACACGTTGAGCTTCTCGAGGAACGTCTGTGAATACGTGCCCTTTGCGACGGCGAAGTAACCTCGTACCAACTCAGGAGCCGGAGGATCCTGCAACGGTGCGGGACCCAACAAGGCAACGTCGTTTGCAGCCGAACCTGCCCAGGTCGAAATCGCCACGCTCGAGTTCAATGCCGCGTCCACCCGTCCCTGCTTGAGCGCTCCGAGCAGATCGGGCTCGCCGCTGAACTTCACCACTTCGACACCGGGGATCCCCTCGGCTTGATCGACGTAGATGGTGCCGGCGATCACGCCGACCTTCTTGCCGTCCAGCCCCTCGAAGGATGCGCTCCCCACAAGGGGATCAGACCCTCGCACTGCGACACCGTCGACGAAGTTGCCCATCGGGCGACTGAAGTCCATCGCATTGGCCCTGCCTTCGTTCCAGTAGATTCCCATGGAAACGTCGGCCCTCTTCGACTGCACTGCCTCCAGCGTCGCATCGAAGGGAAGAGCAATGAATTCGGGTGTTGCGTTGAGCGTTTCGGCGAATCCCATAAGGATGTCGACGTCATAGCCGGTCCACGATCCGTCGGGGTTCTGGAATGCCTGGGGCGGTCCCGCGAACACGGCCATCCGCAACTGGTGGCCCTCGACACGCTCCAAGAGTGTGGTGTCGTCCGAGGAGCCGCACGCGCTCAAGGCGGCGCCCGTCAGAACCGCCAGTGCGGCCATTGCCCATGCGCGGAGCCGGGGTCTGTTGGCAGGTGTCATCGCCGTGTTTCCTGTTCGTCCGAATCGGTCTGGTTTTTCGGCTCGAGCAAAGGGAGTTGCTCTGGCCAGGGAAGCGAATGCAGTGGGTGATCCGGCGCCTCGACTCGTTCGCCGATCTGGGCAAGCGCTGCCCACATGGTCGCCTGGAGTGAGCCTATGACAGGGATGCCGTATTCAGCACTGAGCTCAGAAAGTAGGTGCCGCAAGCGAAGTGAGATGCAGCTGATGAACATCACCGAGGCATCGCGGCGATACACCTGCGCTGCAATGGCTCTGATCTGATCGTCAGTGGCGTCGTCGAGCGGTTCGATGGTGGTGGTGGGGATCGGCGGGACCTCGAAGCCCGCCTCGGCGAGGAACTGCTGCAACAGCAGGTTCTGTCCGTACTTGTACGGTGTGCCGACCGCGATCTTGTGCGCACCGAGGGCGGTGAGCGCGCCGATCACCGCACCGCTGGCCGTGAGCGCCCGGCGGGCTCCAGCATTCAACATCGAACTACGCAGGGCTGCTTCACCTTTGAGACCTTCGCGATGGCTTGCGGCCGTGCAGTTGAACACCACGATGTCTGGATCGATGCTGGGCAGATTAGGGCAGCTGATCAGGGATCGGACTGCGGGTTGGACTGTGTCGCGGCTGGCGAACAGCTTGTCGATGGTCAGGGGGTCCTCGGTACCGGCGAACGGTATCTGAAGCCTGGTGATGAACGGCACCACGCGGTCAGGACACCATTGCCACATTTCGGCATCGAGGCCGGTATCGGGCGTCACCAGCATGCCGACCCGACCGGTGACCGTGGACGGAAAGGTCTGTGTAGCCATACAAAATCCCCTTCGGGTCCGCCGAATTCATGAGCGCAGTGGACGGCCTTCATCGCCGTTGCGCCCATGAATTCGGGATCAAGGACGTCAGGCGGTATAGCCGCCGTCGATCGAGAGGCTGGCGCCGGTGATGAAGCTCGCGCCGGGGCTGGCTACATAGACAACGAAATCGGCGATCTCATCCGGGTGTGCGAACCGACCGAGGGCCGTGCGTGATCGCGTGAGTGCCCCGGCGTCGCCTTCGTCAGGATTCATGTCGGTGTTGGTGGGTCCGGGCTGGACGTTGTTGACCGTGATTCCAAGTGGACCGAGGTCGCGGGACAGCGCCTTGGTGAGTCCTGCGACTGCAGCCTTGGTCATGGCATACAGGCCACCGCCGACGTAGGGAATGTAGTCGGCGTTGATACTGCCGATGTTGACGATGCGGCCACCTTCTCTGAGGTGCTTGACGGCTGCCTTCGTCGCGACGAACAGGCCTTTGACGTTGATGTCGACGGCCCAGTCGAAGTCGTCGAGCGTAGTCTCCTGAACCGACTTGTACAGGAAGACGCCGGCCGCGTTGACCAGGATGTCGAGCTGGCCGTAGGTGGCCACGGTCTCTTCGACGGCCGCCTCGACGGCTGCGGAATCTCGCGCGTCAGCGTGGATCGCGCGGGCCTTGCCGCCCGCCGCTTCGATGTCCTTGACGGTCGCCGCCGCGCCGTCCGGGGTCGCGCTGTACGTGAGCGCGACCGCCGCACCTTCTCGTGCCAGTCGCTTCGCGATCGCGGCGCCGATACCGCGGGAACCGCCCGTGACCAGGGCGACCTTCCCCTGCAGGGTGCCGGCGTCGGTGGTGGTGGACATGTATCTCCAATGCTCTTCGAAGGTCAACTGAGCGCGGTGTTTCTGCTCACAACCGCGTACCGCAAGCGTCGCCTCTGATCAGCCATCTGTCCATACGGTTGTCGCGATATCGATTATCGCGAATCAAGATTGCTGAAATCATCGTCCACCGGCAATGAAGAAGAAACACGGTGGACACATCAGGCCGAAAGTTGGTCTATCGCATAGCTTCGGCCACGAGGAAGCGAAGGAACTCCTCTGCCGCAGGCGGATACCGCCGACCTCGCCGCCAGGTGAGCACCACCGCCGGCGTGATGGGCGGGTTCAACGGTCGCATCCACACCTCGGACGGCGCTTCCACAAGGAACGCCCGAGGCAGCACCGCCAGACCATGACCGTGGCGTACGAGACCGAGCAGCATCGGCAGCTCATTGGATTCGGTCATCACCTTCGGGCTGACGTCCAGGCGGGCCAGTACGGCATCCACCGCAGCCCGCAGTCCGGCGCCGCGCCGGAACCCCACCATGGGTTCTGCGTCCAGCTCACCGATCTCGATGCGCTCATGGTGCTCCAGGCGATGACCGGCTCTACCCGCAACCACCAGGTCATCGCGGTCGACCACGACGCCCTCGAGTCCGGGTGGGAGATCACTCAGTTCGGAGGCCACCACCGCCATGTCGGCGACGTCGTTCTTGACCATCTCGAGGAGCTCGACCCTGGTGCCCTCCCGCAGGCTCACCCGCACCGCAGGGCGATGAGAGCGGAATCGAGCCAGGATCTCGGGAATGTCCAGCGAGGCCGCGGGAAACGTCGCCCCGAAGGTCACCTCGCCGACCGTCTGCCCGCGAAGGCTCAGCACCTCCTCGCGAGCGGCGGACAGTTCGGCGAGCACCCGGGTGACCCGCCCGACAAAGAGCACGCCGGCATCCGTGGGACGAATGAGTGGGCGTTGCCTATCCAGAAGGCGGACGCCCAACTCATCCTCCAGCTTGGCCACCTGGTGCGAGACGGCGGACTGGGCGACGTCGAGGCTGGCGGCGGCTTTGGTGAAGGATCCGGCCGCCGCCACAGCGACGAGGTATTCGAGCTGACGTATTTCCATCGTGATTCACGATATTCGATATCTGCTCAACCGTATAGACAGATTGCAGACTTCTTCGCGACCCTTGATGGGTGCTGGATACGACGCGGCCGGCAAGTCCGACATGGGCTCGCCGCACACGCAGATGCGCTATGCGCCAGGGAGTTACGCGATGACGCCAGCAAGCCGGGGCGGTGAGGTGCAACTCGAGATCGACGGGGTGGTCACACACGCGTCATCAGGCCAAACCATTGCGGCCCTGCTCATCTCACGAGGAACGGTCTCCTGGCGCGTGACACCGGCGGGTGAGCCGCGTGGTGCGTTCTGCGGTATCGGCGTGTGCCACGACTGCGTGGTGACCGTCAACGGTGACGCAGGCGTCAAGGCCTGCCTGACCCCCGTCCGCGACGGCATGCAGATCCTGACGCAACGGCGGACATCATGACACCCGAAGATGTGGACGTTGCGGTGATCGGTGCAGGACCGGCCGGTCTCGCCGCCGCACGCGCGTCTGCGTCGGCCGGTGCGGGGACTGTTCTTCTCGACGCGAACCCTAGGCCCGGTGGACAGTACTACCGGCAGCCCGGACGCACCGGCGTGGCGCCGACGCGGTCACAGCGTGAGGGACAGGCCCTCTTCGAGGACGCCGTCGAGGCGGGCGCGGAGCCTCGGCTGGGAGTGTCCGTCTGGTCCGCCACGCACCGATACGGCCGGGTCGAACTGGACACCCATTCGGCGAAGGGTGATCGCGGCCGGGTACGCGCACGCTGCACCGTCGTCGCCGTCGGCGCCCACGAGCGGTTCGTCCCGATTCCGGGCTGGACCCTGCCCGGGGTGTTCTCCGCCGGAGGTGTGCAGACGTTCCTCAAAGAGCAGGGTATCCCGGTCGGCTCGCGCGTCGTCCTCGGTGGCACCGGCCCACTTCAACTTGTCGTCGCAGCCGAACTCGCTCGTCATGGAGTCGATGTGCCGGCGCTGTTCGAGCTCGCACGGCCGGTGTCGCACGCCCTGCGGCACCCGACCGCCGTCCTCACCGGAGCCTGGGGCCAGTGGGCCCGGATGTCCGAGGGTGCACACGCCGCAATCACGCTGGCCCGAACGCACTGCCCGGTCCGGGTCGGGTGGACGATCACCGAGGTACTCGGAAGCACCCGGGTCGAAGGGATCCGCGCCGCTCCTGTGGACAGCGGAGATCAGCCGATCACGGCGCGAGCGATCGAGATCGACTGTGATGCAGTGGCATTGCATCACAGTCTGGTGCCCAACACCGAGTTGCTGCGACTACTCGGCGTCGAACTGCAGCTCCAGCCGGGAACGGGTCACTGGGTGCCGCGCCGAACCACCGACCTCGAGACCTCCGCCGACAACGTCTTTGCCGCCGGCGACGGTTCCGGCATCGGAGGTCTGGCACTGTCGCTCGTTGAAGGTGCCATCGCAGGCCAGTCGGCGGCAGCCAAGGCACTGGCACAACCGACCCGAATAACCCGGACTATGGCCGTCCGCCTCCGGCGTGAGCAGCGATTCCAGCGCCTCTACGCCGAGCTGTTCCGGATCCCCGATGCGCTCGTCACCGCCCTCTCCACTCCAGAGACCACAGTCTGCCGCTGTGAAGGTGTCACCGCGGGCGACCTCGACTGCGCGATCGCCCAGGGCGCCGCGACGTCGTACCTGGCGAAGGCTGTCACCCGTGCCGGCATGGGTCCGTGTCAGGGGAGGCTGTGCGCCCCGACAGTGGACGCTCGCCTTCGTTCGTCCGGCGCCGAACCCCGTCCGCTGTCACGCGCCGTCCGCGCACCACTCACAGCGCTGCCCATGCGCGCCCTCACGAAAGACATCCAGTCCGATGACTGACGCCGTGGTAATCGGAGGTGGAGTGGTCGGCTCCAGCGTCGCGATGCACCTCGCCGACGCAGGCCTGTCGGTGATCGTCGTGGAGAGAAGCGGCGGCCCGGTGGAAGCCTCCACCCGCAACGGCGGCGGCGTGCGTGCACAATGCCGGAATCGGCCCGAACGGCTACTCGCCATGCGCAGTCAGCAGCTGTGGCGACAACTCGAACTCGACAACGGTGTCGACTTCGAGTACCGGGTCTCCGGGAATGCGCGGCTGGCCTATTCGGATGCTGCCCTGGACAAGTTGCGTGCCGAACAGCTCGAGGAGCACGCCGACGGCCTGCATACCGAGATCTGGACCCGCGAGCAGCTCAACGCCCAGATGCCGTTCCTGTCTCCGGATGTGTTGGGAGCCAAGGTGTGTCCGTCGGACGGGCACGCCAACCCGATTCTCGCGACGTGGGCCGTCATCGCGGCTGCCAAGCGCTGTGGCGCTCGATATCTGACCGACACCACCGCGGTGGCCATCGGCACCGTCGGCGGAATGGTGGATTCAGTGGTGGTCCACGACTCCCGTGAGGGGTGCACCGAGATCGCGACCCCACTGGTGGTCCACGCCGCCGGAGCATGGAGCAAAGACCTGGCCAGTCACGTGGGGATCGACCTGCCGCTGGTCCCCTCACGCAACGCGATGATGATCACCGAGTCCCTTCCGCCGATGTTCGATGCCTTCCTCTCCTCGCACGAGAAGCAGGTGTACCTGCGTCAAGCACAGAAAGGCCACGTACACATCGGCGGCGTCTTCGACATTCCGGGAACATTCGATCAGAGCGTCGGAGTCGACGAGATGGAAAAGCTCGCCCGCGCAGTCGAACTGGTCCCGGCGCTGAAGCAGGCCCGCATCCTGCGGACGTGGGCAGGTACCCTCGACTACACCCCGGATCACCTGCCTCTGGTCGGCCCGGTCGTTGGTCTGGGCGGGTACGTCGTGGCAGCCGGCTTCAGCGGACACGGATTCTGCCTCGGCCCCGTCGTCGGGGAAGCGGTCGCCGACCTGGTGCTGGATCGCCCACCCCACGTAGATCTGTCTGCACTGTCCCCGTCCCGGCTGGAGATCGCGGCATGACCGAACATGTCATCGACGTGCTCGTCGACGATCTTTTGACCCGGCGAGACAAGTACACCCCGGCAACACAACAAGCGGGCCGCCGCTGTCTTGCTGACGCAATCGCTTGTGCCGCAGCCGGTTCTGGTGGGCCGACCTACAGTCTGATCTACACGGCAATAGGACCGATCCTCGGTGGGGCGCCACAGGCGACCGTCTGGTTCGGAAACCGCCGTGCGAGCCTGGCCGAAGCAATGCACATGAACTCGACGGCTGTCGCCGCCGACGATCTCGACGACGGCAACCGCTCGGCGATCGGCCATCCCGGGGGGGCCGTCATCCCGGCCGTCCTCGGCTACGCTGAAGCACTGGGCTACAACGGAGATCTGTTGATGCCCATCGCCTTCGGGTACGACGCCGCGGTAACGGTGGCCGGGGGGCGCACCGCGCACCGTGTTCCCACGATGGCCACCGGCCGGTGGGCAGCGTACGGTGTTGCCGCCGCCATCTGGGCGATGTCCGGAGCAAGCCGCGAAGTCCTGACGCGTGCTCTGGCCCACGCGGCATCACTGTCGCCGCAACTGGTGCACCCGGTTGCAACCGCTCCCGATGGCCTGAAGGAGGGCACCGCCTGGGCCACACTCGCCGGGTTGGCGGCGTTCCGACTTGCCAACTCCGGTGTGGACGCCCCACTACACGCCCTGGACACCCACCCCGACTTCGATCCTGGCTGGTTCCGCTCCACTGGGACAGAGCCTGCGATCCAGGAGACCTACTTCAAGCGATACGCCTGCTGCCGGTGGATTCACCCCGCGCTCGACCTCATCTTCGAGCTACGCCGGCGTGGTGAAATGCCGGACCCCGCGAGCATCGAGGCGATCGAGATCCACACGTTCGAGCGATCACTCTGGTTGCCCAACAACCCTCGCCCCGCCTCGCTGGAATCGGCTCACTACAGTTTTCCGTTCTGCGTGGCACTGGGCGTCTTCGCCGAACCCGCCGAGTTTCTCCCACTCACTCCGGCGGTGCTGGGCCACCAGTCGGCCCTGTCGCTGGCGCAGCGGGTCCGGGTGATCGAAAGTGCGGAATTGACAGCGGCTTTCCCCGCACGCACGCCGATCGAGCTGACCATCACCGCCAGTGGCACCTCGATCGATCTGAACCTGCCCACCGCCACCGGCGACCCATCACTACCACTGTCCGACGATCAACTCGCCGGCAAGCACGCGATCCTGCTCCACCACCACCCCGGTGTCCGCGCCGAACTCAGCAGGGTTCTTCGCGGCAGCGGTCCGCTCACACTCACCGATCTGCCTGTAACGCTCGATCAGTCTCCTGGAAAGGATCTTTCATGACGCTCTCCGACATCGGCAGTGATATCGGCGATGGCCTGCACGTCACCGCTTCCCGTGGGAACCAGCAGGCGTTCCCCCGCAAAGAATTCGACGACCGGGTGCAGAACATCCAACACGACATGGCAGCCCTAGGCCTCGACGTGCTGCTGGTCCACACACCCGAGAATATCTGTTATCTCACCGGATACGAGACCTCAGGCTACTTCGAGTACCAGGTGCTGGCGATACCGGCCTCCGGTGTGCCGCGCCTACTGGTGCGCAATGTCGAGCAGCTCAACGTCGACGAGTACACCTGGCACCAGGACGCCTTCGTCTGGCGTGACGGCACCGATTTCTTCGAGGCAACCGCGCGACTGGTCGATTTCCTGGGAGCACCCATACCGGCCCGCATCGGGCTGGAGAACCACTCCTGGTTCGTCACTGCCAGAGTCAGTGCCGAGCTGGCGGCGCGGTTGCGCGGTCGCGAGATCGTCGATGCGGGCAGGCTGGTGGAGAGACGCAGACTCGTGAAGAGTCCTGCCGAACAACTCTACGTCCGAGCTGCCGCCGCGATCGCCGACCGGACAATGGCCGCAGCCATCAAGGCGGCAGGCGCCGGTCGCAGCGAACTCGATGTCGCTGCAGCCGCCCACCACGAGTACATCCTGGCCGGGGGCGAGTACCCCGCGTTGCCGCATTACGTCTCGTCCGGAAAGCGCAGCGAAGTCGGTCACGCCACCTGGAGCGAGAAGGTGCTCGTCGCCGGGGAGACCCTCAAGATGGAGTTCCTCGGCGTGAAGCGGCGCTACCACGCCGGCCTGACCCGCGCCGTCCACGTGGGCCCCGCGTCACCGGAGGTTCGCGCCGCCGCGGACATCGCCTTCGATCTGCAGCAGCAGGTCTTCGATGAGCTGAAGCCCGGTGCCACCACCGACGAAGTGACCAGGCACGCGCGTGAGCGCCAAGCAAAGGCACTCGGCCACAAGCCGATCAAGCTTCGACTCGGCTACTCCATGGGTATCGGCTTTCCCCCCATCGCGGGCGAAGGACAGACCGCCGACTTCCGCGAGGGCTCCCCGTGGGTACTGGAGCCAGGCATGGTGTTCCACATGCTGTCGGTGGTGCGCATCGACTTGACCTTCAGCGACACCGTGCTGATCACCGCTGACGGTTGCGAGCGCCTCACCCAGACGCCGCGAGAACTGACGGAGGTGTGATGCACACCTTCACCGGGGACAGCTACACCCGAGGACTACAACACGGAATTGCACTGGCACAGGCGATCACCCGACGAATTGACGAGTCACTGCCTTCCAGACTGGACAGCGCCGCGCGTGGTCACATCGCCCAACCATGGATCGACGCAACCGAGCAGCTCGATATCCAGTTACTCCAGGAGATGGCCGGGATCGCCGAGGGTTCGGGATCGTCCCTGGTCGATGTGGTGCTGCTGAACGCCTTTGAGGCCTTTGACTTGGCCGCCATGGTGGAGAAGGGGGGCTGCACCGCCATCGCCGTCACCGACCAGCGCGGCCACACGGTGCTGGCTCAGAACTGGGATGCCAATCACCAACTCGGATCCAGTCTTTCGGTGCATCTCCATCGTGATCCGGTCGGCACGGACGTCGCAGTCCTTGCCTCGCCCGGCGGCCTCGGCTGGGTCGGCATGAACGAACATGGGCTCGGGTTGGTGAACAACGACCTGCTCGGCGGCCCCACCGCGTCCACGGCACCCAGTCAGGTGATCCGCCGCGCCGTTCTCAAGAACACGGACGCCACCGCGGCCGCGGCTGCCATGCGGGCCATCGCCCACCCCGCACTTCGCAGTTACCTGCTGGCCGACCGGTCCGGTGTCATCGAGGGCGTCGAGGTACTTCCGTACCAGGAACCGGCGACCATGGAGATTCCCGCCGCAGGAATAGCTCATGCCAATCACGCCATTTCCACGCCTGCGCTGTACATCGAGGACAGGGCCGCTCAAGAACGGGTGTATCCGTCGTCGGCCCACCGCGCCGAACGCGCCACACTCCTGTTGGAGCAGACCCGCGGTAACAGCGACCAGAACACCCGCGCACGCCGCATTCTCGGGGACCACGACGGGTTGCCGCTGTCGATCTGCCGCCACAACTCGCCACTCGAATCCACCTGTACTGCAGCGTCGGTGATCTTCGACTGCACCGCCCTGCGTGCGGAGTTCTCACTCGGGCTCGCATGCACGCCAGGCACCAGTCACACCGTTGACTTCACAAGCCACGAACCCAGGAGTACCTGATGCAGAAGTTCCTCAACGATCCCGACGAGTTCGTCGACGACGTGCTTCACGGCGTCCTCGCTGCCCATCCTCGGCATCTGACAAGCGGAACCGCGGCCCGTAGTGTCATCCGAGCCAACCCGCCCCGAGATCAGGTGCCCATCGTCACGGGCGGCGGCTCCGGGCACCTTCCGCTGTTCTTCGGTTACGTCGGCGACGGGTTGGTGACGGCGGCCGCGGTCGGCGGAGTGTTCAACTCCCCCAGCGCGGATCTCGTGCTGTCCTGCATCCGCGATGTCGACAACGGCTCGGGCGTCCTGCTGCTGTACGGCAACTACGGCGGTGACGTCATGAACTTCGACCTCGCCGCCGAACTTGCCGCGGCGGAGGGCATCCGGACAGTCACCATGTTGGCTGCCGACGACGTTGCCTCTGCCCCTCTCGCGGAACGTCATCGCCGACGCGGCGTGGCCGGCATCGCCCTTCTCTACAAACTGGCCGGCGCCGCCAGCGCACGGGGCGATTCGCTGGATACCATCTCCAGCCTGCTACAGCGCGCCACAGACCGTCTGGTGACCGTCGGAGTGGCCTTGTCTCCGTGCATCCTGCCTGCCGTGGGGCGTCCCACCTTCGAACTACCCGCCGGACAGATGGAAATCGGTGCCGGTCTGCACGGCGAGCCCGGCGTTCGACGCGAATCCCTCACGCAGGCATCTGTGATCGTCAATCAGGTGTTGGAGCTGCTGCTCAACGACAATGGTCCCGTTGCCGGTGACCGGGTGGCGCTTCTGGTCAACGGCCTCGGCTCGACACCGCTCGAGGAGTTGTATCTGATCTCCGGGATCTGCCACGACCAACTCCGCAAAGCCGGTATCGAGGTCGTCGTTCCCTTCGTCGGGAACTTCGCCACCAGCCTGGAGATGGGCGGCGCCTCGGTCTCTCTACTGCCGGTCGACGATGAGATGCAGACGCTGCTGGGTGCCCCGTGCCACGCACCGGTGATGACCCTGTGGTGACCGCGATGTGGGATCGTGTCCGTCAGCTGGCCGGCTACCTCGATGCGCACATCGACGAGCTCACCGCATTGGATTCGGTGGCCGGTGACGGCGACCTCGGCCTCACCGCCAAGAAGGCGCTGCAGGCCGTTACCAGCAACGCCGACGTCATCGAAACTCAGGCTGTGACAGAACAACTGACCAGGATTGGGCGGATTCTGGCAAGCGAGGTTCCCTCAACATCGGGAACGCTGGTCGCATTCGGCTTTCTCGGTGCCGGGAAAGCCGACATCTCGGATGGCCCGGACGCGCAGCACCTCGCTGACATCCTCACCGCGCTCGGGACGACTATCGCGACCCGGGGCAAGGCCGAACCAGGCGACAAGACCATGCTGGACGCACTCATCCCCGCAGCCGACGCCGCACAGCGCTCAGCTGCAGACGGGTCCGACCTTGACAACGCACTGTCAGCCGCGGCCGAGGCCGCCGAGGCGGGTGCCGCAAACACGCCGGCGATGATTCCGAAGTTCGGCAGAGCCGCCTGGCTGGCCGATCGCTCTGCCGGCAACATCGATGCCGGCGCCCGTCTGGTCGCAGTGCTACTCCGGGGCTTGTGCGCGGATCGCAACTAGCTCTTCTCCGAGCGGGACATAGCCGGTTCGCGGTCGGGGGAGTCGTCGACCATGGTCTGCTCGTCGAACGGGATCTCACCGTCGAGCACCTTGTGCATCCGGTCCTTGTCCACGGTGTCGGTCCACGACCCCACCAGCACGGTGGCCACGGCATTACCCGAGAAGTTGGTCAGCGCACGGGCTTCGGACATGAACCGGTCGATACCGACGATGAGGCCGATGCCGTCCAGCAGTTCCGGGCGGTGCGCCTGCAGGCCACCGGCGAGAGTGGCCAATCCGGCGCCGCTGACCCCCGCCGCGCCCTTGGACGCGATGATCATGAACACCAGCAGCGAGAGTTGCTCACCGATGGTCAGCGGATCCCCGAGAGCATCGGCGATGAACAGCGACGCCATCGTCAGGTAGATCGCCGTGCCGTCCAGGTTGAACGAGTACCCGGTCGGGACGACGATGCCGACCGTGGTGGGCTGCACACCGGCGTGCTCCATCTTGGCGATCAGGCGCGGCAGCGCCGACTCCGACGACGACGTCGCGACGATGAGCAGATACTCCCGGGCCAGGTAGCGAGCGAGCTTGAAGATCGACTGGCCGGCGATCAGCCGGATCAACACCCCGAGCACCCCGAACACGAACACCACACAGGTCAGATAGAACGCACCCATCAGCACAGCCATCTGGATGACCGCCTGGAAGCCGGTGTCGCCCACCACTTTTGCAATGGCACCGAACGCCCCGATGGGCGCCAGCCACAGGATGCCGGCCAGGATGCGGAAGACCAGCTTCTGCACCAGGCCGATACCGCGCAGCAGCGGCTCACCCGCCCGGCCCATGGCCTGCACCGCAAAACCGACCAGCAATGCCACGAACAACGTCTGCAACACATTGCCTTCGGTGAGCGAGCTCAGCAGCGACGTCGGGATGATTCCGGAGATGAACTCCATGGTCCCGCCTTCGCCTTCGGCCTCAGCGGCCAGTTCGGCTCCGGCGGCGGGATCGCCGGTGGCGTTCAACCCGTCACCGGGGTGGATGATGTTGCCCACCAGCAGGCCGATGGCCAGGGCGAAGGTGGACATCACCAGGAAGTACCCGAGCGCCAAGCCGCCGACCTTGCCGACGGACGCCGCTTTGCGCACCGACCCGATGCCGAGCACGATGGTGCAGAAGATGACCGGGCTGATCATCATCTTGATCAGGTCGACGAACAGGGTGCCCAGCACTCCCAGTGCAGCACCGGTGTCGGGCGCCACCAAGCCGACGATGATGCCGGCGACGATAGCCACCAGCACCGCGATGTACAGCCAGTGCGTACGGTCCTTTTTGGTCTTCTGCTCGACCTCAGCCACCTTGGCCGTGTTCCCAGAAGTGGTGCGGCTCACACCTATACTTCGGCAGTGGCGTCCGTGAGCGCCGAGGCAAAGCCCTCCAGGTCCTCGGAAGTGACGTCGACGTGCGGCGATACCCGTAACACCGGACCGGTCAATTCAAAGGGTGCGCGGGCCACTTCGGCAGCGGTGGTGACGATGCCACGATGCTCGATGAGCCACTGCCGCACAGTCGCGGGGTCGACACCGGGCGGCGGGCGCAGCGTGGTGATGGCGGTGGGTTCGTCGACGGGTTCGCTCACCTGCCAGCCGGCCACCCCATCCAACGCTGTACGCACCGTCTTGCCGATCTGGGAGAGCCGGGCCCGCATCTGGTCGGGACCGGCGGCCAGATACTCACCAACTGCCAGAGAAAAGCCCACGCGAGCAGCGACGTTGGCCTCGACGTGGTCGAAGGATTCGAGCACCCCGACCGGCACGTCCCACGACGCCGGCGGCGTGCGCCGAACCAACCGGCGCGCAAGCCCAGGTTTGACCGCCAGGAATCCGACACCCCGCGGGCCGGCCATCCACTTGCGCGACGACGAGTAGACCGCATCTGCGCCCACCGCACAGTCGATCTGCCCCAGTGCCTGCGCCGCGTCGAGCACGAGCGGGATACCCAGAGCGCGGCACGCCGCCGTCAGTTCTTCCACGGGTTGGGCCACGCCGCGGTGGCTCGCGACACCGGTCAGGTGCACCAGGCTCGGGGGCGCAGCGGTCAGCATGGTGGCAGCCGCCTCGACCACGACGCGTCCGTCGGCGTCCACCGGAAGGGCACGTACGTCAAAACCGTTGGCCGCCATGATGGCCAGATTGGGGCCGAACTCGCCGGGCACACACGCCAGGGTCCGCCGGCCTGGCCATACACCAAGCAACAGATCGAGCGCGTGATTGGAACCGGTGGTGAAGACCACGTCGTCGGCCGTCATCGCCGTCAACGCCGCGATGGCACTTCGGCCGGCGTCCAACACGGGTTCGGCCGCTACCGCGGCCATGTAGCCACCCACCTCGGCTTCGTGGCGGGCGTGTTGCGCGACGGCTTCGATGACGGCGAAGCTCTGCCGCGAGCACGCCGCCGAATCCAGATGGATGCCAGCAGGTTCCGGTCGGGCTGCCCGCCACTGTTCCACGCTCATTTGACCGCCAGGGACAGTCCGAAGTCGCCCGGGGCATCGGTCCACCACTGGGTGAGCCGCAGTCCGGCAGAAGCCAACTCACGAGCCACTCCGTCGGCGCGGAACTTACACGACACCTCGGTCAGCATTTCCTCGCCGGGGTCGAAGTCCACCGTCAGATCCACGTCTGCGATGCGCACGTGTTGTGCGGTGACAGCGCGCAACCACATTTCGATGCGTTCCTCGGCGGGGTTCCATTTGGCAACGTGCGCAAAGGCTTCGAGATCGAAGTCGGCGTGCAGTTCCCGGTTCACCACCGCCAGCACATTGCGGTTGAACGCCGCGGTAACCCCGGCGCTGTCGTCATACGCGCGGACCAGGCGACCTGGGTCCTTCACCAGGTCGGTACCCAGCAGCAGGGTGTCTCCGGCGTTCATCACGGCCGCCAGCGACGACAGGAACTGTGCCCGCGGCCCGGGTGTGAGGTTGCCGATGGTGGAGCCCAGGAATGCGAAAAGCCTTCTTCCACCTCCGGGAATCTCACCCAGGTGCTCCTCGAAATCGCCACACACGGCGTCGATGTCCACCCCCGGGTACTCGGCTGCCAGTGCCGCACCTGCGGCCACCAGCACCGAGGAGTCCACGTCGAAGGGGATGAAGCGGCGTAACGCGCCGCGGTCCCGCATGGCGTCCAACAACATCCGGGTTTTCTCCGAGGTGCCGCTGCCGAGTTCCACCAGGGTGTCGGCGTCACTGGCGGCAGCGATCTCGGCTGCGCGATCGGCCAGGATGGAGGCCTCGGCCCTGGTGGGGTAGTACTCGGGCAGCCGGGTGATCTGATCGAACAGATCGCTGCCCACGGCGTCGTAGAACCATTTGGGCGGAAGCGATTTGGGGTTGGCACTCAGGCCCGAGCGGACATCGTGGCGCAGGGCCTGGGCGGCGTGGTCAGCGGCCAGGTGGTTGGCGACCGATACCGTGGTGTGGCTTGTCATGGATGTTCCCTTCTACAGCGCGGTGACGGTGACGGTGCCGTCTCGGACGTCGACGAGGTGGCAGTCCGGGATGTCCTCCCACTCCGGGTCGTCGTCGTAGGGTTCACTGGCCAGGACCACACCGTCTCGGCGACGCAGCACCGACAGAGTGTCACCCCACGTGGTGGCCAGCAGTCGAGAGCCGTTGGCAGCCAGGATGTTCAGCCGCGCGCTCGGATCAGCGGCACCCACCTCGGCGATCGTGGCCCCCAGCTGATCCAGCCCGTTGCGGAAGATCAGTGCCGCCAACAGCGCGCTGTCCACCACCGACTCGGCGCCCGGTGCAGCCGGCACGACGGACCGGTCCACCACCCCGTTGTGCGACAACAGCCAGTGCCCGTCGGTGAACGGCGCCGCGGCACTGACGTCGATGGGCATGCCGATGGTGGCCGACCGGACCGCGGCCACCACACATGAACTCGACAGTGCCGGGGCCACCGAGGCGAACGAGGCGTCACCCCACAGCGGGCAGGCCCCGCGCCAGCGTCGCGGCACCGCACCGTCAAAGAAGCCGACACCCCAGCCGTCGGCGTTCATGGTGCCGTGCTTCTGCCGCCGCGGCGCGTACGACTGCACCCGCAGGCCATGCGGTGGCTCCAGGATCAGGCTGGACACGGACACCGGCGTGCCGAGCCAGCCGAGATGACGACACATCTACAGGTCCCAGGCCAATCGGACACCAGAGAAGATCTGGCGCCGGATCGGGTGATCCCAGTTGCGGAAACTGGGGCGCAGGATGTCGGAGGCCACCGCCCATGAGCCGCCGCGGAGCACGCGGTAGTCCCCGTCAAAGAACGGCTCGCTGTAACGGTCGTAGATCATCGGTGTGAAACCCGGCCACGGCCGCAGCGGCGAGGTGGTCCACTCCCACACGTCACCCAGCATCTGCTCGGCGCCGTACGCCGACGCACCGCCGGGGTAGGCACCCACCGGTGCTGGGCGCAGCGACTCACCGCCCAGGTTGGCCAAACCGGCCGACGGCAGCGCCGATCCCCATGGGAAGCGGCGTCGACGGCCGACGGCGGGGTCCCACGCCGCCGCTTTCTCCCACTCGACTTCGGTGGGCAACCGGGCACCGGCCCACCGGGCGTACGCCTCGGCTTCGAAGAACGTGACGTGCTGGACGGGTTCGTCGTCGGGAACCGTCTCGACGTGCCCGAACCGGGTGCGGGTGCCCGGCAACTCTTCGCCGTTCCAGAACAGGGGCGCCACCAGATCCGACTGGGTGCGGTGCTCCCAGCCGCGGGACGACCACAACTCAGGGCGCCGGTAGCCGCCGTCGTCGATGAACGCGCGCCATTCGCCGTTGGTGACGGGCACCCGGCCGATCCGGAAGTTGGGAACGAACACGGTGTGTGCCGGCCGCTCGTTGTCCAGGGAGAACGGTTCGTCGGCGGTGTCGACACCCAGTACGAACTCGCCGGCAGGCACGTCGACGGACGTGCCCGCCAGACCGGGGCGACCCGGCGGCAGCGGCACCGCGGAGCTCAGCAGCGGAGTACCGACCCGCAGGCTCAGCGCCTGCAGCATGGTCTCGTTGTGCTGGTTCTCGTGGCTGATCACCAGGCCGAACCGGAAGGCGTCCTCGGCAGGGTCGGGTCCCAGGACGTCCAACGCATCCAGGGCCTTGGCACGCACGGTGTCGAGATACCGATGGGCCTGCACCGGCGACAGCAGCGGCAGGTCCACCCGGCTGGCGCGTGAGTGCACGAACGCGTCGTAGAGTCCCTCTACATTGGCGGGCAGCAGCCCGGGAACGTCGAGGCTGCCGTCGCGCAGCAGCCACAGCTCCTCCTGCTGGCCGATGTGCGCCAGATCCCACACCAACGGGCTCATCAGCGGGTGGTACTGGCGGCGCAGTTCGTCATCCTCGAAGGCCACCAGGGCGCGGGTGCGCTCACGGGCGCGGGTGAGGCCGTCGGCCAACAACTCTCGTGTGCTCACGGGTGCTCCTGCCACAGGTCGGCGATGGCGGCGTTGATGCCCAGGCGCACCGCGGCATCGGAGAACTGGTCTCCGGCGCTGCGGCCCTGATCCACCAAGTCGACCAACAGCTGCATCGTCTCGATCAATTCCTGAGGCGCGCGATCCGCGGCGATCTGCACGCACCGGCGGGCTGCCTCCCCCAGGTGCCGGTCAGCCAGCCCGGCCCGCGCCGCGGTGTCCCATGCGGCGGCAACCGGTTCCACCGTCTCCGCGGCCAGGTCAGCGGCCACCGGGTCATCGAGCAGCGTGGTCATGGTGTGCGCCACCGCAGGCCACAGCGCGTCCGGCAGGCTGTCGAGATAGCGGATCTCCAGCCAGCGGCGCGGACGCACGGGCGGGAACAGCGTGGTCAGGTGATAGTCGAGATCGGCGGTGGTGGGACGCCGGCCCGCGAGGGGGATGCTGCCGTCGGCCCACTCGGCGAACGGCGCCCAGTCCAGAACCGGGCTGGCCTGCTCACCGGAACGCACCAACATCACCGGCGCCTTGAGCGCGTAGCGCGCCCATTCGGAGGCCGGGTCATCGGCGCTCAGACCCAGGATGGGACCGCAGCGCGCCGAGTCGAGTTGCCCCCACACCTGCTGGCGCGAGGACACCCAGCCGGTGAAGTGTCCGCTGCGCAGTGGCGAATTGGCGGCAATGGCGATCATGGTGGGCCCGAGGGCGTGTGCCAATCGAACCCGTGCCGCCCAGCCGGAGCGCGGCCCTGCGTCGAGATTGACCTGGATGGAGGCGGTGGACGTCATCATGGCGGCACCAGCTTCGGCGGTGCCGCTGGCGGTGAAGAACTGTTCCATGGCCTGGTACCGCGGACCGGGGTTGACGCGATGCGGCGGGCGCAGCGGGTCGGCGCCCAGCAGCACGAGCCCCAGGCCCGCGTCGGCGAAGGCCGCGTCGAGGACGGCGCGGTCAGCGGCCATGGCCGTGATGGCGGGCAGCGCTCCGGCCAGCGGCGGGCCGGACAGTTCGACGGCACCGCCGGGCTCCACGGTGACCGCGCTGCCACCGGGCAGCGTGGGCAGGTTGTCGATGACGGCGGTGATCTGCTCCCAGGACGGACGGCGGCGCAGGTCAGCCCGGTCGAAACAGTGCGCTTCGATCTCGAGACCCACTCGACCCAGCGGAGCGTCGGCGAAGCTGCCTTCGGCGATGTACTGGGCTGCGTCGGCGGAGTCCACCAGCGGCCGCGAAGCCGACTGCACCGAGGTGACGACAAACGTCATGGTTCCATCTTGAGCGAGGGCACCGACAAGTTCGCGGGTTTAGCAGCTGACATTGTGCTGACAGATACCCCGCCACAGACCAGCCAACCAGCAGATTATTGGCCCAGACTGTTCTGGATGGCTCCTGCCAGCACATTGACGGCAGGGCCACCGTTGCCCGACTGACACACTTTCGCCTGCAGCAGAACATTCTCCCGCAGTCGGGTCGTGGTGAAGCACCGACGGTCGGTGCCCGCTTCCTGTTTCACCCACGACGCCTCTGCCGCCCCCGGCGCGCCACCGGTGAAGCTCCACACCTGCGAGGTGCCGTTGCCGAAACCCATCACCGCAGTCTGCCCCGAACATCCGACAGTGCGGTCGGTGACTCTTCGAAAGGCTGCCGACGCCGCGTCATTGTTGGCGAACACCCCGACAGCCTGTTTGACCAGGTGTGTGACGTCGGTGGCCGACGTCTGCGTGGTGGCGCCGTTGAACGACGCCAGATCGGGGTCGTTGAACACCTCGGGAAGGCCGATATCGGCCCAGTTGTTGCAGGCGGGAATGTTGACCGTGAAGGCCTGGACCGGGTTGGTGAAGACCGACTCGAACGTCATGGGCGCGCCGACGATGTTGCCCACCGAGCCCTTGCCCATGACGGCGTAGTTCACCACCCCGGGGTCCGACGGCCGTGCGGCGGCCGGAGCCGCCAGCATCAGCGGAAGGACACCCAGGGCAGCCATGGCGACGCCGCGCACGTCAGACCTTCGCAGTCAGCGTCACGTCGATGTTGCCGCGGGTGGCCTTGGAGTACGGGCAGACACCGTGCGCCTTCTCCATCAGGTCGTCGGCGACGTTCTGCTCCAGCCCAGGTAGGTAGCCCACCAGGTGCGCGGTGAACCCGAACCCGCCCGCTGGGTCGTCTACGGATTTGCCGAAACCGATCTGGGCCGTGATCCCGCTGGCATCGTCGATGCCGATCTTCTCGTTCTTGGCGACCAGGCGCAGTGCACCCAGGAAACACGCCGCATAACCGGCGGAGAACAGCAGCTCAGGGTTGACGCCCTCACCGCTACCACCCATCTCCTTGGGCGGACGCGTGTCGAGATCGATCTTGCCGTCCGTGGACTTCACGTGGCCGTCGCGGCCGCCGCCGGAGGCTGTTGACTCTGCGGTGTACACCACTTCGATGCTCATGTTTTCGATCATGCCAGCTACGCTCGGACCCGGTTCTCGTCTCCGGGCCCGCGACCAGCGCGCACCCGGCCCGGAATCGTGCCCTGAAGTTAGGCTAGGCTCGCCTGGCCGTTAGGCGGCGATGGTTGCTGCCTGCGAAGGGCGGCGCAACGGCGCGCACCACCTCGACGGATGTGTCGTCCGCGCTGGATTTGGCAGGAGAACCTGGCTTGAGCGGTTTGTACAACCCCGATACCGAGCACAGCAGCTGCGGTGTCGGCTTCCTCACCCGCAAAGATGGCGTGCAGACCCATGAGGTCGTCCGCAAGCTGCACGAGGCACTGTGCGCAGTACCCCACCGCGGCGGCATGTCATCCGAAGGTGTCGGCGACGGCGCCGGGGTCAACCTCGATCTGTCCCTGCGATTCTTCAGCGAACTGACGTCGCGCCCCGATCTGCGGTTGGGTCAGTTCGGCGTGGGCAACTTCTTCCTGCCCACCGATCCGGCCTTCCACGATGAGGCCGAGGCCGTGATCGAGGCGGCTCTGGAGACGCACGGCCTCGAGATTCTTCTCAAACGCGATGTG
This sequence comes from Mycobacterium sp. MS1601, assembly GCF_001984215.1. Taxonomy (NCBI): domain Bacteria; kingdom Bacillati; phylum Actinomycetota; class Actinomycetes; order Mycobacteriales; family Mycobacteriaceae; genus Mycobacterium; species Mycobacterium sp. MS1601. The sequence goes on from NZ_CP019420.1 coordinate 2,110,204, forward strand.
CCCGTGGACAACTCCGCCATCCGACCGGCCGCCGTGAAGTATCAACTCCCCATCCGGCAGTGGGTCTTTCTCACCACCTCGGACCGCGACATCCACGACGCGCTGATGGCCATCGAGGCCATCGCCTACACCCGCGCCGAATTACTGGGCCTCTACCCGCTGTCGCTGTCGGCCCGCACCCAGGTGCTCAAGGGCCGCCTGAACTCAGGCGAAGTGGTGCCCTACTTCACCGACCTGTCCGACCCGCGGATGGAAGTGCACTCGATGTTCTTCCACACCCGCTTCTCCACCAACACGGTGCCCAACGCCATGATGGCCCAGCCGTTTCGGTTGATGGCCCACAACGGCGAACTTAACACCGACAAGAAAAACCGGCTGTCCGACAACGCGATCGCCCGCGCCCGCAACCGGTCCATCGTCCGACCGCTGGGACAGTCCGACAGCTGTCGCCTGGATCAGACGCTGCAGAACCGGGTCTACGAGGACGAGCTGGACGTGGTGTCCGCCGTGGTCGCCATGATGCCGCCGGCGTGGGAGAACGACAGCACGCTGTCCCCGCAGGTGCGCGCGATGCTCGAGTTCTTCAGCCTCTACGAGGAGAAGAACGACGGGCCCGCCGCCCTGATCTTCGGCAACGGCACCATCATCGGCGCCCGGCTGGACCGGCTGGGACTTCGACCGCTGCGCACCGTGGAGACCGCCGAGTACCTGGGCGTGATGTCCGAGGCCGGCCAGGTCTACTTCCCCCCGAAGAAGTGCTCACCCGCGGGCGGATCGAGGCCGGCGGCATGCTGTACTACGACCACAGCGCGGGCCGCTCCTACAGCACCACTGAAGCGCTGGAAATGCTTGCCGCGCGCGATGATTACCCCACCCTGTTGGCCGAGGCGCGGGTGAACCTCGCCGACCTGCCGCCGGTGCCGCCGGAGGATCAGCTGTCCCCGGCACGCTACAACGGCGACCTGAACCGCCACCAGCGTTACGTGGCGTACTCGCTGAACCAGGAGAGCTTCAAGTTCCTGATGGATCCCATGCTGGCCACCGGCCAGGAGAAGATCTCGGCGATGGGATACGGCGCCGCCATCAACGCACTGTCCAACCACGAGGGCGGCATCGCCCGCTACTTCTCGCAGAAGTTCGCGCAGGTGACCAACCCGCCGCTGGACAGCATCCGTGAGGCCGACGGCATGACGCTGCGGGTCGCGCTGGGCGCCAAGCCCAACAGCGGCGCCGCCCCCGCGCCGCAGATCGTGGTTCCCTCGCCGATCCTCACGCATCTGGAGATGCTGAAGATCCGTGATCAGAAGCAGACTCCGGTGCAGCGGTTCGGGATGCGATACCGGATCGATCTCGACGACCCGGCAGCCAACGCCGAGGCGTTGGTACGTGCCATCGACGCGCTCTGCGATGACGTGGAGGCATTCGCCAGGGAAACCGGCGGCATTGCCGTGGTTTCCGACCGGCACGTCGAAAGTGTGCGTGCCGCAATGCCGTTGACCATCGTGATGTCGGCGATCAACCAGCGCCTCATCGAAGAGGGTTTGCGGTTGCGGGTGTCGGTGATCGCCGAGAGCGGTCAGATCTGCTCGTCGCACCACGTGGCCACGGCGCTGGGCTTCGGCGCCTCGGCGGTGTACCCGCTGGGTGTGCAGATGCGCGCGGAGGAGAAGTTCGGGCCGGACGACGACAGCATCAAGAAGGCCTTCAAGCGGTTCGCCAAGGCCGCCGAGAAATCGCTGATGAAAACCATGGGCCGGGTTGGCCTATGCACCGTCGAGAGTTACATCGGCGGCGAGTTCTTCGAGCCCAACTACCTCGACACCGGCGACCCGGTGCTCAAGCGCTACTTCCCCAACGTCGTGTCTCCCGTCGCGGGCGTGGGTTTCACCACCCTGGCCGACACGGTCGCCGAGTGGCACACCCGTGCACTGGCGGTTGCCGACGAGAAGGACGTACCACTGCTCGGCCTGTTCAAGGAACGCGCCGAAGGTGCCGGGCACTCCTATGGCACCACCGCGGTTCGTGGATTCGTCGACATGACCGAGGAGTCCATCAGCTTCGACGACGAAGCCCGTCCCGACAATCCGGGCATGGCCGACCCCGCATTCCTGCGTGGGCTGCCACTGCACCAATTGGAGGGGGCCTTCGGTCTGAACGACGAGGCCTATCGCAACAACAGCTTCGAGGAGTTGACGCCGCGGGCCATCAACAGCTTCGACATCACACCGGGCTACCGTGCCTTCGTCTTCGCGATGAACGCCGAACGCACCCGCAGGCCTGCGGCTCTGCGCGACGTCTTGGCGCTGCCCGCCGACGTGAACTTCCTGCACACCGCCGACGAGTTCACCTCGGAGATGGGACAGTTCGCGCAGGGCGGCAACAACACCTTCCAGGTGCGCGGTTTGAGCTGCGAGAGTCACGGCGACGAGTTCACCCTGCGGCTGAGCCAGGGCCCGCAACGGCTCGACGCATTGGCCTTCTCCCTGGCTGAGCGTTTCGACGACGAGATCCTCGACAGCGAAGTCATCGGCGACCGGCTGTGGCTTCGCGCCACCGGCGCGGCCGCCGAGTACCTGCGCAGAATCCGCAGCGCCCCGGACTCCATCCCACTGTCAGAGGTGCAGCCCGCCAACGAGATCGCCGCGACGCTGACCTCCGGCGCGATGAGCCACGGCGCTCTGGTGGCCCCGGCCCACGAGGCGGTGGCTCACGGCACCAACATGGTGGGCGGGTTGTCCAACTGCGGTGAGGGCGGTGAACACATCACCCGCTACGGCACCATCCGCGGCTCGCGGATCAAGCAGTTCGCCTCCGGCCGTTTTGGCGTGTGGGCGGGCTATCTGGCCGACCCGATGCTGCGTGAGCTCGAGATCAAGATCGGCCAGGGCGCCAAACCCGGTGAGGGCGGCCAGCTTCCGGCACCCAAGGTGACGGTTCAGATCGCCGCGGCGCGCGGTGGCACTCCCGGTGTCGAGCTGGTGTCTCCGCCGCCGCATCACGACACCTATTCCATCGAGGACCTGGCACAGCTGATCCACGACTGCAAGGCCGCCCGGGTTCGGGTGATCGTGAAACTGGTGTCGTCGGAAGGCATCGGCACCATCGCCGTCGGCGTCGCCAAGGCAGGTGCGGACGTCATCAACGTCGCGGGCAACACCGGCGGCACCGGCGCAGCGGCTGTCACCAGCCTCAAGTACGCGGGGCGCTCCGCCGAGATCGGTGTGGCCGAGGTCCATCAGGCGTTGTGCGCCAACGGTATCCGGCAGAAGGTGGTGCTGCGCTGCTCCGGTGCACACCAGACGGCCAGTGACGTCATCAAGTCCGCGCTGCTGGGAGGCGACAGCTTCGAGTTCGGCACCACCGCGCTGATGATGCTCAAGTGCGTGATGGCCAAGAACTGCAACATCAAGTGCCCGGCCGGCCTGACCACCAATGCCGAAGCGTTCGAAGGTGATCCACGAGCACTGGCGCAGTACCTGCTGAACATCTCCCACGAGGTGCGCGAGATCCTGGCCACCCTGGGTCTGCCATCACTGCGCGCCGCCCGCGGCCGCAGCGATCTGCTGCATTTGCTCGAGCATCCCTCCAGCATCGGTCGCCTGGACCTGCGCGCCATGCTGGAGGTGGCCGAGGAGTTCGTGGTCGAGAACCCGATCTACATGGAGAAGGACTACACGGTCGACGATTCGCTGCTGAGCAGGTTGTCGCTGGACGGGGTGGCCTTCGACCCGGTGGCGCTGACCAACGGCGACAAGAGCGTCGGCGGGCAGTTGGCCATCGACATCGAACGGATGCTCAATCACGAAGGTGCGCAGGGTTCTGCGGTGTTCACCGATGACCGCGGCCGGAGGTATCTGGCGCCCGACAGCGTGCTCATCACCACCACCGGCTCCGCGGGCCAGAGCTACGGTGCGTTCTGCAACGACGGAATGACCATGACCCACACCGGCACCTGCAACGACGGGGTGGGCAAGAGCGCCTGCGGCGGCACCATCACGGTGCGCTCTCCCGGCGGCGGCGCGGAGACCCCGGGCGGCAACGTGCTGGTGGGCAACTTCGCGTTGTTCGGTGCCTCCGGAGGACGGCTGTTCGTCGAAGGTGAGGCCGGTGACCGGTTCGCGGTGCGCAACTCGGGTGCCACCGCGGTGGTCGAGGGTGTCGGCGAATTCCTCTGCGAATACATGACCAACGGCGCGGTGTTCAACATCGGCGAGTTCGGCAAGGGTGTCGCCAACGGCATGAGCGGCGGCTTCCTCTACCAGTACGACCCCGCCGGCGAACTCGCCACCAAGGTCAGCTCCGACTCGGTGGTGCTGGCGCCGATCAGCGAGGCACCCTTCCACGAGGTCGCCGCGCGCACGCTGCTGGAATGGCATGCCGAAGCCACCGGATCCACCAAAGCCAGGGCGCTGCTGGAAGGTTGGGCCACCACCCGCCAGCATGTCGTGTTCGTGATGCCGCGGGCGCTGCTGCAGTACCAGGACTCCGATGCCATCCTGTCGGCCAAGACCCGCAAGGAATTGCTCGATGAGCTGGCGACCGCGCTGGCCGGCTATCAGGTGCACAAGTTCAAGAGGTCCTACCGCGACCAGAAGCTGGTGCACGGCGGATCGGTGCCGGGGTACGGCGACACGGACACCGAGGAGATGTTCGCGCTGCTCAACACTTACACGGTGCTGAACATGGCTCAGCAGCTGGCACTCGTGCGCACACCCGGTGTCACCGACGTCACCGACCCACGAATCGGCAAGGCGGTGCGCAACCTGGTGCTGACCCAGGACTTCTTCCTGGTCAACAAGCTGCAGAAGTACGCCCGCGAAGCCATCGAGATCTTCCCCGACGAGGACCTCGCGGTGCTGATAGCCAACAAGCGCATCACCGACTACAAGGAAGCGTTGACCCAGCGCAACGTGTTGTCGATGGACAGCCCCGGCACCTACGGCTGGATCCTGCACCAGACCGCGAAGAACATCGAGAAGATCGGCAGGCTGCCGTCCTTCGAGGAGCTCTTCGCCTGTAAGACCATTCCGACCGTCGCAGCGGGATTGGCACCCGAGACTGCGGCGAAAACCCCCGTGAAGGTCCCATGAAGATCGCCTACATTCCCGAAGACGCCCCGTTCAACGAAGACCAGCGCGCCTGGATCTCGGGATTCCTGGCAGGTCTGCACTCTCGTGTAGCCATGAACATGACGGCGCCGCCGCCGGTCACCGGCGAGGTCGAAGGACCCCGCCCACCGCTGCGGATCCTCTACGGCACGCAGACCGGCAACGCCGAGGGAGTGGCCAACGACGCTGCTGCCGCGGCCAAGTTGCAGGGGTTCGACGTCACGGTCAGCGGCCTCGACGAGATCGAACTCGACGAGTTCGCCGGACTCAATCACGTGCTGATCGTCACCTCCACCTACGGCGAGGGCGAGATGCCCGACAACGCCGAATTGTTCTGGGAGGCACTGTCAGCCAGCACCGCACCGCGGCTGGAGAGTGTGTCCTACGGGGTGCTTGCCCTCGGCGACACCAGTTACGACGGGTTCTGTCACGCGGGCAAGCTGTTCGACACCAGACTCGAGCAGCTCGGCGCCACCCGCCTGGTGGGGCGCGTCGATTGCGATATCGACTACGAAGCTCCGGCCGCCGAGTGGGTGCAGTCCGCGGTGGGCAGTCTGGTCAGCCTCACCGGTGCCAGCGGCATACCCAGCACACCGCCGCCCAGCATCGCGGCCCGCTCCGGATGGACCCGCAAGAACCCCTTCCCGGCCGAAGTGGCTGTCAACCGCTTGTTGTCGGGACCGCAGTCGGACAAGGAGATCCGGCACTTCGAGTTCGCGCTTGCCGACAGTGGCATCACCTACGAAGCCGGCGACGCGCTGTCGGTGATCCCGGAGAACGACCCGGCCCTGGTGGAAGCAATCGCCGATCACTTCCGGGTGTCGGTGGACACCCTGGTGGACGGGGAACCCCTTGGCGAGCTGCTGGGGAATCGCTACGAGATCAGCGCACCGTCGAAGGATCTGTTGGGCGAGGTGGAGAGCCGCGCCGAGAACGAGGAGTTCTCCTACGTGCTGCGCGGCGGCGTGAAGGAGACGTTGGATCGCTGGCTGTGGGGCAAGGACATCCTCGACATCCTGCGCATCGGCGGTGATCAGCTGAGTATCGAGGAGTTCATCGGACTGCTCAAACCGCTTCAGCACCGGGCGTATTCGATCTCCTCGAGCCCGCTTGCCCACCCCGACCGCATCCATCTGACCGTCGCCGCGGTGCGCTACCAGAGTGCGGGCCGAGAGCGTGGTGGTGTCTGTTCGACGTTCCTGGCCGACCGCGGTACGGGAGCCAAGATCTTTCTACAGCCCAACAAGTCCTTCCGCGTGCCCGCCGACGACAGCGCGCCGATGATCATGGTGGGCCCCGGCACCGGCATCGCCCCGTTCCGCGCCTTCCTGCAAGAGCGGGAACGCCGCGGTGCCAATGGGGACAACTGGCTGTTCTTCGGAGATCAGCACCGAGAGCACGACTACATCTATGCCGACGAGCTGACCGGCTGGAGCGACTCGGGTCTGCTGAACCGCCTGGATCTGGCCTTTTCTCGCGATCAGGCCCAAAAGGTGTACGTGCAGCACCGGATGCTGACCCACGGCGCCGATCTGTTCGCGTGGTTGCAGAACGGCGGCCATTTCTACGTCTGCGGTGACGCCACCAGGATGGCCAAGGACGTCGACAAGGCGCTGCATGACATCATCGCCGAACACGGCAGCATGACCGACGAGCAGGCCACCGAATACGTCAACGACCTCAAGCGCGAGAAGCGTTACGTCCGCGACGTGTACTGACGGCGGTTCGAGATCTTCAGACGGCGAGTCGGCCACCATCAACCGGCAGTAGGGCGCCGTGGACCATGCCGGCTTCCGGCGATGCGAGAAAGACGATAGCCCGCGCGATGTCCTGCGGCGTGCCAACGCGGTTGGCAGGCGCCTGCGCGGCGGTCGCTGCCAGCATGTCGTCGTGGCCGGCCATCGCCTCGGTGCGGGTTGGCCCGGGACATACGGTGTTGATCCGGACCCCGGCGGCGCCGAACTCCGCAGCCCAGGCCTTCGTCAGTGCCTGCAGTGCAGCTTTGCTGGAACCGTAGAGAGGAAACCCGGACATGCCGAGGTTGGCCACGATGGTGCTGACATTGACGATTGCGCCCTGCCCTCGTCCGACCATTCCTGGAGCCAACGCACCAACCAACAGCAGCGGTGCCAGGACGTTGACGGCCATGACGCTGTTGAAGTCAGGCGAGCGGACATCTGTAGTGGGTTCCCGCGTGATGAGGGCGGCGTTGTTCACCAGGACATCGACGTGGCCGTCTCCGATGCCGATTGCCTGACGAGCGAGTGAGCGCACATCATCGGCGGCGCCAAGGTCTGCGGGGAGGAAGTTCGCCACCCCACCGCGGTCGGAGATCGCGGCGACGGTCTCCTCACCGCGGGTCGAGTTCCGGCCGGTGACGATGACACGGGCACCGCGTTCCGCGAACTGACAGGCAGCTTCTCGGCCGATGCCGCTGGTCGATCCGGTGATCAGAACGGTCTTGCCGGCGAAGTCCTTGAGCACGGTGAGTTCTCCTTCAACACTGCACGGACCCCCACCATGCAGTGTTGGACCGGCTCACATCCAAAGCCTGATCCGTATCGCACCATCCGATTCGGGCATAACCGCACGTCAGCGCGACGACGCCGACTACCCCGGTACCCTGCTGGAGTGGACGATGGGCCGGCGAGGCTGGATCTCGACATGCGGCTGGTGCGGTACTTCACCGTCCTGGCGGAGCAACGCCGATTCACGAGCGCCGCCGAGCAGTTGCACATCACTCAGCCCTCGCTGAGCCGGCAGATCCGCAGCTTGGAGAGGCAGATCGGCGTCCGACTCTTCGACCGCACCCCCCGCGGAAGCCGGCTCACCGAAGCGGGCGAGGCGTTCCTACCCCATGCCATCGCACTTCTGCACTCCGCCAATCGGGCTGCAGCCGCCGCGCGCGCTGCGGAACCGAGCCGGATCACTATCGGATACACCGGCGACCTGCTCATCACCCCGGCCGTACAGGCGCTGCGGCAGTGGACTCCGGACAGCGAGGTCCACACCTTGCACGTAGGTTGGGACCGGCCTCGCGAAGCACTGCTCGATCACAGCGTGGACGCTGTGGTCACGCGTACGCCAGTGAGCACCAGCGGGTTACACCAGACGATCTTGTTTGCCGAGCCGCGTGCCCTTGTGGTGTCCGTCGGCCATCGCCTGGCCGGCCGCGCGGCGGTCACCATCGACGACATCGCCGACGAACCAATGCCCCAGGTGTCAGACGCTGCATGGAACGCGTTCTGGCGCATCGATCCCCGCCCCGACGGACGAGCTGCCCCCACCGGGCCCTTGGCTCGTGCACCCGAGGACAAGATGGAATTCGTCGCCACCGGAGAGGCTGTGGCGATCGTGCCGGCCACCGTCCGCCTACGCCCCGATGTTGTGATGATTCCCCTGCTCGGCGTTGACCCCAGCCATGTCGTGCTGGTCACTCGTGAAGAAGACCGCAACGCCCTGCTGACAGCGTTTCGCCACTGCGTACAGTCGCACCTTGCAGATCACATGGGTTGAGACGCTTCCGTCTCAGGGCTTTCGGCGTTCCCCGAATCGCTTGCGGAACTTCTCCACCTGTCCCGCCTTGTCGAGGATGCGGGTTCCCCCGGTCCAGAACGGATGGGAGTCGGAGGTGACGTCGACGATCACCAACGGGTAGGTGTGCCCTTCCCATTCGATGGTGCGAGTGCTGGTGACCGTCGATCGGGTGAGGAATGTCTTGCCGGTGGTGGCATCCTGGAAGACCACCGGGTGGTAGTCGGGATGGATATCTGCTTTCATCGGTCTCCTTCGGAGGTGCGTAGGCCTTCGGTAGCCAGATCGGATGTCGTTGCGTCGGAGCAGGGTTCGGCATGCCAGTCACCGAACGGATCCTCGTAGTCGGTCCAGCCGTTCGGCCGGTTCATCTCGTCATCGGTGAGCAGCGCATTGTGTAACGAAGCCAGTATTTCTGCGGGGTCGGCGCCACAGACCAGTACGGCCATCGACGTGTGCCGGTCGCCGAAGCGGTATTCCCACATCAGGTCGGCAAACGCACGGCGTTCCGGGTCCACGTAGGCCACCTCACTGGAAGTCATTGCCGCCAGCCACTTCCCGGCGTTGCTCACCCGAAGCCCCCCACCTGCGGACTCGAGGTACATGGCATGCTCGGAGCGGTTGGCCAGCCACAGCCGCCCTCTTGCGCGAACCACACCGTCGAGCAGCCGGTCCAGGGCGTCGTGTAGGCGACGGGGGTGGAACGGGCGTCGTGCGGTGAACTCGACCAGCTTCACCGGCCCCTCGGCCGCCAAGGGCGGCTGCCCCGCCAGCAGCGGCCCGTGCGGATGATCGCTGCGCCCGCAACGGCTGTCCGGTTCCAGGTTGGCCAGCGCCATCTCCACACGGTCGGCGCCGCTGGTGATCCGCGCCCTGGGCGACAGCCGCCGCAGCACCGCGAGCTCTACCGGCTGCGGACGCTCCACCACCAGCACGTCCGCGAACTCCGCCTGGCACACCACCACCTGAGCCTCGGTGCGGCCGTCGGGCAGCTCCTCGTCACCGAGCGACTTGGCCAACCAGGTGTCGGCGTCGATGCAGACCACGACGGCATGGATTCGAACATCACGTGCGGCCGGCCCGTCGAGGTAGCCGGGTCCGACTCGCACCGGCACGCGGTTGATCGCGAAGCACACCGGCTCGGGTTCCATCTCCGGCGGCAGTTGCACAACGATGCGGGCCACGTCCTCGCGGCGATGCAGCCTGCGCAGCAGGATCAACAGATCGTTGCGGATGGTGCAGGAGACGCAGCCGTGTGCCAGTTCCAGCGCCGCTTCCGCAGTGGTCAGGATGCCATGCTGACTGGTGGTCAGGCTGCGCCGGACGACATGGCCGTCGAATCGGTGCGTCACCGCCAGTGTCCCCGACTGCTGCAGCAGTACCCCCGTCGTCGCATCGGCGTCACCCAGACCCGCGACCAGCACCACCGGCGTCCGCATACCCACCTCCATTATCGGGAATCATTTTCATCTGACCGGCGTTCACGTTACAGTGCACTGCGACGCTTGTCGAAAACGATTCTCAATAAGTGAGGTGACGGACTGATGTCCGCGATCTGCCAGGTCACCGGACGCGCACCGGCGTTCGGGAACACCGTGTCGCATTCACACCGGCGCACACGTCGGCGCTGGACCCCGAACATCCAACTCAAGACGTATTACCTGCCGTCGGAAGATCGCCGAATCCGGCTGCGGGTCAGCACAAAAGGCATGAAAGTGATCGACCGCGACGGCATCGAATCCGTGGTGGCCCGGTTACGCAACGAAGGGCAGAAGATCTGATGGCATCCAAGAGCACCGACATCCGGCCGGTGGTGAAACTGCGCTCGACCGCCGGCACTGGCTACACCTACGTGACACGCAAGAACCGCCGAAACGATCCCGACCGCCTGGTCATCCGCAAGTACGACCCGGTGGTGCGCCGCCACGTCGAATTCCGCGAGGAGCGCTGATCCGTGGCCAAGCTGTCCAAGATCGTCAAGAACGAGCAACGCCGGGTGATCGTGGCCCGCTACGCGGAGCGGCGCGCCGAGCTCAAGCGGATCATCAAGTCCCCGAACACCTCTGCCGAACAGCGGGCCCAAGCTCAGGCCGAGCTGGCTCGCCAGCCCAGAGATGCCAGTGCGGTCCGCGTGCGCAACCGCGACGTCGCCGACGGCCGCCCACGCGGACATCTGCGCAAGTTCGGGTTGTCCCGCGTCCGGGTGCGCGAAATGGCCCACCGGGGCGAACTGCCCGGCGTCCGGAAGTCGAGCTGGTGATGGCTCGCAGACCCCGCCCCGCCCCGGATACCAAGCGGCCCAGGAAGAATCTACTGAAGAGCATGGGCCTGGAGTCCGTTGACTACAAGGACACCAACGCTCTGCGAGTGTTCATCTCCGAGAAGGGCAAGATCCGCTCACGTAACGTCACCGGACTGACAGTGCAGCAGCAGCGCCAAGTCGCTACCGCGATCAAGAACGCGCGCGAGATGGCGCTGCTGCCGTACGCCGGTCAGGACCGCTAACTCGGATTACGCACGCCGTCCTCGATCTTCTTACCCAGATCGGGGTCGACGTTGCGCCAGTACTCGAACACCCGTGACAGCACCGGCTCCTTGACACCCTTGGAGACGTGGCCGATGATGTTCTGCGCCAGTCGGTCTCGTTGATCGTCGTCGAGCACGTCGCGCACCAGTGTGCCGGCCTGACCCCAGTCGTCATCCTCGGCTCGCAGTGTGTATGCCGTCCGCACCATGTCACCGTCGGAGACCCAGTGCGCTTCGGCAGCACGCCGCGCATCGGCCACCGGTCCTCCCATCGAGTTCGGTGCATACACCGGATCTGTTGCGTTGCGAATCCGCATCGCTCCGTCCTTGCTGTAGCTGTGCACCTCGACGTGGGGTTCGTTGACGGGGATCTGCTTGTAGTTGACCCCGAGCCGGGCACGGTGCGCGTCGGCGTAGGAGAACCCGCGCGCCAGCAGCATCTTGTCCGGGCTCAAGCCGGTGCCGGGAACGATGTTGTTGGGCTCGAAGGCCGCCTGCTCGATCTGCGCGTGGTAGTCCTCGACATTGCGATCCAGCACCAGCTTGCCGACGTCGATCAATGGGTAGTCTCCGTGCGGCCACACCTTGGTGAGGTCAAAGGGGTTGAAGCGGTATGTCTTTGCCTCCTCGAACGGCATGATCTGCACCTTCAGCGACCAACTCGGGAAGTTGCCACCCTGGATCGAGTCGTAGAGATCACGCTGGTGGTAGTCGCCGTCCTCACCGGCCATCTGGTCGCCCTCGTCCTGGGTCATGAACTCGACGCCCTGGTCGGTCTTGAAGTGGTACTTGACCCAGAAGAGTTCGCCATCGGCATTGACCCAGCTGTAGGTGTGGCTGGAGTAGCCGTTCATGTGGCGCCACGACTTCGGGATGCCACGGTCTCCCATCAGCCACGTCACCTGGTGCGCCGATTCCGGCACCAGCGTCCAGAAGTCCCACTGCATGTGGTGGTCACGGAGATTGGTGGCTTGCATGCGCTTCTGGCTGCGGATGAAATTCTGGAACTTCATCGGATCCCGCAGGAAAAAGACCGGGGTGTTGTTTCCCACCATGTCGAAGTTGCCCTCGGAGGTGTAGAACTTCAGCGCAAAGCCGCGGGGATCACGCCAGGTGTCTGGGCTGCCACGCTCGCCGGCCACCGTCGAAAACCTGATCAGGGTGTCGGTCTTGGCGCCCGGCTGCAAAAATGCCGCCCTGGTGTACTTGCTGACATCGCCTGAGACCTCGAAATGCCCGAACGCACCCCCGCCCTTGGCGTGCGGCTGGCGCTCCGGGATGCGTTCGCGGTTGAAATTGGCCATCTGCTCGATCAGGTAGTGATCCTGCAGCAGCAATGGGCCGTCTGGTCCCACCGACAGTGAGTGCTCCACACTCGGTACCGGAGCACCCCCGTCGGTGGTCGCGATCTTCTGCTCGGACAAGGCTTCGTCTCCCTAGCTCGTGGTGGGCTGTCCACGCCCGGAGGGGTTACCCCAAAACAGCCCGTTCACACGAAGTCAGGGACGCTGCGGCGGACTCGGCGGCGGCGACACCGGCCCGGGTCCGATATTGCCTGGTCCGGGACCTTCCATCCCCTGACCCGGACGCATCATCGGCGGTCCGGGCGGGCCGTCGCGGAACAGCATCTCATGGTGTGGGCGAGGCCCTTCGAAGTTCGGGATTCGCGGGCCGGACTGCTTGCCGAGGATGAATCCGGAGAAGAAGACCACAGCCACGATGAACACCACGCCGGCCACGATGCCCACCCAGGCAGCGGCCTGGACCACCCGATTCGACTTTGGCTCCTGGGCGACCACCACTGTCTCGGTCGCAGGTGAGGTGGCTACCGGGGCGACGGGCTGGGTTGCCGGTTCTGATGTTTCACTCATGCCTTCGATGATGCTCGTGTCGACCCCAGCGTGGGCTAGGTCCCGGCTATGCGGTGGCTGTGAGCAGCTCGATCCATCTCACAGTAGAAACGTGTTTCAACTCCGGGCTTGGGGAGGTATCCCTGAGCCAGGTTCAGCACGAGCCGGTTTCCACCATCAGCGATGAAGGAGAATTCCATGAGCGCCGAAAACAAGATCGACGACCTCGGCGGCAAGGTCAAGGAAGGCCTCGGCAAAGCGACTGGCGACAAGAGCACCGAGAACGAAGGCAAGCTCGACCAGGCCAAGGCCGGCGTCAAGGACGCCGCCGACAAGGTGAAAGACGTCTTCACGAAGTAATCGGTTTGTCCGGAGACGGGACGGCTATCCGCACGGTGGGCCCCGCTGCTCTATCGACGCACAATCCAGAGCATGGCCCAGCGAAGCCCCGCAACGCGAGTGTTGAGAGACCAGCACTCAGCGATGCGGGGCTTCGTCTTGTGCCTCGCCGTCAGCGAAGGGGATTGACCGCGAACTGGATCACCCGATACGGGGCTCGCTCGCGCGACTCGGTGTTCCACTGGCTGACGAACACCCGCACCTCCTCCAGGGTCGAACCCGGGGCGATATAGCCGCCGTACGGCTGAGCCAGTTGGTTGACTTCCGGCGGCGGCAGGCTCTCGGCAGGTTCCGGCCAAGCGTAGGCGCGCACCACGGTGGTGACCGGCGCCTGGCCCAGACCGGTGGGATCGTCGGCCACTCGGATCTCCATGTTGCCGGTGCTGGCGTTGAAGTACGACAGCACCGTCTTGCCGTCGAGTTGGCGCACACTCATCTCACCGATGCGGTCACCCCACAACGGTGCAGGCGGCGTCCCCCAACCCGCGGGCGACCAGCCCTGCCACCGTGCCCGGTCGGTGAACTCCGCCGGCGGCACCCGATACAACGTCACCGGCGCACTGCGGTCGAAGTTGTTGGTCACGATGTACACCCAACCGGTCTCCGAATCCGGCCTCGGGATGGGGTCGTAATAGCCACTGATCTGGGACTGCCGCCCCTGCGCGTAGCCCGCGTCGCGTTCCGACCCGGGCACCGTGACCCAATGATCCTGCGCAGCTTCGGCTTTCACCAATCGCGAGGACTGCGGTCGCAGGCTGGCGGTGGTGGTCACCATCAGCCAGTTCTCCCGATTGATCGACACGACGCCGGCGGGCAGCTGCGACGAACCTGGTGGGGTCGAGTCAGCGAGCAGCGGGGTGTGCACACCACTGACCCCGGTGTAGCGCACACCTCCCGGCTCGTCGAGCGACGCGCCGTCAACGTGCAGCGCCACCGGTGAGTACCAGCCGCCGAAGCCAACCCCCTGACCGGCGAAGCTGTCACCACACACCTGCAGCAGCTCAGTGGTGAACTCCATGAATTCACACAGATCAGTGGCCCCGATGCCGTAATCAGCTGTCGGCGTGCCCGTTCCGGCAATCGGGCCGATGCGGACCACCTGTCCGGGCTGCAGCGCGGGCAAGCCGACCTCCGGCGCGGCGTGCGCAACCGGACCCACCAGCAGCGGCAGCACAGCCATCGTCACAACCACAGCCTTCGAGCTCACGCAGCTACTGTAATGTCGGACCGGCGACCGATGCAGGGGCCACATGGCCATTGGCTGGCGCCCCAGACTCTCCCAGCCCTGTTCACTGCGTTCAGTCTGTGCAATGCGGATGTGCTCTGGACCCGGGTGCAGATACTGACCGTTGGTGGTGCCGGCAGCAAACACAACGACCGTGACCTGGACAAGTCAGGTCACGGTCGTGGGCAATGCGCCGCCGTAGCGGCGGTCGAGAGGTTCTACAGTTGCGCGGCCAGCAATTCGGCGATCTGTATGGTGTTGAGCGCCGCACCTTTACGCAGATTGTCTCCGGAGACGAACAAGGCCAGCCCCCGGCCGTCGGGCACACCCGGATCCTGGCGGATGCGACCCACCAGCGACTCGTCGACTCCGGCAGCCGCCAGCGGCGTCGGCACGTCGGTCAGCTTCACACCCGCCGCGTCGGCCAGCAGCTCACGGGCCCGGTCCGGCGTGATGGGCTGGGAGAACTCGGCATTGATGCTCAGCGAGTGACCCGTGAACACCGGAACCCGGACACAAGTGCCAGAGACCAGCAGCTCCGGGATACCGAGGATCTTGCGGCTCTCGTTGCGCAGCTTCTGATCCTCGTCGGTCTCACCAGTTCCGTCGTCGACCAGCGAGCCGGCCAGCGGGATCACGTTGAACGCAATGGGCGCAACGTATTTCACCGGCGCCGGGTACTCCAGCGCCGATCCGTCGTGCACCAACTGCTCGGCACCATCGATCACCGCACGTGCCTGCGACGCCAGTTCCTCCACCCCGGCCAGCCCGCTGCCGGACACCGCCTGGTAGCTGGACACGATCAGCCGGGTCAGGCCCGCCTCGTCGTGCAACGGCTTGAGCACCGGCATGGCAGCCATGGTGGTGCAGTTCGGGTTGGCGATGATGCCTTTGGGGCGGTTACCCGCATCCCTGTCGAAGTTGACTTCCGAGACCACCAACGGCACATCCGGGTCCTTGCGCCACGCCGACGAATTGTCCACCACCACAGCGCCTGCCGCGGCGAACCTCGGTGCCTGCACCCGGCTCATGGTGGCTCCGGCGGAGAACAGCGCGATGTCGATACCCGACGGGTCAGCGGTCTCGGAATCCTCGACCTCGATCTCCTGACCGCGGAAGCTCAGCTTCTTGCCCGCCGAGCGCGCCGAGGCGAAGAACCGCACGCCGTCGGCCGGGAAGTCACGCTCCTCCAGCAGGGTCCGCATGACCTGGCCCACCTGGCCGGTGGCACCCACTACTGCGATGTTGACCATTTCTAGCGTCCCGTTCCGCCGTAGACGACAGCCTCTTCGTCACTGCCGAGACCGAACGCCTCATGCAGTGCCGCGACGGCCTTGTCCAGTTCAGTGTCCTTGACCAGCACCGAGATTCGGATCTCGGAGGTCGAGATCAGGTCGATGTTGACGCCCACCTCGGCCAGCGCCTCGCAGAACTTCGCGGTGACGCCGGGATGGCTGCGCATACCGGCACCGATCAGCGACACCTTGCCGATGTGGTCGTCGTACAGCACCCGGGTGAAGCCGATCTCGCTCTGCAGCGACGTCAACTTCTCCACCGCGCCGGGTCCGTTGTCGCGAGCACAGGTGAAGGTGATGTCGGTCTTGCCGTCTTCGATCTTGGAGATGTTCTGCAGCACCATGTCGATGTTGACGTCGGCGTCGGCAACGGCGCGGAACACCTTGGCCGCATATCCGGGTACGTCGGGCAGACCGACAACGGTGACCTTGGCCTCGCTGCGGTCGTGGGCAACTCCGGTGAGAATGGCGTCTTCCATGGCGATGTCCTCGATCGATCCTTTGACGATGGTGCCGTGCTTGTCGGAGTACGACGAACGGACGTGGATGGGCAGGTCATAACGGCGGGCGTACTCGACGCAGCGCAACATCAGCACCTTCGCGCCGCACGCCGCCATCTCCAGCATCTCCTCGAAGCTCACGGTGTCGAGCTTCTTGGCATTGGGGACGATGCGCGGATCGGCGGTGTACACCCCGTCGACGTCGGTGTAGATCTCGCAGACATCGGCGCCCAGCGCCGCGGCCACCGCTACCGCGGTGGTATCGGAGCCGCCGCGGCCCAGCGTGGTGACATCCTTGGTGTCCTGACTGACGCCCTGGAAGCCGGCGACCAGCACGATGTGGCCCTCGTCGAGCGCCGAACGCAGTCGGGTGGGCGTGACATCGATGATCTTGGCGTTGCCGTGGGTGCCGGTGGTGACCACACCGGCCTGCGACCCGGTGAACGAGCGGGCCTGCGCACCGAGAGACTCGATGGCCATGGCAACCAGCGCATTGGAGATGCGCTCACCCGCGGTCAGCAGCAGATCGAGCTCGCGAGCCGGCGGCGCCGGAGACACCTGCTTGGCCAGGTCCAGCAGGTCATCAGTGGTGTCGCCCATTGCCGAGACCACCACGACGACATCGTTGCCCGCCTTCTTGGTCTCGACGATGCGCTCGGCGACGCGTCGGATCCGCTCGGCGTCTGCCACCGAGGATCCGCCGTATTTCTGCACGACGAGCGCCACTGTCTGCCCTTCCACACCGGAGTCTTGATCCCAACAAGGATAAGGGAGGAGAGCACGTGGTTTTTCCCGCCGGTAACCTCGCCATGATGCCTGAGCAGCCCACCGACCGGTCAGCCCTCACCGGCGTCCCGATTCACCCCGACATCGCCGCGCGCTGGAGTCCCCGGGCCTTCGACCCCGAGGCCGTAATCGACGACACTGATCTGCTGGCGCTGCTCGAGGCCGCGCGATGGGCTGCGACCTGGGGTGCACGGCAACCGGTCCGCTTCGTGGTGGGCCGACGCGGCGAGAGGCCGTTCGACGATCTGGCGGCGCAGTTGCGGCGCGGCAACGCCTACGCCAAGGCCGCCAGCGCCCTGATCCTGGTGTGCGCCGACGACGGCGAGGACGCCAACACCGCCCAGTACGCCCGGGTGGACGCGGGTGCGGCGATGGCGAACCTGGCCATCGAGGCGGTATCACGCGGTCTGCAGGTGCACCCGATGGCCGGCTTCGACGTCGACGGCGCTCGGCAGACCTTCGACCTTGCCGACGGGCTGGCCCCGCTGGCCATCGTCGCCGTCGGCCGCCTGGGCGATTACTCGCAGGTGCCCGAAGAGATCGTCGAGCGAGACAGTCGTCCACGTAGCCGTCGCCCCCTGTCGGAGGTCGTTCTCAACTGGCCGCTCTGACCGTCAGTTGACACATGCGGCGGTCAGTTCCGCCGTTTCCTGACTGATCCGGGCATTGAGGAAGTTCATGTCGTTGACCACGTCCGGAGTGGGCGCACCCGGGCTGTGCGTTTCGGCCGCGGCCCGCATCAGCGGCAGCTTGGAGACGAACTGGGAGGCCAGGTCCGCCAACCGGATCGCAGTGCCGCTCAGATTGGGGTCGTTGATCTGCTGGGCGCGCTGCGCCAGTCCATCCGCCCACTGCTGATAAGCCGCGTCCTCGGCGACCGTCGGGAGACCGTCTGAGGCATGCGAGGCGATCTGCTCACTCTGGGCCTTGTTGAACTCCAGCAGGTCCACCACCGGGCGGCACTCCTCGGATGTCCCGCGGTAGAAGAGCTCCGACACCACGATCGCCACCACTACGACGGCGACGGCAGCGATCGCCACCCACCAGCGTCGGTCCAGGCTTCTCACCGGCGCCACTGTAGCGGTGGCCCGGCGCCACGCGTCATCGGAACAGCCCGGCGGCTCGAACGGCCACCTGTTCTGCGAGGGTGTTTCCGGTACACGGTGCTTGCTTGCCGCTGACCTCCACGGTCGGCCTGATCGAGATGTCGCCGGTGTCCGCCAGGGCGCCGTTGCCGAGGCGCCGCTGCAGGTCCGGGCCGACGAACACCAGTGCCGAACAGGACCGGCGATCCAGATAGACGTCGGCGCCGGTGTGCTCGCGACCCTCGACAGCGGCGTCGACCAGCCGCGGCCGCAATGACAGCACCATCGGTACCGTGCCGCCGTCCGGGCCGCTGTCGATCCCGAACTCGCAGCGGTACGGACCGGTGCCCGGGACGTTCCAATAGCCGATGTCCCCGGCAGGCAACGCGGCGAGGATCTCGCAGGGATCACGCTCGGCCAGTGCAGTGGTGTACGCGGCGGCGCCATCACGCACCGGCAGCGACCCCCCGGCCACGCGTTCGGCGATCACCGACGCCACGCGGCGCACCGTGGCGCAGTCGGATTCGGCGACCATGCTGACCCGCAGATGGGGTTGCTCGGGCCCGAACAGCGGACTGGCACCGGGCAGGTCGGCCAGGTTCACCGGGATCAGGTACTCACAGGCTCCGTCGTACGCCTCCGATACCGGCAGGCTCTCGACAGTGAGAATCTCCGGACCGTGCGGCGTCGTGAGTTCGAGGGCCGCGCTGATGTAACTGGGCGCCGCGCGGCCCGGCACCTTGACTTCGACGTCGCACTGATTCAGCGCGAAAAGTGAACCCAACGACTGGATTTCACCCACTCGCGACAATGCTGCGCGGTCCACCAGCCCGCAGACGTCGATGCGGCGCAGTGCGCGTAGGTACGTCAGCCGGATCCTGTCGGGCGAACTCACCCGCTGCCCGAAGGACGCCGCCGGGCCGTCGAAGAAAACCGTCGGGTCGTCAGCCGCCGGCAGGGGCACCCCACTGACGGCACCGCACCCGCTGAGCAGGGCCGCGGCCAGCAGACCGCCCCCCAGCCACTTCACGGTCACAGTCTGGCAGCTGGAGGTGGGTTTTGGCAGCGCGGGAGACAGCGGTACAGTGGGCTCGTGCAGCGGGTGCTCCTTCTCGGACGCCGCGACGGGGTCTGATCCAGACTGGCCTCCCGTCGCGGGTGTTTCGCGATGCGCCGGTCTGATGTCAATCCAGACGAATCCGGAGCAAACCCATGACCGAGAATTTCAACCCCTCGACCGATGCCTTCAGCTCGGTACGCACCATCAACACCCCCGCCGGTGCCCCCAACCCCGGCCAGCCCGCCTGGAACACCCAGCGCGCATCCTCGATGCCGGTGAGCCGGTACCGCACCTTCGCCGAAGAAGTGGAAGACGTCGCCCTGCCGGACCGCACATGGCCGGACAAGGTGATCACCACCGCTCCGTCATGGTGTGCCGTCGACCTGCGTGACGGCAACCAGGCGCTGATCGACCCGATGAGCCCACAGCGCAAGCGGCGCATGTTCGACCTGCTGGTCCGGATGGGCTACAAGGAGATCGAGGTCGGCTTCCCGTCGGCGTCGCAGACCGACTTCGATTTCGTCCGCGAGATCATCGAGCAGGGCGCCATCCCCGACGACGTCACCATCCAGGTGCTGACGCAGTGCCGCCCCGAGCTGATCACCCGCACATTCGAGGCCTGCCAGGGCGCCCCGCGCGCCATCGTGCACTTCTACAACTCGACGTCGATCCTGCAGCGCCGGGTGGTGTTCCGCGCCGATCGTGACGCGGTGAAGAAGATCGCCACCGACGGCGCCCGCATGTGCGTCGACGAGGCCAAGAAGTACCCCGACACCCAATGGCGCTTCGAGTACTCGCCGGAGTCCTACACCGGCACCGAGCTGGAGTACGCCGTCGAGGTGTGCAACGCCGTCGCCGAGATCGTGGCACCCACCCCCGAGGTGCCGCTGATCGTCAACCTGCCCGCCACTGTGGAGATGGCCACCCCCAACGTCTACGCCGACTCGATCGAGTGGATGAATCGCCATCTGGCGCCGCGGGATTCGATCATCCTGAGCCTGCACCCGCACAATGACCGCGGCACCGCCGTGGCCGCCGCCGAGCTGGGCTACCAGGCCGGCGCCGACCGTATCGAAGGCTGTCTGTTCGGCAACGGCGAGCGCACCGGCAACGTGTGCCTGGTGACGCTGGGACTGAACCTGTTCAGCCGCGGCGTCGACCCGCAAATCGACTTCTCCAACATCGACGAGATCCGCCGTACCGTCGAATACTGCAACCAACTGCCTGTGCACGAGCGTCATCCCTACGGCGGTGACCTGGTCTACACGGCGTTCTCCGGCAGCCACCAGGACGCCATCAACAAGGGCCTGGACGCCATGAAGGTCTCCGCCGACGAGGCGGAAGCCGACGTAGACGACATCCTGTGGCAGGTGCCCTACCTGCCCATCGATCCCAAGGACGTCGGCCGCACGTATGAGGCCGTCATTCGGGTGAACTCGCAGTCCGGCAAAGGTGGCGTCGCGTACATCATGAAGGCCGACCACGGTCTGGCGCTGCCGCGGCGACTGCAGATCGAGTTCAGCCAGGCGATCCAGAAGATCACCGACGGTGAAGGCGGCGAGGTGTCGCCGAAGGTGATGTGGGACGCCTTCTCCGAGGAGTACCTCAAGCCCATCCGGCCGCTGGAGCGGATGCGCCAGAAGGTGGATGCCGCTGAGGTCGACGGCGGTACCGACACCATCACCGCCACGGTGAAGGTCGACGGCGAAGAGCGCGAGATCGTCGGCGCCGGCAACGGCCCGCTGGCAGCGTTCTGTGATGCGCTGGGCGCCATCGGTTTTGACGTCAACGTCCTGGACTACTCCGAGCACGCCATGTCTTCCGGCGAAGAGGCCCAGGCCGCCGCCTACGTCGAGGCGTCCATCGGCGGCAAGACGGTCTGGGGAGTGGGCATCGCGACGTCGATCACCACCGCGTCACTGCGGGCTGTGGTCTCGGCCGTGAACCGCGCCGCCGCGCGGGGCTAGTCAGCCGGCCGCTCTGTCGGTCGATCGGACGAATTCTGTCAGATACTAACGTCACGGTGCACCAGGCAGCCGGAGGCCTGATACAACCACCTCAGCGACAGCACCATGCATTGCGCGGGGCGGAGGAATCACCGATGGGCAACCGACGATCTGAGAAGCACGCGAAGCGGGCGGGGGCACGGGAACCCTATCGATGGTTAGGTGCCGGTGCCGTCACACTCGGTATCGGCGCAGCACTTGCCGTGGGTACCGGTGTGGCGCACGCCGAGGATTCCGCTACAGGCACATCCGCCGACTCCACCAGCAGCACTTCCACCGGTGACGCTGCGTCGGACCCTGCGTCCGACTCTAAGGACAGCGACGACCGCGCCGGGGATCGACCGTCTAATCACGACGGATCCCAGAGTTCGGACGCCGATGCGGAGGCCGACACGGACACCTCGGAGACCCCGGCGGAGAAGCGCTTCGGCTCTGGCAAGGACGTCGAGGGTACCTCGGCAGATACAGCAATCCACGCTGTCGAGGCAGCGTCAGATGAACCCGCCGAGGACGAACCCGATACGCCGCCGTCCGTCGACGTCGACGCGCTGTCAGTGCCCTCGGAGCCCTCGGAGCCCTCGGAGCCCTCGGAGCCCGGGGTTCCTCTGGAAGGGGCAGGTGTGGTGGCGGTGATGGCCGGCGTTCAGCGCCGAGAGATCACCGAACTCGACTCCCGCAACGTCGAGGTGGAGTACACCCACGCTGCCGTACAAACGGCCGCCGTCGCGGACTCCGCGCCCGCCGTGATCGAGAGTATCGCCGTGGGTGCAGGTCCGATCTCGGTGGAGATCAGCTCCGACGGCAAGCGCCTCTACACCACCAACGCCGGCGAGCACTCCGTGACGGTGATCGATACCGCCACCAACAATGTGCTGGCCACCATCCAGCTCGATGTCATTAGCAGCGACAGTGTCGTCGCGGTGAGCCCAGACAACAACCGTATCTACGTCAGCACGAACCACACCGTCACGGTGGTCGACACCACCAGTTATGCCGTCATCGCCACCATCCCTGTGGGGTCGGATCCCAACGGCTTGGCGGTTAGCCCGAACGGCCGACGCGTGTACGTGACCAATTCCGGCGACGGCTCGGTGTCGGTCATCGACACTGCCACATTGGCGACGATCGCCACCGTCCCTGTCGGCGATTTCCCCCTCCGGGTGGAGGTCAGCCCCCCAGGTACGCACGCCTACGTCACCAACGCGAATGGCAACACGGTGTCGGTTATCGACACCGCAACCAACACCGTCACCGCCACGATCGAAGTTGGCAGCGGTCCGCTCTGGTTGGACTTCAGCCCCGACGGCTCCCGAGTCTATGTCGGCAATTCTCGCAGCAATTCGGTGTCGGTGATTGATACCGCAGCCGGCATGGTCGTCGCCACGATCACCGTCGGCGGTTTTCCCGATGGCGTGAGATTCAGCCCCGACGGCAAGTACATCTATGTCACCAACGCTGCCGACGACACGGTATCGGTGATCGATGGCTCCACCTATTCCGTCGTGGGCAATCCGATCGCCGTGGGTGGTTGGCCAGACGGTCTGGCGGTGAGTCCGGACGGAACGCGCATCTACACCGCGAACAACAGCTCGAATACGGTGTCGGTAATCAATACCGGTCTGCCACCGTATGTTCCGAGCACCGGCGGAGGTGCTCGGTCACCATGGGATGACTTCTGGACAGGCGTCGGCCACATCGTCCGCGAGATACCGTCAGCCATCGAACTGGGCCTCAAGCAGGTACAGCGCGACATTGCGAAAAGAGTCGAAGATGCAGGCCGAATCGCCCGAGTCGCTTTAGGTGGTTTGGCGCAGGCGGCAGACAATGTGGTGAAAGCCCTCAAGCCGGTGGGCGAGGCCGTGGACACGGCCGTCAAGGTGGCGCGCAAGGCAGGGCCAATAGGCGCCGCAATCGGGTTCGTCTGGGATGTCTTCAACGGCCCTCCGGTCAGCTGACGACGCTGCCTCAGAAAAGAGCGAACTGGTCACCGTCGACGGTGGCATCGGTGAACTGATCCACGCCGGTGCCACCGACGACACCGGTCACGCGCTCCATGAACTCGACGTCCGAAACGACGGGCACACCGAGTTCACGGGCCAGGAAGCCCTTGCCCTGCTCAGGGGTGGCCTCGTTGCAGATCACCAGTGACGTCTCGGGATCCACCGAGTCGCAGTACGCCAGCCCGGCAGCCAGGATGCGCTCCACCAGCTCCTCGTGGGTGCGGCGAACCTCCGACGACAGGGCCACCCGCATGCCCTGTACCAGCGGACGGCCACTGACGTAGCGGCCCGGGTTCTGGTACGGGCAGGGCATCCGGGCGGCCAGCATCTTCAGCGGGCGCAGCTCGTCGTGGGTGACGCGTCCGTTGGGCCACGTGCGGCGGGTAACCGGGCGGATCGGCAACCAGATGCCACGATCACGCGCGCGGTGCAGCGCCGGCTGCAACACCTGGGCCAGCACCGAGGCGTCGTCGAACGCATCGTGGGGTCGCAGCTGCGCCACCCCCCAGTGCCGGGCCAGGGTCTCCAACCGGAAGTTCTCCAGCTCCAGGCCCAGTCGACGGGAGAGTTCGACGGTGCACATCACGGTTTCGGTGGGCAGTTCGGCGCCGACCAGCTCAGCCTCGGCAGCCAGGAACGAGTAGTCGAACGCCACATTGTGGGCGACCAGCGTGCGTCCTTTGAGCAACTGGGCGACGTCGGTGATGATGTCACCGAAGGTGGGTTGGTCTTCCAGCATCTCCGAGGTGAGGCCGTGCACGTGTGTGGGGCCGGGGTCGACACCCGGGTTCAAGAGGCTGACCACCGACTCTTCGACGTGACCCGCACTGTCCAGGGCCAGTGCTGCGATGCTGATGACGCGGGCCTGACCGGGGCTGAATCCGGTGGTCTCGAGATCCACCACCACCCAGCCTTCGCCCGCGTCTGCCGCCGGTCGGCCCCATTCATGCCTCACGCAGCCAGGATGGCACGCGGCTCCGACAATCCCCGGTCTTCGCCGCGCTGTGGAAAACCGTGTCGATCCAGCCCGGTCGCCGATGCGGCCGGGGACACAGGGCCAGGCTGCAGCGGAACTAGACTCACCCGGGTGATCTCACCCCGCGGACGTGTCGCCTTGGCCGCCGGCGCCGGCGCGCGCTGGGCATCGAGGGTGACCGGGCGCGGCGCCGGAGCCATGATCGGCGGCCTGGTCTCCATGACCCTGGACCGCTCCATCCTGAGCCAGCTGGGCCGTGGCCGTCGCTCGGTGGTGGTCACCGGCACCAACGGCAAGTCCACCACCACCCGGATGACGGCCGCGGCGCTGGCCACCATGGGCCCCGTCGCCACCAATGCCGAAGGCGCCAACATGGACGCCGGGCTGATCGCGGCGCTGGCAGCCGAGCGCACCGCGGGTCTGGCTGCACTCGAGGTCGACGAGATGCACGTGCCGCACGTGTCAGATGCGGTGGAGCCCGCGGTGATCGTGCTGCTCAATTTGTCGCGCGATCAGCTGGACCGCGTCGGCGAGATCAATCACATCGAACGGACGTTGCGCGCGGGGCTGGCCCGGCATCCGTCGGCCGTGGTGGTGGCCAACTGCGACGACGTGTTGATGACATCGGCGGCCTACGACAGCCCGAACGTGGTGTGGGTGGCCGCAGGAGGTGGCTGGGCCAACGACTCGGTGAGCTGCCCGCGCAGCGGCGAGATCATCGTCCGCGACGGGTCCGACTGGCACTCGACCGGCACCGACTTCAAGCGACCCAGCCCGCAGTGGTGGTACGACGACGACTCGCTGTACGGACCCGACGGGCTGGTCTTGCCGATGTCCCTGGCGCTGCCCGGCACGGTGAACCGGGGCAATGCCGCCCAGGCCGTCGCTGCGGCAGTGGCGTTGGGCGCGTCGCCTGCCGAGGCGGTGGCAGCGGTGTCACTGGTGGACGAGGTGGCGGGCCGCTACCGAACCGTACGGGTGGGCGCGCACACCGTGCGGGTGCTGCTGGCCAAGAATCCCGCCGGCTGGCAGGAGGCGCTGTCGATGATCGACAAGCAGACTGCGGGCGTGGTGATCGCGGTGAACGGGCAGGTGCCCGACGGCGAGGATCTGTCCTGGCTGTGGGATGTGCGGTTCGAGGAGTTCGAAGCGCACTTCAACACGACTCCAGTGGTCGCTGCCGGTGAACGCGGCACCGACCTCGCGGTCCGACTCGGCTACGCCGGCGTCGAACACACCCTGGTCCATGACACCTTGGCCGCCATCGCGTCGTGCCCACCGGGGCACGTCGAGGTGGTTGCCAACTACACCGCGTTCCTCGCCTTGAATCGGGTCATCGGATGACGGTGCGCATCGGGTTGGTGCTGCCCGACGTCATGGGCACCTACGGTGATGGCGGC